>JAGHYX010000111.1 GCA_017743375.1 Chloroflexota bacterium
GAGGTAGTCGCGCCAGGGTGGGCGAGGGCGGTCGGGGAGCATCATCCTTGTGTCCTGATTAGCTGCCCCCACTGCTTGGAGCGCGGTGGGGGCAGCGCTGCGACGTCGAGCGAAGTGCTATTGCTTAGTCGCCCAGCCCCAGGCGCCCTTCAGGCCGGCTTCCGGGACGAGGCGGAAGCGCCAGGTGTCGGCGTCGCCCTCGAACGCCCGCTCGTCGCCGTGGCGTGACCACAGCAGGAAGCGGGCGCGCGCCTCGCGGTAGCTCATCGGGCGATGCCAGATGGCGTAGCGCCGACCGCCGCACCCGTCCGTCTTCGGCGGGAAGTGCTCCAGGCCGATGACGGCGAGGAGCTCCAGGACAGGGGCGCCGCTGGGTCTGGCTCGGCGGCGATCATAGCCCAAGTCCCGGTCTGTCCACCGTGACAGGCGCGCGTCGCGGCAGGGTGGGGCGACCCAGCGCCCGCGCTCGTCGGTCAGGGGAGCTTGCGCCATGAGCGCGTTTTTCAGCCCACCGTCGAGGACATCTGGGATGGCGCGCTGGCAGGCGCGCCAGGTGCGCAGGCCCTTCCCACCGCGCCAGGCGGTGAACACGAAGCGCGGGGTGTCGGGCGGGGCGTCGTCAAGCCGCGGGGAGAGGGCGACGATTTGGCCGTCGCGCGCGATCAGGTCGGCCTCTGCGAGGTCCCTCAGGACGGAGAGTAAGGCCCTGGACAAGCAGCACTCGCCGTTGGCCCGGAACTGTATCGCGTCAGGGCAAAAGGCCGCGCGCACGCCGTCGTTGCGGCTGCCGACCAAGGCAAGCAAACCGAGGGCGGCGTAGACCGCGCCGGGGTTGGCGATGTCACAGTTAATGTAAATTTCACGACTAAGTTCAATACGCGAGCTTTCTATCACGAACTCAGCAAAGGGTTGCTCAGCCATTTCTCCCTCCTTTGTATTAATTGTAACACAATCGGAGGGGGAGGACAGGCGCACCAGGTGCTTCTCGTGCGCTGCTTACTTACGCCGGCGGGTCGCCGCCGGCACAGCGCGCCCGATGAGGACGGCATGGCTGCTGGGGGGTCAGGCAGGCTGCCGAGGCGCAGTGCGGGGGTGTCGGGCATTTTATCGGTCTTTCACTAGCGATAATATGGATTATCACTAGTAGGCGCGGGGCCAACAGCAGGTGGGCCAGCAGCCGGGAACGCTTCGCGTTCTCCCCACTATCCGCGCGCCGGCGCCTTGCCCACGCGCGCCATCGCACACGATTCCCGCACTGTGAACGTCGTGGCGGTGCGCTTTTTGCCACCGTTTGTTTCCGGTGCAGCGCGGAATCGGGGGCAAATTGGTGCCCTTTTTGCCACCATTTGCTTCCGGTGCAGCGCGGAAACGTTCACGATGTTCGTACCTTCACATTCCTCCCCCCATCTCCCCTTCCGGTTGAGTAAAAAGCATCATGTTACAATACATTACTTCTTTATTTACACTCACAATCATAATGGGAACAGGTCGCTCACCCGCCGGCGGTTTTCCATCACGCGCCTCCCAGGGCGGTGACATGGTGACTTTCGGTGACTTGGTTCCAAGCTTTTCCATATATGTGTGCCCTATAGCTTTTAATGAAACTAAGTCACCGGACGTCACCATGTCACCGCGTCTCCTGTAGGCCCAGCCCCATCACCACGTAGCGCCCCTCCACCCTGGCGCTTGTGAAGCCCCGCTCCCGCAGCGCCGCGCCAAACGCCTTCGGCGTCCGGATTGTCCCGCCCCACTCTTTGTAGGCTGCGTGCAGCGCGCCCACCGTCGCGCGCGCCTGCGGGTGTCTAACGCAGCACGCAGCGATAAACTGCTGCACGTCATCGTTCTCCTCCCGCCATTCCCTCGTGGCCTCCTCGAGCGAGGCCGGCACCCGCAAACCCTCACGCTGCCATTCCAGGCAGCCCCGCACCAGGTCGGCCAGGATGCCCGCGGCTTCGCCCTGCAGCTTCTGCGGCAGCTCCTTGTCCGCCCGCGTGCCGGAGAACTGCTGCGTAAACGGCAGCAGGATAGGCCGTCGCCATGTGCCCGTATCCGTCCCCCGCAGCGCCGGCTTCGCGTTGCCGAAGATGACGATCTTGCAGCACGGCCTGAAGGTGAACGGGTTGCGGAACAGGTAACGGGCCGTGATCGGATCGCCCCCCGTAATGCTCTTCAACAGGGTCTCGTCGGCGCGCACCGCCTCGTCCCACTCCGGCGCGACCGCCAGCCGCACGCCTGGGAGTTTGGCGATGTCGGGGTTGGCCTGTCCCGCGCTTCGCCGCATCGCCAGCGCGTCGGTCGGGATGTCGGTCGCGTAATCCCCCATCACATGCCGCACCGCGTCGAACAGCGTGCTCTTGCCGTTCGCCCCCGCGCCCCACGCCACCACGTAGCGCTGCTCGCGCATGTCACCGGTCAAGCAATAGCCCAGCCAGCGCCGGACGAACGCCACCACCTCAGCGTCGCCCCCGAAGACCTCGAGCAGGAACTGCCGCCAGCGCGGGGCCTCGGCCTGCGGGTCGTATGGCGCGCGCGTGACGCGGGTCAGCATGGCTGCCGGGTCGTGTGGGCGCAGCTCACCCGTCCGCAGGTCAACGATGCCCGATGGCGTGTTTAGTACCCACGGGTCGCGGTCGAAATCGTCATCGTACGCCGCGATGGGCGCGTATTTCCTGCCCTGCTCCAGCACGGCGCGCGTCCCCTGCGCGCTCAGGACCCGCTTGCCGAAGCCCAGGAACTGCTTGTCCAGCGGCCTGCTCGCCTGTAACGCGCGCGCCAGGTACGCCCCGCCCACCTGCCATGCGCAGGCCGCCGCCTCGCGTTCGTCGGCGTCCTCGCGCCAGCGCCTGCCGTCCCAGGCCAGCCAGCCCCGCCCGGGCGCATAGCGCAGCCGCGCGCCGAAGTTCTGCGCCAGCAACTCCCCGGCCCGTGCCTCGTGCAGCTCCTGCTCGTCTGTGGCCGGCTGGTGCGCCAACGCCGCCCCCAGTTGCGCCAACTTGAGCGGCTGGGGCCGAGCCTCCTCCTCTGCCTCGACCTTCGCCTCTTGCCTGGGCACATGCCCGTTCATGCTCACCCGCCCGCTTTCAATCAGCCAGCGCACCGCGGCCTTGACGTCGCCGCCGAAGCGCAGCCGGCACAACAGATCGAACGGGCGCAGCGTGCAGCCCGCCCCGCTGGGCGACGTGTCTGCCGGGTCGTAGGCCGGGTCGTGGGTGCTGAACGTGTAGGCGCGGTTGCGCAGGACGTCGATCGTGCCGCTGACCCCTTGCCGCGGGTCTTTGCCCGGGCGCACGAAGTAGCGCTCGCCCACCACGGTGTATCCGAACTCGCGCAGAGCATCGCGGATGTCGGTCTCGCGGTTGTAGCGCGCGATTGGTCCCTCCCCCGCTTCTCCCTCCCGCTTTCGCCCGCGCTCCTGCGCATCCAGCTCGGCTGCCCGCGCGTCGGCGATCAGGCGCAGCAGCTCGGCGTTGTCGTGGAGCGCGCCCAGGTCGCAGCGGACGAATTGCACGGGCCGCGGCGGGTCGTATTTGCCGTTCATCGTCCCCGGCACGCGCAGCAGCCGCGCCAGGTCGCAGGCCGCGGGGTCGGCCCCGACATGGCGCACCCACCAGCGCTGAATCGCCGCCCAGTCCGCGCGGGCCGCTTCGTCGGCCAGCGCGACCGGCTCGGCCAAAAGCCAGTAGGCGTGATAGCCGCCGCCGCTGGCGACGATCACCGACGGCGCGGGCTGAATCGCCTCGATCCGCGCCAGCAGCGTTTGAGGGTCTCGGTCGTCAGCGTCAAAGTCGGCGAACAGCGCGCTCGCAGCCACGATGTCCTCGGCCCGCGCGCGCTCGTGCGCGCCCTTCGCGCTCGCCGCCGGGTGCACGCCGAAGTAGGCATCGGTCGCCCAGCGGTCATCCAGGCGCGCCAGGGCGTGCCCTAGCTCCTGGGGATTAATCCAGTAGCTCTTGCCCGGTCGTTGCCACAGATGTCCCCAGCCGCCGCGCCACAGGTGGCGCAGCAGGCCGAGCGCGCGTTCGTCGGCGCGCCAGTGTGATATAATCACGGCGCACCTCCTCCCCCGTCCTTGGTGGTGTCCCCGGAGGCCGTTCCCCTGTCCATGAGTTGCGGCGTCCGGGCCTTTCTTTTTTCCATGCCTACCTCCTGTTGCGTGAGATCAAGCGTCGCGCGCTTGACCGGCGCGCGTGGCTGGCACTGAGGGGTGGTGTAAAATCCGCGTGCGCGTATGAACAGTGAGGCACGGGATTCCCCCCCGTGCTTCACGTTTTTTTACACCTTCCCCTTCTCGGAAAGTCGCCGGCGGGATGCCGCCAGCGCCGCGTCTCGCACGAATTGCGAGAACGCCATCCGGGATTGGCGCGCTGCTTCGCGCACCAGCTCAAGCTCAGATGGCGTCAGGTAAACAGCCGACATCTGCCGTTTTGTCTCCTTAGTCTTCCTGGGTCTGGCCATCGCTGTCGTATTTTAGCACTAATGCGATTGGTCACCCCAGCGCTGCGGCCAGCGCTTCCAGCCCGCGCGCCTGCACCCGTCGCCTGGCCACCGCCAGCGTCGCTTCGTCCGCCCCACGGCGCTCCCCCCCGCGCACGTGTGGGGCGACGAAGGTGTAGCCTTCGGGCGGCGGCGGCATGCCGTAGCTCTCGGCGCGGACACCGGCCTCGTGCGCCCGCCAGCCTTCCGCCAGCCGCCGGTAGTGCCCGCGCACCGCGTGCATCGCGCGCCGGCGCGCCTCCAGCGTCCGGCGATCCTCGTCGCCGCCCCAGGCGCGCGCCTCGATCTCCTGCGGCCAGACTTCGCCGAGCGGGATTCGGCGCGCCCGCGGCAGCCGCAACACCCGCTCGGCGTGCGCCGCGGCTTCCCTGGCCTTGTGCTCTCCCCCACCCCGCCCCCTGCCGACCGGGACGAACACGTCCTCACCCGCCACCACCAGGTCGTGCCACAGCGCGGCGACGGCCAGGTGCACGTAGGGCGCCATCCAGTTGGGGATCACCAGCGACATCTCGTTTAGCGATGTCTGCGCGCCGCGCCAGCGGAACGCACCGATGCTCTCGCCCGCCTCGTCTAGCAGGCTCACCCACCAGTACCCGGTCCGCAGGCACACCCAGCGCAGCCGCTTCACCCCCCAGGTAGCCAGGGGCAGAGCTGGCGGCAGCTCGGCGTCGTAGATGCCGTGCTCGCTGTAGCGCCTCCCCGCCTCGCCTTCGGCGATCAGGCGCCGCGCGTACGCCAGCGCCAGCCCCGCATCCGGCAGCGCCTTTGGCGGGTCAATTGCCACCCGCCACGTCTCGCGCACCTGCCAGGGGACGTACAGCGCCTGGGCCTCGGCCAGCACCGCCTCGCGCAAGACCAGGCGCTGCAGCCAGAAGCGCATGATGACCAGCCCGATCTCGGGCTTGTATCTCCAGCCGCCCTCCAGCGGCTCTATCAGCCGCGGCTGATGCAGCAGCGCCCATGACAGCGCCACGCTCATGGCCGCGCTCCACAAATCCTCCTGGGCGTCGTAGAACCGGACGATGGCCTCGGCCATCTCGCTGCTCCAGGCCAGCTCCCCCATCTGCCACACCAGCCTCGCGGTCGCCCACGGGTCACTCGGCGCAATCGGCGGCTCGCCCTTCTTCGCCGTCAGCATCTGCCGGGCGATCTCGCGGATTTGCTCGTCGCTGGGATTGCCGGGCAGCGGCTGACCGGACTTCAGGCTCTGGGCGATGACGACGGCGGCGTTGGCGCTCCCGCCCACGCGCCAATCCTCCTCCACGCCTGCCATCATCGCTCTTCCGGCGAAGTAGAGCGCGGTGACGGCCCAGGCCGGCGGGGGGCTGCCTGAGCGGCGCTCGATCGCGCAGATGCGCTCCAGCGCTTCGAGGGGCGAGCGCTCGCGCGGCCACCTCAGGCGGAAGGAACGCGAATTGCCGTCGAACAGCATGATTGTCGGGCGGCGGGCGCGGACGCGGAGGCGGTGGTCTGCCCACGGTGGCAACTCCTGATCCGGCACGCCGCGCGGATACAGTGCGACGCGCAGGACGCCCGTCGGCTTATCGATCCCCCCGAGCTTCCCCGCCAGCGGGACGGCGTCCAGCTCGTCGTCCATGTCGCCCCACGCCAGGCCGCCGCTCTCGGCGATCACCCTCATCGCCCTACCCCGCACAACCTGGAGAGATAGCTCCCCAGGCCGATGATGTCCTGGGCGACTTCGAGCGCTTCGGTCCAGCGCTCCTGGCGGGCCAGCTCGAAGGCCCGGCGCACCGCCTCTTGGTCTTCGGGTGGCCAGGTTCGCACGCAGTCGTCCGGGGCGTGTTGCTGGATGGCTAGGAGGCGCCACTCCCGGACGCGCTCGTCCCACATTTCCGCGATTTGAGCGGGGTTATAGGCGTACGGGCATGGCTCGCCCCGTCGCCAAATCTCCTCTAAGTCGTATCGGCGCAGGCGCGCCGAGATGTCGTAGAACCTGATGCGGTCGCCCTCCTTGAGGGCGACCGTCTTGCCCATCCCCTGCCGGACGACGTACTCGCCGTCCGGCAGCTCCCAAATTGGGAGCCACTCAAGAGAGTCAAAAATCTCCCTGATCTGGCCGTCCCGGTATGACGGCCAGTCCGCCAACGGGATGTGGGCGGCATTCTTCCACCACCATTCATTGGCGCGATTCAGGTTAAGCCGTAGAACGGCTTCTACGGCCTGGCCGAGGCGGCCATCCCTCTCCAAGAGTACTACGCTCATACCATCTCCTTCTCCCCGCCCTTCAACTTGCCCTGCGCGCGGGTGGGCGGGGTTGAATGGCCCGCGCGCGAGGGAGTGAGGACGAATCGCCTGTATTTACTTTAACACAAAACTACGGATGCCGTCCCAGCTCGCGCGCGATGGCCACCAGCGCCGGGCTGGTGTAGTCCTGCCGCACCAGCGCGGCGATGCTGTTGGGCGTCACCCCGTCGTCGTAGTTCAGATTGAAGATGATGGCGAGCTTGACCTGACCGCTCTCGCGCGCGGCGCGCATGTAGCGCACAATCGCCTCCGCCTGTCCCTGCGGGGTGTGCCCCATCGCCCAGGCGAAGCCCTCCGGCGTGCGGCCCTGGACGGGCACGGAGTAGCCGAACTCGGTGAAGCACAGCGGGCGCCTCTCGTCCGGCAGCGCCTCGCGCGCCAGTAGCTCGGCGTAGCGCGCCAGCACCGCCGGCAGCTCGCCCTCCCCCGGCGGCCCGTTGGCGTGCGCCCCGACGCAGTCGGCGTAGCGCAGCCCGTTGGCCTCGATCAGTCGCGCGAGGAAGGCGCGGTCGTCCATGTGCGCCCAGCGCCCGCCCTCCGCTGTCGGCGCGAGCCCGGCGCTGATCACCATCACGCTCGGGTCGTGGTACTTGACCACGCCGTACGCGACCGCCAGCAGCACCTGGTAGCGGATTGGGTCAATGTAGTCGTCCCACTCCGCGCTCAGGTTGGGCTCGTTCCACGCCTCCAGCGCGTGCACCTGGCCGGCGTAGCGCGTCATCAGCGCACTGAGGAACTCCCCCCACTTGGTCAACTCGTCGGGCGGCCCCTGTGTTGTGCCGATGATGCGCAGCGCGGCGGGGGCGGTGACCACGCTGAGCAGGATGCGGAAGCCCATCCTGGCGGCTGTCGGCACCACCTCGTCCAGGCAGCGCCAATCCACCCTGCCGTTCCCGTCGTCCATGTCGCCCCAGCGCACCTGCTGCTTGATCCAGCGCACGCCGAGCGCGCGGGCGGTTTGGAGG
>JAGHYX010000112.1 GCA_017743375.1 Chloroflexota bacterium
AAAGGCCTCGACGAGCAAGCGATCCTCTTCCGGGCACCAGCTCATCTATCCTCGGCCGTGTCCATCGCAACGTACTCATCAGTTTCCGGGATGGCTGCCTCGCTGTCCTCGGTTGGACGTGCCCTCTGGAGCTGCTTTAGGAAGATAACTTGTTTGGCGAGCACTTGGAAGACGGGGCTTGTTTCGCCCTCCGAAGATCGTCTGGGGAGGACGTTCCCCTTCAATACGCCGAGGACGACAACAAGATCATTCCGCCGTAGATGCTCGTAGCAGACCTGCGCCTCTCGATCGAGGCATTGCACGTCGAAATAATTATGTCGCATCGTGCGCTGCATCCCGGCTTGGGCTGTATACTGGGTGACCATTCTGAAGTTAGTCACAGCGATACCATCTGGGCGGTAGTGCATCACCGGGTCGCTGACAACGTAGCCAGCGAGCACAATCACTTGAAACATAGTAAAAAACTCCTGACCAAATGTGACATCGTGTAACGCGGGATATTATACCACGCCACCGGCGATTGAACAGCTGAGACAGCCTAGCGCTGCTGGGCTTGTCGCCTCACAAATGTGGAATGGCCCTCATGTTAATGAGCGTCAGTTTACATCACTCAGTGAGTCTCACGCGGAGAACGCAGTACCGGCATAGAAGGGGGGAATGCTAGTTTTGCCTACTACATCAACCCAGGTGAGCGAACCATGCACCACGCACAAGTTGACTGATCTCTCGCCGCGAGAACTGCGAAATCTCCGCTCCTCTGCACGAGGGGCGGAAGCTGAAGTTAATCCGAACTTATGTTAATAAAAAATCTGAAAGCGCCGCCAACCATCACCCTCTCAGTCTATCCATCAACGCCCAGCCCGACGGCGATACCAGTTGCGCTCATCTGAGCTCACACAACCAGCGCGATGCGCGGCGCAGCTCACGATTGCTGCTGGGGACATCAACAGCCCTCACTGAGGGAAATTTGCTTAACTCATTAGAAGCGAGACAGTGAGGGCGTGCTATCAGTTGCTAATAGGCGACGGACAGCATCTTGCTTGGTCTCGCACGAGGCTGGTTTTCGAACCAGTACCCTATCGCTGCACGTAGCTCTTCCAAGTGTGGGAGGCCGAAGACACGCGCGCTGCCGTATGGGTCAATTTGCTTGTAAGCCGCGTCCTGCAATCTATCAGAATCCTCGTTGACGCAGACCAGCGCTGCGCAAGCAAGCCAGCCGCCGATTTGCCGGGTGCGCATGAAATGCTCAAACAGATTGAGTTTAAGCGCGTTCTGCGCCTGTGCGTCTGTGCCGACCGCGCTGTTGAAACTAAAGCTGAAGAGCTGATAGCCGCGGATTGCTACCAGGTCGAGGGAGACATCGTTACGATGCAGATCAACCTTAGCGCCTTGGATGATTTGATGGGGGCGCAAGGAGTCCGGCAGGCTTTGCAGCGCCTGTATCACGCAGCTCTCCAGCCAAAAAGTATCCAGCCATCGACAGAAGTCTCTGGGATCGCTGAAGCCAGCAGCGTGTTGTGCAGCCTCGATATCCAACTCAGCCTGACCATGCTGTCCGGTTTCCTCCTGTAGCGCAGCGGCGATTGCCTTGTCTTCCGGCCATGCGAGCCGGATTTTTCTCAAGTCGGATTTACGACGCCACAAGCCTGCTTTGTCCATGTAGCACTTTGGATACAGTTCCTTTTCTTTCCAGCGTTGATAAACGGATACCCTAGCTCTGTGGCGTTGAGAGTAGTCAGCAGCGATAGCGCGTGCCGTCTTGGGCAGGAAGAGGTGAGGCGATGACCCTGCCTCCACCAGCGCTATGCCGCGCAGGTAAAGCATGTCCTCTAGGCTCAGTGTTAGCTTATCTCCGATATAAATTTGTTCTTCATAGGGCGGGTCAAAGAACAAGCAATGCTTGCGCGCATCCAAATAGGAAAAGATGGGCTTGACGTCGTATTTGTGTATTTTTACCCATTGTTCAACGGCGCGATAGGCATGGCAGGCAATGGATCTCATGCCATCGTTGCTGTAGTTGAGGCAGATGATGTTGCCCGTACCTTGGGTGAGCGCGTTATCTAGCCGATAGTAGATCGAAGCTGGGGTGTGTTCAAGGATGCACAATTGTGCTTGGACCGGCTCGATGACAGCGCTTGTGAGGTTTTGATGCAACCAGTGCTCCAGCCGTTCCGCCGGTTGCATGGAATGTTCGCTGTAGATCAAGGTAATGCGTCCGCCGGGTTTGAGCAGCAGCTTCGCGGATATCGCGTTTAGCAGGGGATCATCGTCAACGAGAAGGATCAGATGATCGCAGCGCAGTTCATTCGGAAATTCGCTCATATATAAATTGTAACAACTGCGCTTAGCGCTGGCCATCCATTGCGCACATGAGGCGGCCTAACTCGTTAGATGCGCGTCACCCTGGTCGATCCTAGGAAGGCATTCAAACAAAAACTATCTCTTTCTTTAACCACTCATTTAATGTGAGTTCGGATTAAACTTAACTCGCGCGGAGGCGCGGAGATTTACACATATCGCAGTTCTCGCGGCGACAGAAAGTAATAAAACTACTGAGTCAATTTGTACGTGGTACATGGTTCTCTCACCTGGGTTGATGCATGCGATTTCTTAGGAGTTCTTCTGCTATGCGGCTAGAAATGCGTTCTCCGCGCAAGAATCACTGAGTTATGTAAATCAAAGCTAACGTGAACGTCAGTTCGGATGAGACAGCTCGATTGAGCGATGGCCTACGCTACGTGAACCACAAAGTTGAGGGGGCCGCGTCTGCGAAGCGCTGGTCAATTGCTCGTCTGCGCGGCAGTTAGCAGCGGCATGAGCGATGTTAGCGCCAATGCTGGCGATCAACCGCACATTGAATGAATTCGTCACGGCGATAGGTATCCCTTGTCTCCGAAGGAGCGCGAGCCTGGGGCAAACATTGCCAGAGGTGAGCACAGATAATCCGAAGTCGCGTAACGTTAGGAAGGCATTTGAACGCTATCGTGGAAGTTCTGCTGAGAAATGGAAGTTCGGCTTGATAGGGGAATTGGCGGGGCATTTCAAGGGAGAGGGCAGCGCAGAGCGACTGGTCCTGTGCTTATTGCTGCCGATGGAGTCGTTGTGTGCGTTGGCGGTTGTCGTGCTGCGTATGCTTTGCTGATGTAAACCGTGCGGATGTCGCATAGCGCGCAGCGCGTCCTTGTTTGTTCTAGGTTGCGGCGCCGGCTGGAAAAAGCCGGAGCCGGCATATCACCGGCTCCTGGCGCGTTATTGCTGGGCTCTTCCGCTCACTTGACGGCGATCTTGATCTGCTTGGGCTTTATCACCTCTGCCTTTGGGATAGTCAACGTGAGCATGCCGTTTTCGAACATGGCCGTGGCCTTATCTGCCTCGACCTCGGTTGGCAGATGGATGCTGCGTTCGAACGAGCTATAGCGGATCTCGCGCTGCAGCCAGCGACTTTTGTCATCCCTGTGCTCTTCCGCTTGTTTCCACTCGCCGCGCAGGGTGAGCACGCCGTTTTCCACCGTCACTTCGACGTCCTCTGGTTTCCAGCCTGGCAAGGCCATCTTGACCGTGAACTCCTCTGGCGTTTCCATGACGTCTAGCGCTGGCATATTGAGAGCCTCAAACCAGCGTGCTGGGTTGACGAAGGCGTTGCGCATCAGCTGGTCCATCATCTCGCTCAGCGCTACCATCTCGCCGGCTAGGTTCCGCGATCTGCGAACAAGTTCTGTCATCGTTTGATCCTCCTTCTTGTGGTTTAGCTTGCAGTATTGGGGGAGTAGGTTAGAAACAAGCAGGCGGCGTGTTTAGGGAATGATAGAGCTGCCGTGTTCTTACAATTCCCCAATCGGGATAACTGCTGTTCCAGCCTGACATGCCGGCCAGCTATCCACTTGCTTTCTTTTCCTTCTTCCTTTCAACCCCTCTATCGGGATCATCATCATTCCACCCGCGCCATCTGCATCATACTGGGAAGCGAGGTCCTTCCCGCTAAGCGCAGCTTAGTATAAGTGCTCGGGGAATTGGCGAGCATACGATGCATCAATTGCCAGGCTGCCGCAGCGCTGCTGAGGCGCTTCGCGAAGCGCGCCGGGCTGAAGCGCTGCGCAGCGGGATTTGAGATGCTTCGCTCAGCATGACAACGGGGTTGGGTATGCGTGGCGTCGCGGGACTCCCGGGATTTTGGATGTTTCGCGCTGGGGCGAGGGACTGATATAAAGAAAAGCGCCTTTGTAAATCCAAGCTCGCGTTTCATTATGCCCAACGCGCTCGTATCTGGAAGCTTTTCTAACTTGTGGGCAATGCTAACCCAAGCGCAGGGCGCTCCGTCGCTCGCACACCAGCCACCCTCGTTCCCTCCTGCCCGGCTGCGCGCCATACACACATCACATCACATCACTATGTCAACCATTGAGAAGTTCACCACGCGACGCCCCTACACACCATGCGGCGAATACCCTCTGCATCCATCACCTACTTGCTCATGACAATAATGCTCAATCAACCTTCACGCGACACGTCACATCCATGCCTTGTATCCTCTTTCAATCAACGTCGGCATAGGGAGCATGACTGAGCGATTGCTGCTGAGTTGTGCTGCGACAGCTCACGCGCTGAGCGCATGCATTCAATGAGCGCCGATGTGCAAGCGCTTGGATCGCGGCTATAATAACAAAAATCAAATCATAGTCATGAAAATCATATAAAATATATTCAAAATTTTATGAAAAAATATATCAGTCTAAAGAACTTCGTTGGTCCTATCGAGCATGGATACGCTGATCCTGCCTCGGTCTTGGTCGAGGTAGCTCATCGCGACGGCGCGCCGATGGTCGGGGCGTTCTTCGAGCGCGGGACGCCGGCGCTGCTGGAATTCGTCCTCGCCTGCCGTGACCGGGGGCTTTTGCCGGCGATAGCCTTCCCGCTGCGCGACGGCGATTACCAGCTCTGCGCATACCCTATGACCGTTCGTGCGTGGCGCATCTTACAAGGGATTTTCCATGCAGGAAAGGGCGTCGGGATACGAGAGATAGCGCCATATCAGGAGGATTTCTTGGTCACGACCGGCGGAAACGGCGGGCGGCTGGTTGGCCTGTTGCTCGGGAACGCCTCGCACAAGGTCATCGGGGACTATGTCGATCGCCTGAAGGGGACCTTCAAGTGGTTATATATCGAGCTCAACAAGAACAACCTGCCGTTTGAATACCGCGAGGATGTCTTGCTTGTGCAGCTTCAGGAGATCGCGGCCCGGCACGGGTTGCCGTTCTTCTTGGCGAGCGACGGACGTTATCGCGACGATCTCGGCAAGTCGCTTGACCTGCTGTTGATGGCGAGGTCGCGCCCTGGCGGGCTGTTCGCCGCGCCGCATCCGGCGAACTACTATGAACTTGGGGAGTTCTTCTACGACAACACTGACAGTGCTGTCGCGCGCGTCGGGGAGATCGCGCTGAGCGAGGGATTGGCGGACGCTTATGAGCGCCTGCGCGGGTTCGGTGAATGGCTATGCGAGCGCTGGATAGCGGCGATGCAGGAAGCACATCGCCAAGCGCTCCTGCCGGCTTGGGTGGCAGAGCTTTATCGCAGGAACGCGCGAATGATCGTCCCGCTTGCGGAGTATTTCGCGCCTGGAGCGAAGCGCTGGGGGATCTCCGGTCAGGTCTTGACGTGCTTGTGCGCGGCTGGGATGGAGTTGCGATATGGCTTGACGTTGTTGCCCAAGCGCTCGCTGTTTGACAGTGCGCTGGGCAAGGACCTGCGAAGATTTCTGCCAGCAAATGCGACGCGCGCGCTGTACGTCGCGCAAGGCCAGGAGGTGAGGGAGCGCCTGCGAGAGGAACTGGAGGTCATCGAGGAGTGCGGGGAATCGGCGCGGATATTGACGGCCTTGGAGATCGCGCAGCGCTGCGCGCGCTCTGGCATTCGCACGAACGTGCGAGGCAGCGCAGCGGGAAGCGCGGTGCTATATGCGCTGGGGATATCCTCGGTTGAGCCAATCGCGCTTGGACTGCGCTTCGAGCGCTTTCTGAGCAAGGCGCGGCGGCGGCCGCCCGACATCGACTTTGAGGTTGAGGCCGAGCAGCGCGATGCGCTAGTGAACGAGTTATGCGCGCAGCGGGGTTTTCATAAGTTGAGCGTCGCGGTGCGCTGGGGGGTGGATAGCTATAGGGAGGTTGTGCGGAAGGCGCTCGGTAGCTTCGACGAGCGAAGGACGGTGAGCCAGGCTGTTGGACGCGCTGTCAAACCGTTTGCGGACGCGCTGAGGGACGCGCTGCGCGGTTATGCCAGCTCGCCAAGCGCGGCAGTCTGCGTGGCGACGGAAGAGCGCGACGTGATGCCATTCATGGAGGGCGGGGCGCTTGGCATGACGCATGATCAGGCTGAAGCGCTCGGACTGCGCAAGGTTGACCTCCTGTCATCGCGTTGGTTGAGCTTGCTCGCTGAGCTTCGCCGCGAGGCGCCAGGCGAGGTGAACGTCGCAGATGGGCTGTCCCTCATTGCGCGTGGGCATGTATATGGGCTGTTTCAGCTTGACGCGAGCCCTGCGGCGCGTAAAGTTGTCGAGCGGGTGAAGCCAAAGGACTTCCGCGCAGTGATGGATTGTTTGGCGTTAAACAGGCCGGGCGCAAACCATCAGTTGTTGGTGTACACGGGCTCAGCGGAGCCGATATTTCCACGCGCGTGGTTGCCGGAGACGAACGGGGCGCTGATTTACCAAGAGCAAATCAATGAGATCAGCGTGAAATATCTCGGCATGTCGCCCTTGGAGGGTGAAGCTGCGCGCGCCGGTTTGTGCAAAGGAAATTTTGACGATCCGGCGGTGATTGAGTTCTTTCGGCGACTGGCGGATCATGTGGATGTTGAGCAAGCGCGCGCGGTATTGGCGCGTGATGGGGGATATTTGTTCAACCGTGCGCACGCGGCGAGTTACGCGCAGTTGGTGGTCGAGTGCGCTGCGCTGAAGGCCGGATATCCGGCGCTTTATATGGTCCGCTTTTGGGCGCAGCGTCGGGAGGAGGCGGATGTTGGGCGTGGGATGCAAGAATATATGAAAATGGGTGGTCGTTTTTGCATCCCGGAACGCTGGGAAGTTGAGGCGAGCGTCGTGCATCCGGTGTGTTATGTGCGGCTAGGGGTGAGGAACATGGCGGCGATGTTGCCGGGGGTAGCGGTGGCCGACCTCGTGCGAGCGATGAGCGGCGAGGTGCGGAGCCGTGAGGAGCGCGCGTTCTATGAATTTATACATGGCGATCGGCGGGCATGGTTAGCACTGCTGAGCAAGCAACGGGTGCAGTGGGGAATAGATGCCATTATGAGTGCAGAGGTAGGCAATGGTAACCACCTTGCATACGGAGGATGAATATAGTATGAGTAGAACGCGAGGTGTGTGGGCGGGTTATGTTAAAATATATACGGATGATTGGTCAGACACAGCGGACGAAGTATCCGCAGCGCAAGAACGCGCAGTGGGCGCTGGAGCGCTTCCGCCGGCAGCAGGCCGAGTGGATGGCGAAGGACTACGTGCGCCGCGAGTTCGTCCCGGAGGCTGAGGAGAGCAAGGGGGCGGGCGAGGGCTGTGCCTACGGCGAGCGCGATGGGTTAGCCATGGGCTGCTAGTTATCGGAATGCGTAAGCGCCCACTGCCTTGTTGAATAGTGGTAGGTGTTCTACGCGCAGATTAGCGTTGCTCTCGACAACCTTATCGCAATGAACCGCTATAAGAAC
>JAGHYX010000012.1 GCA_017743375.1 Chloroflexota bacterium
GAAGGTGATATAAGAAACACACACCGCAGAGACGCGAAGGTCGCGGAGATTTTTACACATCCTCTGCGCTCGCTGCGCCTCTCATGTCGGTGAGCCAAGTCACCCCGCAGTTGAGCACTCCCTATATTTCAGTCTGCCAGGTTACCTGACTACAATAAGCGCGTGATGGTTCGCGCTCACCTCGTTGCACAAATCACAGAGGCACTGGCAAAGGCCCAAGCCGCTGGCGATTTACCCCCCTTGCCCAAGATAAACATCACGGTTGAGCATCCCCGCCAGGCCGAGATGGGCGACTACGCGACGAACGTCGCTCTACAGTTGGCGCGCCCAGCCAAAATGCCGCCCCAGAAGATCGCCGAGCTGATCAGTCGTCATCTCTCCATCCCCGACACTCAGGCTATCTTTCCGGCCTCTGCAGGGCGCGGGCCGGCTTTCACCGCAGAGGTTGTTGGTGGCTTCATCAACTTTCGGCTGACACCGGCTTGCTTGGCCTGCGCAGTCGAGGAGATCATTCGGCAGGACGCACGGTGGGGGACGATAGACCTGGGCAAAGGGCGGAAGGCGCAAGTGGAGCACGGCAGTGCCAACCCCACCGGCTACGCGACGATCGCAACTGGTCGCAACGTGGTAGTGGGGGACACGCTGGCAAACACGCTGGAAGCAGCCGGTTACCAAGTCCATCGCGAGTGGTATATCAACGACGCTGGCAGCCAGGTGCGGATCTTCGGCCAGAGCGTCTTCGCCCGCTATGCCCAGGCCCTGGGCCACGACGAGCCGTTGCCCGAACGCGGCTACCTGGGCGACGATGTCAAAGAGGTGGGCGCGCTGATCGCTGCGCGCGAGGGCGATCGCTTCCTGCGGATGCCTAAGGAACAGGCGGCGCGCGAAATAGGCCAGTTGGGCATCGATCTGGTCATGGAGCGCATCAAGCACACGATGGCGCGCTTGAACATCCGCTACGACAACTTCTTTAGCGAGAAGAGCCTCTGGACGAGCGGCCTGGGCGAGCAAATGCTGAACTTACTGCGCGCGCGAGGGCTAGTGATAGAGCACGACGGCGCGCTGTGGTTCAGCGAGGACGGTTCCCCCATCCGCAGCGGCCAGGGCTCGCTGCGGAGCGAGGAGGAATATACCGAGACGCACGACGACGAAGGCAAACCCCTGCCCGTGCAGGCTGTGCTCATCCGCTCTCCTCGCGTGATCCCAAATCCTGAGGAGCGCCCCACCTACTTCGCCAGCGACATTCCATACGCCTGGAACAAGGTGATGATCCGAGGGTTCAACCCCGCGATCTATGTCTGGGGCGAAGACCATCAAGGCGACGTGCCCAGGCTCTATGCTGCCGCTCGCGCGCTTGGCCTGCCGGAGGGCGCTATTCGCATCGTGATCTACCGCTTCATCACGCTGATGAGTGGCGGGCAAGAGGTGCGCATGGGCAAGCGCAAGGGCAACGCGCTGCTGATAGACGATCTGCTGGACGAGATCGGGGCAGATGCGTTTCGCTACATCATGCTCTCGCGCAGCATAGACACCAAATTCGCCTTTGACCTAGATGTGCTCAAGCAACAGAACGACGAGAATCCGGTGTATTACATCCAATACGGACACGCGCGCATTTGTTCCATTGAGCGCAAAGCGCTAGAGGAAGGCTGGGAGACCGCTGCTCCGGCCGATGGCCTGCGCTACGACCACCCGTCAGAGCAAGCACTGATCCGCAAGATCATGCAGTTGCCGGAGATCGTCGAGCTGGTGGCGACGACCCTTCAGCCACACCATTACACGACCTACGCGCGCGAGGTGGCCGGCGCTTTCAGCAAGTTCTACGAGGACTGCCGAATCAAAGGATCGCCACCAGAGGTGGCTTATGCTCGGCTGATGCTGGCGCGCGCGACGCGCCTGACGCTGGCGAGGACGCTTAGGCTGATGGGCATGACAGCACCAGACAGGATGTAGGCCCAAGAGGCACTCCGCTCAGGAACAGCCTATGCAAGGGGAGAGTTGAGATATAGATGCTTAGGATCAAGCGCTATGGGCATCAAACCTGATCATTGGATCCGTCGAATGGCCAAAGAATACGGCATGATCGAGCCATTCGTCGAAGGCTCGGTTCGCCAAGGCGTGGTGAGCTATGGGCTGTCGTCTTACGGCTACGACATACGAGTGAGCGATGAGTTCAAGATTTTCACCAACGTCAACTCAGCCATCGTAGACCCCAAGCACTTTGTGCCACAGTCTTTCGTGGACTTTAAGGGTCCAGTGTGCATCATCCCGCCCAACTCGTTCGTGCTCAGCCGCACTGTGGAGTACTTTCGCATCCCGCGCGACGTGCTCACCATCTGCGTGGGCAAGTCAACGTACGCGCGATGCGGGCTGATCGTCAATGTCACTCCGCTGGAGCCGGAGTGGGAAGGCTACCTCACGCTGGAGATCAGCAACACCACCCCCTTGCCAGCCAAGGTATATGCCAACGAGGGCATCGCCCAGCTCCTCTTTATAAGCGGCGATGGCCTGTGTGAGCAGAGCTACGCCGACAAGAAGGGAAAATATCAAGGGCAAACCGGCGTCACCTTGCCGCGCATCGAGCAGTAGCGCTTATCCTTCTGTCTTACCCTCGGGCGCGGGCGCAGCGGGCGTCGGCGTAGGTGTTGCGCCGATTGGCGTAGCCGCAGGTGTGGGCCGCGGGACTTGGCGCACATTCGCCGGCGTCGTCTTGTGGTAACACGCCTCAAAATCCCGTCCCGCGATGATGCGGTATCGCGTTTCGCCGGGGTTAGGCTGGGCGATCACGCTTTCTGGTCGCAGGTTCAGCGCCCGTTGCAATAGAGGGATAGCACTGCCCTTCTTTGTCGTCGTGAAGTCAATGACCTTCGTCTGCGTGTAAACCTCAGCCGCGTCTTGGATGCTGAGCACCCTAAAGCCCAACTCGCGCAGGCGCTCCGCGACGACCGGGCCAAAGTTGCGTCGGCCTGTGGCATTCCACACCTCCACAGGGATGCCCTCGCCTGTGCGCTGGTTGAGCGGCACGAAAAGCGCTTTTTGTAAAAAGGGGGCGATGTTCTCTCGGTTCGGGATGAGCACTGCGCCGACCGGCTCCAACACCGCGCTCGTCATCCCTACCTCGTCCAGGTAACGGCTTCGGATCGCCGCATCTCCCAGCCGGTCGGCCTGGAGCGCCAGCGAGAGGATCTGCTCAAGCGTCAGGTCGGTCCGCACGTGGCGTTTGAACTGATCGTAGAGGACGGGCAGACGAGCAAGCGTGAGGATGCCTTTCTGGCGAGCCCGGTTGAGCAAGGCGCGCACAATTTGCTGCGCACGCCGCGTGCGATCGACATCGCCTCCTGGTATCCCGGCACGCGCCCGAACGTAGGCCAGCGCTTGTAAGCCGTTCAACTGATACACACCCGCCTGTGGAATTGCGATTGTCAAGGTGGGCACGAGCTGGCCAGGCATCCAAACCTCGCCGGTGAACGTGTCGGTGTAGGGCACCGTGACGGTCAGCGGCGCAGCAGGATCGGCAAGGTAATAAGGATCTTTCGGGAAGACGTGATAGATCGGGCAGAGTGCCACGATCTCTATACCGCTCAGCGTATCCACGCCGTTCACCAGGGCGGCGAAGTTGATCGCTGCGTAGTAGTGCACATCCAGGCCAAAGTTGTACTTCATCGTCTGCCGAAAGACCTCCGGCCCACGCGCAAATGCCGTGTTGACCTTTCCCATGCGATAGCCGGGGACATAAACGAGCGTATCGCGCGGGATGGAGAGGAGCGTCACTGCCGGCACGTAGGGGTCAATGCTAGCGATGATGATCACGTCGGTCAGCAGCCCACCCTGGATTGGCCGCGTATCAACGCCCAGCAGCGCGATGTTCACCGTGCCGGCCCGCAACCTGATGGCCGGGACGGGCGGCGGCGCCGTCGTGAGTGAAAAGGCTTCGCTCGGCACGATGCCGCTCGTCGCCGTGACCGGCACGCTCGGCAACGCGACCTGCCTGAGCACAAAGGCGCTCAGGTCGAGCACAGCAGAGGAAGCAGAACCGCTCTTGGGCGGAGGAGGTGACGTTGCGTCAACGTCAACCGGCCCAGCAAGTTTAGACCTCGGTGTGGGAGTTAACGCTGCATCTTGCGCGTATGCTGCGCTTACACTATGCGCGAGAAGAAGCGCAACGAAGACCGCCAGCGCTTTGGTGCGATGTATCCGACCGGCATCAATGCTCAGTTTCAAAATCGCGCCCTTCCTCCGAGCTTAAGATTCGTTCCACTATTATCCACAGGCCGGCTATCCACATGTTGTGCATGCACTCCAATAGCCCACATCGGCCAAGCCAGATATGGCAGTTAGCCACAGCATGTGGAGAAGCGATATGCACAGACCCAAACAAGCCGCGATGTTAAAAGCGCTTAATTGTAGCCCTGTATCTGGGAGTAAAGAGAGCGCGACACGCCAAAGAGAGAGGGGGCGAACCTCTTTCCACAGCATCCACAGCCCTACTAAGGGCTACGAGGAAGATAAAGAAGAGGCTTGGAAGCGCTTCTCATCAAGAGAAATCAGCAAAGGCGTCAACCACAGGCTTGATATCATCCATCAGTGGGTAGAGGATGGGACAAGTGACGCCGGCGGCAATATATTCACGCACTTTGGCCACGCATTCATCGGTTGTGCCAACGGCCATCAGCATGCGCGGCACGTCGTCGGGAATTACCTTAGCAGCAGCGATGTAATCTGCTTCTGTTGCCGGCCATCCCATCACGCGCTGTACTTTGGCAATCAAATCGTCTGGGACGCCGCTGGCTTTCATAATATGCGGCTCAGTGGCTAAGTAATAGGCCACCAACTTCTTGGCTTCAAAGTAAGCTGCTTTGGGATCGTCGTCGCTCAGTGCGCAAACCAGCAACTCTGGGCGGTCAACTTGATCGAGTGTTTTGCCGGCTTTGGCCGCACCCTTGGCCACCAGATCCACGGCGCGCTTGATGTAGTCCACGCTGACGACATAGTTGAGCACCACGCCGTCACAGATTTCTCCGCTCAGCTCCAACATTTTGTCGCCGGTGGCGCCGATGTAGATGGGAATGTCACGCGGGCGCGTGTCGCCGAACACCACATCCAGTCGGACGCGGTCCAGCTTTACGAACTCCCCCTGGTAGGTCACCTCTTCCATCGTGAAGAGTTGGCGGATCGCCTCGACATACTCGCGCATAGCTTGCAGCGGACGTTCGCGCTTAACGCCAACGCGGCTGGCGATTGGCTCCCACCAAGCGCCCAGGCCTAGCATCACCCGGCTGGGGGCGTCCGGGTCGCCGCTGACTTGCTTGCCAAGCTCCCACATGGTGCTCCAAGTTGCAGCGATTACGGCCGGATTGCGCGTCCAAATCGGCAATACGCCGCTGCCGATGCGCAGGCGCTTGGTGCGCGTCAAGAAGGCGCTCATCATCACGATGCAATCGCGCGCCAGGCGCGTATCGGCCTGCCAGATTTCGCTAAAGCCATGAGCTTCGGCATATTCCGCCATCTCGAGTTCATAGGCCAGCGGGTGCTTGTCTTGCATGTAGAGGGCGAATCGCACAGGTTGGGGATGAGGGGCATCTTTCATGGAGGTGATCATAGAGGAGGTTGCCCTGTGGGGTGGCGTTCATAGCGAAGGGGTATCCCTGTCGTTGAACACGTGCCTGGCGCCCACGAACGACGTTGACATCAGGTACACTCGCCCTCACCATTGTGCGGAACTGGCCCAGGCTAGACGCAAGAGAGGGCGCACCATCACGAAAATTATGAAGAGTACAGATGACCGCGCGCTGCGCGCGATGTTGGCAAGCCTGGTTGCGCGCCCGCGCGCCTGGAGGGTCGTCGGAGGGATTGGGCTTTGCTTGCTCAGCATACTCACCTTGCTGACGCTGCTGGGCCTCAACACCGGCGGTGTGATTGTGCATTGGGCCAGATTGGCGCAGCAAGCATTTGGTCTGGGCGTCTTTCCGCTGTGCTTAGCGCTGCTGGCGGGGGGCATCCAGCTTCTCCTGCGGCCAATGCCTCCCTGGTCGCGGCGATCCTGGGTGCGCCTCATCGCCGCTGAAGTGGCCTTCCTTGCGCTGCTGGGCCTCTTCCATAGCCTGGCGTTCGGCAGCGATCCTTATCAGCTCGTCCTGGAGGGCAGCGGCGGCGGCGCGGTGGGCTGGGTGTTGGCCGAATTGGCCTGGCGGGCGCTGGGCGCGACCGGCAGCCAAGCCACGCTGGGGCTGCGTTTACTGACCGCTGTGGCCTGGCTCGCCCTGCTCGTGCCCAGCGCCCTGATCGCGGCTGCACCCTGGCTGCGCCCAGGCAGCTCGCTCCCGCAGCGATCCGAAAGTCGCGCGGCTTCACTTGCGCCTGCGCCAATCGAAGACCAACCAGCTCAAATTCGCCAAGCGAAAGCGCCGGCTCAAGGCGTCCCTCAGCGCGCTCACCCATCTCCTGCTGCAGCCGAGGCGAGTATCGTCAAGAGCAAGCCAAAGTCCAAGCCATCTGTGCCCCGATCTGGCGATCTGCCGCCGCTGACGCTGTTGCAAGCGGTGAAACAGCCGACCGGCGCGCAGAGCGACGCAGAGGTTAAGCGCAAGGCGGCGATCATCGAGACCACACTGGCCCAATTTGGGTTGGCGGCGAGGGTGGCCGAGATTCGAGTTGGGCCGACGATCACGCAGTTCGGGGTCGAGCCAGGCTACGTTGACCGCAGCCCGCAACAGCGCGAGAAAGCTGCGCAACGGCTGCGCAACGCTGTGGCCTCAGCGCTCTACGAATCCATCAACGTTGCGCTGAGCGCCGACCGCACGGCGGCGCTGCTAGAGCTGCCCACAGCGATCGTGGACGCGCGCGAGGCCGGCTTTCGCGCGCTGCTGCGCAACCTGCTGAGCGAGCTAGACCTCAGCACCAGCATCGCTGAAGGCGAACGGCGCGCCGGCCGAGCCTATTTTGAGATCGGCGCCGACACAGAACGCAAGCTGCGGATCAAACTCAGCCAGGTCAACGGCTTGCGCGGCGCGCTGACCGATCAACTCATGGCGCGCCTATTTCGCTTCGACGACTTCGCTCAAAGCGATTTGCTTACCGAACGGCTGACCATCCGATTTCCTGCCGGCCTGGGCGAGGCGATCAACTTGAAGGAAACGTTAGAGGCCACGTTGGCCAGCCTGGGGTTAGCCGGCAGCGTTATCACCACCAAGCGCGCGCCACAGGCCGTCGTGGAATGGCAAAAACAGGCGCAAAAGGTGCGCGTGAGCGCCATCGCAGCCCTGCAGAACGACTTGGCCCTGGCCCTGGCAGCGCCGTCCATCCGCATCGAAGCGCCCATCCCCGGTCGCGCGCTGGTGGGCATCGAGGTGCCGAATGCGCAGGTCAGCCCGGTGGATTTGCGCTCGCTCATGGAGAGCGAGGCGTTCCGCCGGCTGGCCGAGAAGTCCCCCTTGGCCATCGCCCTAGGCCGGGATGTCTCCGGCGCACCATACGCAGCGGACCTGGCGCGCATGCCGCACCTGTTGATCGCCGGCACCACCGGCAGCGGCAAGAGCGTGTGCATCAGCACGATCACGGTGTGCCTGGCGATGAACAACCGACCAGAGGACCTGAAGCTGGTCCTGATTGACCCGAAGATGGTGGAACTCTCCCGCTTTGCCGGCCTGCCGCACGTGATCGGCAAGCCGGAGAGCGACATTGAGCGCATCCCTGCCGTGCTGCGGTGGGTAACGCGCGAGATGGACGCGCGCTACAAGCAATTCGCCCAGCTCGGCGCGCGCAACCTGGCGGAATACAACCAGATCATGGCCCGCCGCGATGAGCCGACGTTGCCATACATCGTGGTGCTGATAGATGAGCTGGCCGACCTGATGCTCCAATCACCCATCGAGACCGAGAAGACCATCTGCCGGTTGGCGCAGATGGCGCGCGCGACCGGTATTCACCTGGTGGTGGCCACCCAGCGCCCCAGCGTGGACGTGGTCACCGGCCTGATCAAGGCCAACTTCCCGGCCCGCATCTCGTTCGCCGTCGCCTCGGCCACGGATTCGCGCGTGATCCTGGATCAAACCGGCGCGGAGTCGTTGCTGGGGCGCGGCGACATGCTCTTCCTCAACCCAGAATCGGGTAATCCTGTGCGCTTGCAAGGCGCCTTCGTCAGTGAGCGCGAGATCCGCAACGTCATCGAGTGGTGGCAAAAGCAGATGGCAGGTGCGCAACAGGAGACAGGCGATGCGCCCTGGGAGTCGGTCGTGGCCGAGGTGGCGGCTGAGCGCGCCCACCTTGGCGGGCGGGGCAGCGCGCGCGGTGAGGAAGGGGATGACGACGGGCTGCTCGAACGCGCGATGGAGATCATCCGCACGACGGGCAATGTCAGCACCTCGCTGTTGCAGCGCAAGCTGCGCATTGGCTATCCGCGCGCGGCACGGCTGATGGAGGAGCTACAGGAGATGGGCTACGTCAGCGGGCCAAGCCGACAGGCCGGCAAGGGCCGCGAGGTGATCCGCGATTAGCGGCTCATCTCCGGCAGGATCACGCGCAACAGAAGATAGACGTTAAAGCCCGCCAGGCCGAGCGACATCGCTATCCATAGCCAGTGCGCCGGCGTCGTCCAGCGCCTGAAAGCAAAGTCCCAGCCCAGCGCCAGCGCCGTTGCTATTGGGATCAGGGCGGGGAAGAGATAGCGCCCCTGGTGCTGGACAAACTGCGCGTTGTACCAGAGGAAGGCCAGTAGGGTGAGCAGGGCCAGCGTTGCCATCAGCGTCAGCGCCCGCGACTGCGAGAGGGTGAGCGCAGCGTCGGCTCGTTCGGCGCGCCCTTCGCACCACCACCAGGCCAGAAACAAGCCTGCCGAGAGCAGAGTAAAGGCCAGCAAGAGAATGTACAGCCGCGAGGCGAGCGGGATGGTCATCCAGCCGAACTGGCCCCAAAACGATTGAAACGTCGTTTGTAGCATTTGAAAGAGCCATCCGCTCAGGCCGCGCTCGGCCAGCCATTCGGCCGTCGTCGGCTGCCCGATCACCACCGCGTTATGCCGCTGCAAACCGAGGAAGTCCGTACCACCATAGAGCATGATGTTGCGCGCCCACCACGGCAGGCCGAATAGCCCGCCGACGGCGGCGACAATCACCAGAAAGCCCAGCACGTTCCGCTGATTGCACAGCCCCTGCGTGCGGCCCGCCCACCATATCCCCAGCAGCGCGATTGGCAGAGCCAAGTAAGCCTGCGCCTTGGTCAGCAGGCTCAGGCCGACGAGCACGCCCAATCGCACGGCGCGCCCTGTGGTGAGCGCCTCTGCGCTGGTCACCAACCGCACAGCCGCCAGCAGCGTCAAGCCCAGGAGGGCCTCGGCCAGCGCGTCGTTGTTATAGCTGGCCATGAGCGCCAGATGCTGTGGCAGCAGGGCGAAGAAGCCGGCAGCCAGCGCAGCCAGCGCGGGCCGCGCCGGGAAGATCACGTTGACCACGGCGTAGGCACATGCCACGCCCAGCGCGCCCACCAGCAGGGCAAACAGGCGCAGCGCGAGCAAGTCACCATTCGACAAGACGAATACAGGCACCGAGAGCAAATAGAACAGTGGGGGCTGATGATCCTCATAAGTCATCTTCGCCGTGGCGATCTCCCTCGCGGTTGGGCTGATCGGCACCAGGCCGGCCGTCCAATCCTGTGATTCGATCACAGGGAAACGTCCCTCAACTGCCAACTGGCGGACGTAGTTATAGTGCGCAGGTTCATCGGGATTTTGCCAGGCTGGGATCGAACGGGCGAATAAGCTGCCGATGACCAGGTATAAGCCGAGCACGGCTGTCAGCGGCCAGTGGCGATGGAGGAGGCTCATCGCGGCGTATTCTAATGACGCGGATATGCGCGCCTGGACGCAATATCTGTTCAATCAGCTTTACACCAATTTCGCCTGGGCATACGACGTCGTCGCAGCCATGGCCTCGCTTGGCGAGTGGCAGCGCTGGGGACAGGCCGCGCTGGCGTTCCTCCCGCGCGATGGCCGCGTGTTGGAGATCGCGCATGGGCCAGGCCATCTTCAGGCAGCAATGTGCCAAGCCGGTTATCGGGCTTTTGGGATTGACCTTTCGCCGCAGATGAGCCGCTTGGCGCATCGGCGCACCCTCCGCTACGGGCCACATCTGGCGCGCGCCGACGCGCTGTATCTGCCGTTTGCCAACGGCGCGTTTGCCGGCGCGGTCAGCACCTTTCCGGCCCAGTTCATCCTCGCGCCGCAGACGCTGGCCGAAGTACACCGGGTCTTGATTCCCGGCGGGGTGTTCGTCGTGGTGCCGGCGGTGCGCCTGATTGGTCAAGACCTGTTTGCGGGTGCGCTCCGATTGGCTTATCGCCTCACCGGCCAGCGCGCGGACATTGACGCGCTGGGCGAGGGGCGCTTTGAGGCTGCCGGCCTGCGCTTCGCGCGATATGCGGTCCTCACGCCGCGCGCCGAAGTGGTGGTGTGGGTTGGATCTAAGCCGGCTGGCTGAGCTGGTGTGGATCGTAGATCGGCGCGCTGCAGGTCGTGCCGCGACAGACGAAGGCGACCGGCAGCCTGGCAGTTGGGTAGCCGCGCTGTTGAATCACGTCGGCGTCATGATCCGGATGCAACACGCGCACGATGCGCCAGGGCGCGTATTGCGCATGTGCCGCGCGCACGAAAGGCGTGACCGAGGCATCCTCGCCTACGACGACGACCTCATCGGGCAAGCTCGTGGCGCGCATCATTGCCAGGGCATAAGGAGCGGCGTGTTCTCGGTAGCGCTTGTATTCGGTGGCGAAGGCGGACAAGGCGGCTCGCGCAACCTGCTCCCAGTCAGGTTCATCGGTCAGGTAGCGCAGGATCAGCAGCGCCTCAGCCATGGTGCAGTTATCGAAGATGGGTTGGATGCGTATGCGCAGCATGCCTTGCGCGTTTGGGTCAGCAGGTGTGTCGTAAAACCCCCCTTCCGGCGCACGCAAGGCTTGGACGGCGAAATCGGCCAACCGACGTGCGATGGCCAAGGCCTGGCTGGCTAGCGCCGGCTGGTATTGTGCCACGTCTAGGCATGCCCTGGTCAGCGCGGCTTGGTCACCGAGCTGACCGCTCAGGTCGCCACGCGCAAAGTCGCCTGCGCGCGGCAGCAGCGAATGCACCACGCTGCCATCGGGACCGACGCAGCGCTCGATTAACGTGCGCCAGGTGCGAACGGCCAGCTCAGCATAGCCGGCGCGCTCGAAAAGGATGTCTAACTGTAACAAGGCCGAGACCATCAGCGCGTTCCAGTCAGCGTATAGCCGCCAGTCAATGAATGGCGGCTGGACCTGGGCGCGCTCCGCGCGCGAGAGCATGTAGTAGTCCTCGTCGGCGTCTTGGCTGCCGGCAAAATAGGTCAGCCCCGGCTCATCGCGCAGCAGCGTCGTCGTCAGATAGTCCAGCGCATGCGCGACGATCTGGGTCAGGGCCTCGGCGTCATCGTGGCGACCAGCGCGTCGGCAGAGCTGAATGGCGTGTGCATATACCGGCAGCAAGCGCGCATGATCCTCCAGCATCTTCTCAAAGTGAGGCACGCTCCAATCGGGAGTGGTGGAGTAGCGGAACCAGCCGCCGGCCACCAGGTCATACATGCCTTTGCTGCCCATGGCGATCAGCGTCTGGACAACCATGTTCAGAAGCTGTGCTTCGCCGCGCTGAGCGTATAGCGCCATGAGGAGCGCCCAGGCGTCGCTCATCGGGAACTTCTGTCCGTCGCCCAGGCCGCCATTGCGCTGGTCGTAGTTGCGGATGATCGCGCCGGCGACGGTGTTGATCACCTCTTCGGCTGCCTGCGCGGTCTGGATGGGGAGCGGCTGAGCGCTCGCTGCGTGCAGCGTGCGTTGGGCATCGCTCTGCCGCACTTGTTTAAGGAGCTCCTCGCGCTCGTTTTGCCAGACTTGCAGGACGCGCTGAAGAAGCTGGCGCATTTGCACGGGCGCCAGGTAGGTCGCGCCGTAGATCACATCCCCGTCTGGCGTAAGGAAGCAGGTCGTTGGCCAGCCGCCCATGTTGTAGCGCGCGTTGATGTCTGGCCGCTGATCGTTATCCACCCGAATGGGGATGAAATGGCTGTTGATGAACTCAGCGATCTGCGGGTTGTTGTAAACGCCGGTGTGAACTGGGTCGCCGGGGATGCCGCGGTCCATCACGTGGCACCAATGGCACCACACCGCGCTGATGCCCAAGAGCACGGGCTTGTTCTGGGCCTTGGCTTCCGCAAATGCCGCTTCGCCCCACTCCCGCCATTGCACTTTTGTTTCGCCTGACATAGGCGGATTTTATCTGGCCGGCAGCGCTGGACATTCCCCCCAACACTCATGGCTGACTGAAGTTGGTGTCGCAGAAGATAGAGTCGCTCTGTAAGGTGGCCGTACTGACAGTTTCAAGCCACGCGCCGAGCGCTAGTGGTGATGGCGCGCGAGGTGCTGTTGCGCTCCAGGCCCACCAGCACCTGGCTCAGGTCATCCAGCCGCGCCAACACTTGCTCCGCGCCACGCGCTACGCAGGTGAGCGCGTCTTCGGCGAGCCAGGTGTGGATGTTCGTCTCATCGGCGATGCGCTCGACCATGCCCTGGAGCAGTGCGCCGCCGCCGGACAGCGCGATGCCTGTCTCCATCAGGTCGGCCACCAGCTCAGGCGGGGTCTCATCGAGGGTGCTGCGCACCGTCTCTACGATCGTGTTCACCGAGTTAGCCAGGGCCTCGCGGATCTCGATAGAGGAGACCTCAACCGCCTCGGGCAGTCCGGTGACCAGGTTGCGCCCGCGCAGCGTCATGGTCTTCTCTTCTGGCAGGGGGAAGGCCGATCCGATGGCGATCTTCACCTTCTCGGCCATGCGCTCGCCGATCAGCAGGTTGTATTTTTGGCGCGCGTAGTTAATGATGTCCTCGTCCATCTCATCGCCGGCCACGCGGATAGATCGGCTGACGACGATGCCGCCTAGCGCGAAGACGGCTACTTCCGTCGTGCCGCCGCCGATGTCCACGATGAGCGACCCTTGCGCTTCGGTCACCGGCAAACCGGCGCCGATCGCCGCGGCCATTGGTTCTTCGATCAGATAGACCTCGCGCGCGCCGGCCGAGCGGGCGGCGTCGTACACTGCGCGCTTCTCGACCTCGGTGACTCCCGAAGGAATACCGATCACCACGCGCGGGCGGGGGATGTTGAACAAATGGCGGCTGTGGGCCTTCTTAATAAAGTAGTCCAGCATCGCCTCGGTGATCTCAAAGTCGGAGATCACCCCGTCACGCAGCGGACGGACAGCCACGATCTTGGCCGGCGTGCGCCCCACCATCTCCTTGGCTTCCGCCCCCACGGCCAGCACTTGGCGCGTCTTGCGATTGATCGCCACCCAGGAGGGTTCGTTGATGACGATCCCCTGGCCGCGCACGGCCACCAGCGTGTTGGCTGTGCCTAGGTCTATCCCTAAGTCAAGGGAGAACAAGCCTAGGAATCGGTCTATGATGCTAGCCATAGTTTGTGCGCCACTTGTTTTGTTCAGCAAAGCATTCCTCGCAACTCCTGCGGCGCTCGGTTAGAGGATGTCGGGCGCAAGTGGATTATAGGCTTGTTTGTTGCTTGAAGGGCCGAAGGACGCAGCCGGAGCGCGTGCGCGACTAGAAGAGCGAGACTCATCGGGCAGAAGAAGCGCTGCGGGGAGTGGCCTCTCATGCACTACTTCAGAGCGCGTAGCACAATTAGATTTAATGACTCGAATTGAGAAAGGGCTGGCGGTAGTCGCGTTTGTGCTGTGGAGCGCGATGCTGGTCGCCGTGGGTTATGCGGGGCACATGCTGCTGGCCCCGGCCGAAGCGCGCACGGTATATGTGCAAAGCGGAAGCGCGCTGCCGCTGCTGGACGAAGCGTGGGGGCACGTGCGCGCCCATTTCATCGGGACGGTGCCGAGCAACACGCTGCGCGACTACGGCGCAATTCGCGGCGCGCTGGCGACGCTGAATGATCCTTACACGACCTTCATCGAGCCACAGCCGCGGGCGATTGAGCGCGATCACATGCGCGGGCAGTTCGGCGGCATTGGCGTGAGCTTTCGACAAAACGAGCGCGGCGAGTTTGTGCTCACCCCAGCTCCTGACGGGCCGGCAGCCAAAG
Source organism: Chloroflexota bacterium (assembly GCA_017743375.1). Taxonomy (GTDB): domain Bacteria; phylum Chloroflexota; class Anaerolineae; order J036; family Brachytrichaceae; genus JAAFGM01. Next base: position 14,105 of record JAGHYX010000012.1, read on the forward strand.
CGGGCGTGCGCGAGGGCGACGTGTTGTTCAGCGTAGATGGCTACGTGCTGCCGCCAGCAGCCGACTTTGAGGTGATGGCGCGCGTCCGAGGTCCGGTCGGGACGCCGGTCACGATTGAGGTCTTGCGCGGGCCGGACCGTCAACGGCTGCGCTTTACCATCGTCCGACAACTGATCGAGATTCATACGGTCACCTGGCGCACCATCACCTCAACTGTAGGCACCCATCCCTTCGTTGTTGGCTATCTCAAAATCTCCAGCTTCACAGATCGCACGGGCGCAGAGGTGCAACGCGCAGTTGCGCACCTCATGGAAGCCGGCGCGCAGGCATATATGATTGACCTGCGCGATAACGGCGGCGGGGCGCTCTCGGCAGCCATTGAGGCGACCAGTGCTTTCCTCAAAGACGGCGTCGTCGCGTTTGAGATCAGGCGTTCGCAGCCCAATATCGAACACCGTGTGCGCAGCATGTCCGTGCGAGTGGGCGAAGATCAGCCCATCGCTGTGTTGGTGAATGCCAATACAGCGAGCGCCGCCGAGGTCATGGCCGCCGCACTGCGCGATCATCAGCGTGCCCAGCTTGTAGGGGAGAAGACGTTCGGCAAAGGGTCGGTGCAGTTGATTTTCGAGTTGAGCGACGGTTCGGCCGTGCGGGTCACCGCAGCAAAGTGGCTCACGCCCGCGCGACATGCGCTGGACGGCGCAGGCTTGGTGCCCGATGTCGAAGTGAAAGGTTCGCCGGCTGAGCAAGAGGCGCGGGCCATGGAGATTCTGCGCTCGGCAGCCGCTAAGCACATGAGCATGAGATAGGCTTTCGAGGAGAGCGATGCAAACATCTTCTGTGAAGAATCAGACCAAGCAGATCATCGCGCTGGGCATCTTAGGGGCTTTCATCGGCGCGCTTGTGTTTATCCTGGGGATTGCGATCGGAGTGGCGTTTGCGCGGCCGGGTGGACTGCTCGATGCCGGCGCGTCTCCATTCGCCGTCTCGCCCTCCATCGCAGCGAACCCGGTGGCAATCAACGATACTGCCGCAGAACAGGGCAGGCAACCGAGTTTGAACTACGCGCTCATTAACGATGTGCTCAGGCGGCTTCGCACGCAGTGGTATGGGGAGATGCCTTCGAGCGCCCAGCTCACCGATGGCGCGATTAAGGGCATGGTCGCAGCGTTGGGTGATGAATTCACGCAATACATAGAGCCTCGCTTCGCCAAACTGTTGAACGAAGACATCTCCGGCGTTTTTGAAGGCATCGGCGCGACGCTGCGCCAGACCCCCGCTGGTGGAGTGCAAATCGTGCGCACCTTCCCTGGCTCGCCGGCCGAGCGCGGCGGCATCTTGCCGGGCGACATCATCGAGGCGGTCAACGGTGTGAGCACGCAAGGGCTGAACTCCATCGAGGTGGCCGCCTTGGTGCGCGGCCCGCGCGGCAGCGAGGTGACGTTGACCTTACGTCGCGCCGGTCGGACGCGGCCGTTCGACGTCACGCTTGTGCGCGAACGCATCGAGATCCCGTTGGTCTCCAGCAAGATGGTGGGCGATGGCAGCATCGCCTACGTCAGCCTGTTTGACTTCAGCCAGCCGGCCAGCCGGCAACTTGAGAAGCACTTGAAGGAGCTTCTCGACAAACGGCCCAGCGCGCTGATCCTCGACTTGCGCGATAACCCGGGCGGTTTGCTCAGCCAGGCCCAGGAGGTGGGCGACATCTTTCTGAAACAAGGCGTGCTCGTCATCGAGCGCGACTATCGTGGCAACAAGAAGGTCACACGCACCACCGACCGCGGCATCGCTCAAGATATCCCAATGGTCGTGCTGGTCAACGGCGGCTCGGCGAGCGCAGCGGAGATCGTGGCCGGCGCGATGCAGGACAGAGGCCGCGCGGTCTTGATCGGTGAACGAACCTTTGGCAAAGGATCGGTCCAGTCCCCACAGACCCTTTCCAACGGTGGGCAGTTGCGGATCACCATCGAGCGCTGGTATACGCCTAATGATCGCGCGATCCATGGCACGGGGATCACCCCAGATTACATCGTAAATAGCGCGCCCGAGGATCTGAAAGAAGGCAAGGACCCGCAACTCGAGGCTGCAATTGCCTTCCTGACCACGGGCAAGACGCCGCCGCCCACACCTATTCCAACCGTAGAACCAGCGCGGAGATGAACAGCAAGGACGTCCAGCAGCGGTCAGGTGGGGTTACCGGCTTGCCGTGGCTGACGCCGCTGATGGTCATCGCTGGCGCGTGGGCAGCCAGGACATCCGTTCGGGATTATCCAGATTGGCCTTTATGGCTTGCGCTTGCGGTGCTCCTGGCCGCGATGTGGGGGCTGATATGGCGCACGGTCACGGGGGTGCACTGGGCATCTCTGTTAGCAGCTTGGCGCGGCTGGTCGCACGGCACGCCGTTGCCGGCGCTCCCGTATGCGCAGCCAGGCTCAGACGCAGCATACGTCGCGCTGCGTTTAGGCCAGCTCAAGAGCTGGCTGAGTAGCAACGTGCAGCCATACTACGGAGAGGCGCTGCTGCTTTGCACACTGGCTGCTATAGTTGCGGCCGCGTTATCGGCTGTCTTGGGCGCAACGGCTGTCCTGCTGAGCTTGGCGAGCCTAGCCCTCACTCAAGTCGCTGTTTTGGTTTGTCAGGGGAACGGCAAGCCAAACACGTGGTTAAGCGGCGCCACGCTGGTGGGGCTGCCCGTGTTGCTGGGATATGTGACGTTTCAGAGCCCTGCGCTGCCGGCTTGGGCGTTGAGCTTAAGCTCGGTCGCGATCTTTGCCGACTCGCATGGACAGTGGTCACGAGGGCGTGACCTTGGACTTGCCGTGGCAGCGCTCGCGTGTGCGGCGTTACGCTGGCCGGCCAGTGCGTTTGCGCTCGCTGCGATTTGGGCAGCGCGCTTCACGCTCAAGCCAAGCGGTAACGAGAGTATCTGGCTGACGCTCGCTGTGTTTGCCCTGGCGACGACGGCAGGCTAGGCTTCTTCGCGCAACACATATCCCACGCTGCGCACAGTGTGAATGAGGCGCGGTTCGTTGTTGGCCTCGGTCTTCTGGCGCAGGTAGCGGATATAGACCTCCAGCACGTTGCTCTCGCCACCAAAGTCATATCCCCATACGCGATCCAGGATCTGTTCGCGGGTCAGGACCTGGCGAGGGTTGCGCATAAAGTACTCCAATAGGTCGTACTCCTTGGCCGTCAGCTCAAACTGGCGGTTGCCTCGCTTGGCCAAGCGGGTGCCGGTGTCCAGTTGAAGGTCGGCAAACTTCAGAATCTCTGGCTTGCTGCTGGGCTGGGTGCGGCGCAGAAGGGCGTGTACGCGAGCCAGCAACTCCTGAAACGCGAACGGCTTCACCAGATAGTCGTCCGCGCCGCTTTCCAAGCCGAGCACGCGGTCGGGAATCGCGTCCTTGGCCGTCAACATGAGGATCGGGACGTTGCTCGCTGCGCGTAGCCTCATGCATACCTCAAGCCCATCCAGGCCCGGCATCATCCAGTCCAGGATGACCAGGTCGGGCGGGTTGTCACGGGCAGCCGCCAGGCCGCTGAGGCCATCGTTCGCTGTGGTGACTTTGTAGTTCTCGTAGGAGAGGCCGCGTCGCAGAAGGTCACGAATCGCCGGATCGTCTTCAATCACAAGAATGTGTTCCATCTTGCTGGCAGATAGTAAGCACCTTGCATAAGCACATGCTTAGAGTTACGGCTGATTGGGCATTTCGTGCCCTTCCCAGAGCAGGCTTCTGGCGCTCGCCATCTCTTCCGGGAGGGGGGTATCCCAGTCGTTGTAGCGCGCCAACTCGGCGAAGTGCTTGCGCTGATTGCTCGTCCAGTCAATCGTGTTCCGTGCGGCGGCGGGGTCTTTGTAGCCCATGCGGAACATCGCCACCAGCTCGTAATCGTCGGGGATCTTGAGCAGGGTGACCAGGCGCGCTTTGCTCTCCGGCACTTCGAGCGGCGTGCTGATGAACTGCATGCCCATGTCGAGCGCCGTCGTTACCAGCCAGAGGGTTTGGATCACCGCGCCTAGCGTGATGGATGCGTATAAGCCGCTGAGCTCGCCCGGTTTGTACTCTTGCTTATCTAGCGCGATGGCCATCAGGAGCGGCGCATCACGGACGATGCGCCGCTGGTCGTGTCCGAGGATGTTAGAGACTCCCAGCCGGCTGAGCATCGTCCCCACTTGCTCAGAGAAGATGAGCTTGACCATCGGCCTGAGCACGCTGGGCAGGTTATCCACGTAGATGCCATTGCCGGCAGCCATGGACTCCTCCGTGCTGAAGCGGAAGTAGCGCCGATAGCGTGCGACAAAGGCGCCTTCGTTCATCAGTTGCTTCATCGCATCGCCGGCGATGTCGGCGATTTGGTGAATGCGCGCCTTGTCTTCGATCAAGATAAAACGCCACGGCTGGCTGTTGAAGTGGGAAGGGGCGCGCGAGGCTGCCTCGATCAACAGCCGCTTATGCTCGTCGCTGACGCGGTCGGGACGGAAGGGGGTGTTGGTCGTCTTGCGCCTGCGAATGGCTTCCAGCAGTTCCAAGTTTGTTCTCCTCCTGCGCGTTATCGTCAACCTGCCAGCGACCAGATGGCTATGCTGAGCACAACGAATAACCCACCCGTCGCTGTCCAGCAATGTGCGGATGACCCAGGCCGAAAGCGCGGCAATAGCACCAGAAATGGGATGGTCGCCAGCAATCCCCAGCGCCAAGGTGCGTCACCGGCGAATGCCTGCCACGCTGCCCCAGCGAGCGCCAGCCAAATCAAGGCGAATAAGGCATGATGCGCCCATCGCCATCTGCGGGTGCTGACCCAGCCCAGCCGGATGCCAGTCCCCAAAGCCGAAGTGCCTGCGTAGACCCCCAGCAACACCCACAACATCCACATGCCTAGCTCTGATTGTAGGGCGATCTAGAAGAGCGGGAGATTAAGCTCTATCGCGGCAACGCAGAACACGATCACGCCGGCCCACAACAGCGAGTCAATCCGATCGAATACGCCGCCGTGACCAGGGATGACCTGTCCGGAGTCTTTCACGTGGGCCTGACGCTTGATGCTGGATTCCACCAGATCGCCAAAGATGCTTAGCGCGCCGACGAGTGCGCCGGTCACGAGGCAGGGTATCAGCTGCAGCGGAGAGAGCTGACCGATGACGAGGCCGGCGAGTGTGCTCAGCGCGACGCCGGCGATGTATCCCTCCCACGTCTTCCCTGGGCTGATCATCGGCGCGAGCTTGTGCCGCCCGAATAAACGACCGAACGCATAAGCCGCGCTGTCGGCAGACCAGGCAGTAGCAAGGGCCAGCGACAGCCACCAGCGCCCGTCCGGTGGCAGCGCCATCAGCCGGGCCAGATGGCCGCCGGCCCAGCCTAAATAAAACCCGCCAGCGAAGCTCACTGCCCAATCGGCGAAACATCTGGACGGCACGCGTGGCAGCAACCAGGCCAAGGAAACTAATAAGGCCAGGGTGAGCGCGAGGAAAGGGATGGGCAGCGCCAAGTTGGGTGGCTGAACGGTGAAGAACGCAGCCAGCGCCGTGAGGAGCGTGATCAGCAAGGATGACTGATGGCCGGCCCGGCGCAATAACTGCCACAGCTCATAGCTCGTCCAGGCAACCACGCTCGTCACAAACAAGGTGAACCACCAGCCGCCAAGCAGGACGAAAGCCACAGTAACAGCCACGACTATTGCCCCGCCCAGCAAGCGAGGCAGCAGATCACCGCCGCGTTTCCTTAGCAATGGTGGAGATTGTAGTTGTAGCGAGGCGAACGCCTTACATGACCTTGAGGCCGCCAAAGCGGCGTTCGCGTTTGGCGTAGTGCTCGATGGCGCGCTGAAGTTCTCGCTCGTCAAAATCCGGCCAGAGCACGTCGGTCACGTAGTATTCAGCATAGGCAGCTTGCCAGAGCATAAAGTTGCTGATGCGATACTCGCCGCTGGTGCGGATGATCAAATCGGGGTCGGGCAGGTCGCCGGTGTAGAGGTATCGGCTCACCGTGGCTTCGTCCACCGCGTCGGGAGATAGCCCGTCGGCCATCATGCGCTTCACGGCGTCCACGATCTCCGCACGGCCGCCGTAGTCCATCGCCACGTTCAGGATCAGCGCGCTGTTGTTGCGCGTGTAGTGAACCGCGCGCTGGATCTTTTGGTATAGCTCTCTTGGGATGCGGTCGGTGCGGCCAATATGGCGGATGCGCACGCCGGCCTCGTGCAGCGACTCCAACTCTCTGTCAATTGCACCCTCCAGGATCTTCATCAGGCCGTTGACCTCCTCAGCCGGACGCTTCCAGTTCTCGGTGGAGAAGGCGTAAAGGGTGACGATGCGGATGCCGTGTTCTCTGCATGCCTTCAGGATGCGCCGCAGGTTGTCTGTGCCGGCTTTATGCCCGGCCAGGCGCGGCAAGTTGCGCCGCCTCGCCCAGCGGCCGTTCCCGTCCATGATAATTGCCAGATGCCTGATGCCGTGGCTCGCTGCCGCCTCTGTGGTGACCACGTCTTGGTCGACGCTGAGCGCACTGTTGCCGAACCGACCCTGGAGGGTTGCTACTGAGAGAGCCATAGGCAGGTTATATCTCCATGATTTCGCGCTCTTTGCGCGCGCCGATTTCTTCGGCCTTGGCCGTAAAGCGGTGCGATAGGTTCTCCAACTCTTGCTTAGCGCTTTTATGCTCATCCTCTGTGATGAGCTTTTTCTCCTCCAATGCTTTGAGCTTCTCCATCCCCTCGCGCCGGTGGTTGCGGATTGAGACCCGCGCTTCTTCCAACCGCTTGTGCACCAGCTTTACGATGTCGCGTCGGCGCTCTTCGGTCAGCGGAGGGATGTTCAGTCGAATGACCTTGCCGTCGTTATTAGGGGTGAGCTTGAGATCGGAGGCGCTAATCGCCTTCTCGATGACCTTTAGTGTGCTCGGATCGAACGGCTTGACCATGATCGTCTGCGCCTCGGGCACGGTAATCGTGGCAAGTTGTTGCAGGGGAACGAGCGCTCCGTAATACTCCACGGGAATACGCTCAACCAGAGCTGGCGACGCGCGACCCGTGCGAATTGCTTGAAAGTCTGTCTCCATAGCTTGGATCGCACGCTCCATCTCCTTCTCAATTTGCTTGATGATCGCTTTCGTCTCGTCGGTCATAGTGGGTCAACCTCTCTACTTTAAGATTGTCCATCTGTAGAGGTCTATAGAGCAGCCCCAAAATCCTATCACGAGCCGGCTGAGAGCTTTTGACAGCGAAGTTATGAAAAGCTAAATGAGGGAGAACAGTGAGGGGCAGCGCTGAATTGCGTTAAACGCGGTGCGCGATCATCGTGCCGATCTGCTCTCCCATCACAGCGCGTTCAAGGCTGCGGGGATGCCAGAGATTGAGGACGATGATGGGGAGGTTATTGTCCATGCACAAGGTCAAAGCGGTGCTGTCCATCACTTTGACCTGCTGGTTAAGCGCCTCCAGGTAGGTCATCGCCTCGTAGCGCTGGGCGCTGGCGTCCTTATGCGGGTCGGCGGTGTAAACGCCGTCCACCTTGGTTGCTTTAATTAACACCTCGCAGTTTGTCTCCGCCGCGCGAAGTGCGCCGGCCGTGTCGGTGGTGAAGTAGGGGTTGCCCGTGCCAGCGCCAATGATGACCACGCGCCCCTTCTCCAGGTGTCGCAGCGCGCGCAACCGGATATACGGCTCGGCCACCGAGCGAATCTCGATAGCGGTCTGAACCCGCGCTTCAACCCCGGAGCGCTCCAAAGCGTCGCGCAGCGCCAGCGAGTTCATCACGGTAGCCAGCATGCCAATGTGATCGGCTGTGGTGCGGTCCATGCCGTGGGCAAGTCCGTCCTTGCCGCGCCAGAAATTGCCCGCGCCCAGCACAACCACAACTTGGACGCCGAGCCGGTGGACATCGCGGATTTTGGCAGCCACTTCTGCCGCCCGCTGGGGGACGATGCCCATGCCGCCAGGGCCGGCGAATGCCTCCCCACCGATCTTCAGTAAGACTCGCTTGTACTTCGGTGTGTCCATCTCGCTCGACAATCGCAGCCTGTATCCTGCCGGGTGCTAAATAAAAAGGGCATCTTTTTCGATGCCCTTTTCAGCTCTCTTCTCCTAGCTGGTAGCGGACAAAACGGCGGACCACGATGTTCTCGCCACACCGGGCGATGGCATCGTTGATCAGATCTTTGACTTTAATTTTGTCGTCTTTGATGAACGGTTGCTCTAGGAGCACATGGTCTTCGTAAAACTTCTCAAGTCGGCCGTTTGCGATGCGCTCAGCGATCTCGGGCTTTTTGCCCTCGGCGAGCGCATCCTCTTTGTATTTGGTGATTTGCGCTGCGACGACATCCGATGGCACGTCTTCCCTCGCCACATAAGTAGGAGCTGCCGAGGCAATGTGCAACGCCAGGTCATGCGCCAACTGGCGAAACTCCGGCATGCGCGCGACGAAGTCTGTCTCGCAGTTCACCTCGACCATGACGGCCATCCGCCCGCCCATGTGCGAATAAACCTCGATGATGCCCTCCTTGGCGACGCGCGAAGCTTTCTTCGCCGCTGTGGCCAGTCCCTTCTCCTTGAGCCAAGCAGCGGCCTTCTCCATGTCGCCGTTAAATTGCTCAAGGGCTTTCTTGCTATCCATCATGCCTGCGCCGGTCTGCTCGCGCAGTTGCTTGATCATCTCCGCTGTGATCGCCATAGCTCTCCTTGTGACGGAATACTACGATTCATCCTCCTCTTCGATCCCCGGATCGAACGAGCGCATCATCAGTTCTGCATCTAGCGCAAAGTCCTCTTCGGGGATAAACGGCTCGCTCACAAACGGCTTCTCAACGGCGCCCGCAGCCTGGTCGCTGCCCTCCGCCTTCTCTCTGAGCTTAAGCCCTTCCACGGCAGCATTGGCCATCGCTTCTACGATGAGCTTAATGGCGCGGATGGCGTCGTCGTTAGCGGGGATAACGTAATCCACCCCGTCTGGGCTGCAGTTGGTATCCACGATGGCGATCACCGGGATGCCCAGGCGGTTGGCTTCTTTGACCGCGTTTGCTTCGCGGCAAACATCCACCACGAAGATGGCGTCTGGCAGGCGGCGCATATTTTTGATGCCGCCCATGCGCCGGTTAAGGCGCTCGATCTCTCGGGTCATGAGCAGCGCTTCCTTCTTGGTGAATCGCTCCAGCTCGCCGCGGTCGCGCATGGCTTCTAGCTCGGCCAGCCGGTCCAACCGCGAACGGATGGTGCGCCAGTTGGTGAGCGTCCCGCCAAGGAAGCGCTCTGTGATATAGGGCTGGCCGGCCCGCTGCGCCTGGGACGCTATGACCTCTTGCGCCTGGCGCTTGGTGCCGATAAAGAGCACGCTCCCGCCACGCGCGACGATATCGCGAATCAACGCAGCCGCTTGGTCAATCGCAACGATCGTCTGTTGCAGGTCAATGATATGAACGCCGTTCCGCTCGGTGAAGATATACGGCTTCATTTTGGGGTTCCACCGCTTGACGCGATGGCCAAAGTGCACGCCCGTTTCGAGCAGTGCCTTCATGGAAACAACAGGCATAGCTACTCCCCTTTTCCTTGTGACCTCTGCGCCTCTCACGTGGTCTGCGGATTCTGCGTGCGCAGAACAGGCCCTCGACCATCAAGGCGCATGATGTGATTTAGCGAGGGGATTCTACCATTCCCCTCAGCATTAGAGTGCGCTCTTGCCGAAAGAGGCAACCGCCCACGGCAGCTGACCAGCAAAAGTCTCAAGGGCCGGGCGACGGCGTTGCCGTCACCCAAGGTGAGCCACGCATGCCCATAGCCCTGCGGGGATGAGCGCGTAGATAGCGTCTGCTGCTTACGAGGATCAAAAGAGTGCGCTGAGAGCTAGACTTGCTCCCTATCTGAGAGGGCGATGCGCTGCGCGCGCCAGCGCTTGCTGATATGCCTCTGGTGTATCCACGTCGAGCAGCACCGCGTCCGTGTTCACGAGGATGTGGGCGACGGACTGCGGATGGGCGTGTAGCAGGGCGCGCATGGGCACGCCATCCGCCAAGCGCTGCACAGCCGGCCACCACGCCCGCCCCAGCAGCACTGGATGACCGCGTTGCGTCCCGTAGCGTGGGGCCGCGATGTCGCTGCAACCGTTCAGCAGAGCCTCACCCAAGCGCTGGAACACCCAGGTTGGCAGCAGCGGCTGATCGCCCGGCACGATGAACGCTCCGCTGGCTGAGGTTTGCCGCAGCCAGTCGAGGCCGGCTTTGATCGAGGAGGACATCTCGCCCTGCTGATAGCGCGGGTTGTAGACAAAGCGCACGTCCAGGCCATTGAGAGCCTCCTCAATCTGCTCGCGCGCATGGCCGGTGACGACCACCACCTGTCCCACCCCTGCACGCAGGACGGTCTGGGTGACGCAGCGGATTACTGTGCTTCCCCCAAAGGGCAGGAGCAGCTTATTGATGCCGCCGCCGTAGCGCGAAGAGAGGCCAGCGGCCAAGATCACGGCAGCAAATGGAGAGAGAGGAGCGGAATGAGGCATAAATCATCACATTGCAAGTCGCGCTTCGCTTGCGTCAGACCCTCATACAAGGTGCGATAGGATGATTTGGGCACATTGATGCCAAGAGAACCGGCGCATGTTGTGCCAGCCGGCGGCGACCAAATGCCGACGCAGGGCCTCGTCAGTCATTATCGTCCGCAGGGCAGCAGCCATCTCCGCTTCGTCGAATGGGTCGAAGTACAGCGCAGCGTCGCCGGCGACTTCCACGAGCGCTGGCGTCCGGCTACAGGCCAACGGCAGGCCCATCGCTTGGGCCTCCAGCACAGGAAAGCCGAAGCCTTCGTAGAGCGAGGGGAACACGTATGCTCGCGCGCCGCGCAGCAAGGCCGCCTTCTCCTCGTCGCTCACATAGCCGGTGAGCACCACTGCGCTCTGCGCGCCGGCGGCTGCGCTCTCGGCTCGCAGGTCTTCGCCCCCCCATCCGGCGCCTCCGGCTAGCACGAGCCGCATCCTTGCCAAGTCGGGGTCGCGCGTCAGACGCGCCCAGGCTCGGATCAGCCGGCGCAGGTTCTTGCGCGGCTGTAGTGTGCCGACGTGCACGGCATAAGGGACACCCTTCAGCCCTAGGCGATCTAGGATGCGCCCTGCCTCTGCTTCGCTGACTGCCGGCAGGGGGAGCGGTCCGGGGTGGGCGACGACGATCTCCGCCCGCTCGGCCGTGCGACTGTAAAAGCGCAGGAGATCGCTGCGCGTGACTTCGGAATCTACAATGACCGTGCTGGCGAAGCGCAGCGCGAAGCGGGTGCTCAAGTCCAAATACAAGCGCTGGATCAGGGGGTGTGCCGTCGGGAAATGCCGGTAGCCGGCATCGTGTATGGTGACCACGCTGCGCACGCGCCTGCGCAGCCTGGGATGGGCGAAGGAGAGCGGCAGAACATGGGCGGGGATGAACAGCGCATCTGGCGGGCTGGTCAGCAGCGCGCGCCCCAGGCCGAGATGTGTCCACAGGCGAGGTGGGGCGAGCACAACTTGTTCCACAGATTGCGCACCGGACCACGCTGCCTCGCCTCTGTCCGGCGCCCTGCGCAGATACAGGCGAAAGCGATGTTGCGGCGCCAGCGCCATCAATGCGCTGATGACAGCGCGCGCGTAGCGCTCGGTGCCGGTGAAGCGCACGCCGATAGCCCGACTGGCGTCGATCCCGATCAGCACGCTGTGATTATCGTGGTGAACTCACCGATGCTGGGCAGGTTGGCCGGCGAAGGCAAACCTTCAGAGTGAAAACGAAAGAGGGCATTCCCTTTGCCGGCCCAACGTCGGGAAGCTAGGAAGCGCGCTGCCGGAAGTTAAACAGAGCAGCGTGGAGATAGCCACCTACAAACTGCAGGCCCACGAGAGGGCAGAGGGATGCACATCCCTATGCTAGGCATAGCGAATCATGTCAGTGCTCGCGTCCGCCAAGGTGCCGTGGGTGACCTCTCAGCGCTTTAGTTGGGTATGCGCTAGGCTGATGGAGTCAGCAGACATGGCGTGGCGGGCAAGCGCCCCACGCTTCTGTTAGCGAATGCAACCGCGAACGCATCACGCTCGTAACATCCGCTACTGGTATCATGCGCGGCATGGAGGTGAGGCGCGACATGCACGTGATCCATCGCTGAGCAAACGTCTGCGTCGGCGCACGTGCTGCGTCGTCTGGATCGCTGCGTCGCCCCTCGCCTAGCTCCGCCGCACGCCGACCCCGCCACTGAGACGCTCATTCCTCCGCTGGGTCGCCGAACAGGTTCAGGTGAAGGGCGACAGCCGCTGGCCTCGACCTGTTCATATAAGGAGGAAGAAGCGATGTCTGTTAAACCTAAACTTGCGCTCGTCAGCTTAGCACTCGCCTTGGCGGCCTGCGCTGCGCCGCCGCCTGCCGCTCAGCCGGCCGCGCCGGCTCAATCCCCTGCCAGGCCCTTCGTCATCTCCGCAATTCCTGACCAAGACCCCGAGCGGCTCAACCGCCTATACGGCAAGCTCTCCGATTACCTAAAGGCCGAGCTGGGCGTTGAAGTGGTGTACAGGCCGGTGACCGACTACGCTGCCGTTGTGAACGCTTTCAGGACCGGTGACGTGGACATGGCCTGGTTCGGCGGGCTGACCGGCGTGCAGGCCCGTCTGCAAGTGGACGGCGCTCAGGCCATCCTTCAGCGCGACATTGACGAGAAGTTCCGCAGCGTATTCATCGCCAACGTCTCCACCGGCATCCAGCCCTTTGAGGACATCAGCGGTCTGCAGGCGCTCAAAGGGCGCACCTTCACCTTTGGCAGCGAGTCATCTACCTCTGGCCGGCTGATGCCGCAGTTCTTCATGCGCCAAGCCGGCCTCTCGCTCTCTGATCTCAGGGGCGAGCCGGGCTTCTCCGGTTCACATGACAAGACGATCAAGCTGGTGGAGGCCGGCTCGTACGAGGTTGGCGCTCTGAACGAGCAAGTCTGGGAGGCGCGCATCAAGGGCGGCGAGGTGGACACCAGCAAGGTCATTGTGATCTGGCGCACCCCGCCTTACTATGACTATCACTGGGTCGTGCGCCCAGATGTGGAGCAGAAATTCGGCGCCGGCTTCATCGAGCGCATCAAGCGGGCGTTTATGGCGCTCGACGCGACCAACCCAGCCCACAAAGAAATCCTCGACCTCTTCGGCGCGCAGAAGTTCATCGAGACGAAGAACGAGAACTACGCCGATATCGAGGCGATCGGCCGCGAGATCGGGAAGATCAAGTAGCGCGCTGACCCACGCTTGCGCGCGCCATTCGTCGAGATGCCCGAACCGGTCTTTGAGCTAAAGGGGGTGACGGTGCGCTACGGCGCGTTCGCGGCGCTCAGCAAGGTCTCGCTGCGGATCGAAGCCGGCGAGCGCGTGGCGTTGATCGGCCCCAGCGGCGCGGGCAAGAGCACATTGCTCAGCCTGCTGAACGGGTCGCTGGCCCCGACTGAGGGCGAGGTGCGCTTGTTGGGCCAGGACCCGACGCGGCTCTCGACGCGCGCGCTGCGCCGACTGCAACGACAGATCGGCACGGTTTACCAACAATTCCACCTCGTGCCCAACCTGAGCGTCATCCACAACGTCAACGCCGGCCATCTGGGGCGCTGGTCGCTGCTTCAAGCGGTGGTCTCGCTCATCGTGCCGCTGGAGCGCTCCCGGGCTGCGCGTGCGCTGGCCGAGGTAGGGATCGCCGACAAGCTCTACGCGCGCACTGACACCCTCTCCGGTGGCCAGCAACAGCGCGTGGCCATTGCGCGCGTGCTGGTTCAGGACCCCGTGGCGATCCTCGCCGACGAGCCGATCTCCAGCGTTGACCCCGAGCGCAGCCGCGAGATCATGACGCTGCTGCGCGAGCTGTGCGATCGGTTCGACAAGACGCTGGTGGTCAGCCTGCACGCGATCGAGTATGCGTATAGCCACTGCGAGCGCATGATCGGCCTGCGGGCCGGCCAGGTGGTTTTTGATCTGCCCGCGGCCCAGGTCTCGCCGCAGATGGTCGAGGCCCTTTACCGCATCCGCGACGTGGACGTATGAGTGTGCCCTCTGCCGCGCAGCGCGCGCTCCCGTTGCCAGAGGCATTCTCGCCGTGGCGCAGCTTGCTGCGCGGTGCACGGTTGGTCGCGCTGCTCACCCTGCTCGCAGTCGCCTGGGCGGCGACCCAAACGGGGGTGTTTCGTGGCGATCTGATCAACGCGGGGGGCTGGGCGCTGGTTCAACAGTTCTTCGCCGCCGCGCTACGCCCAGAGCTCAGCCCCGCCTTTCTGCGCCTGACGTTGGAATCCACGCTGGTCACGTTCGCGTATGCCGTCTGTGGGCTGGCGCTCAGCTTGGTGATCGGCTTGGCCGGCGGCGTGCTCTCATCGGAGGTCTGGTGGCTGGTGCATCAGCGACCGTTTGTCGCTCGCCCTGGCTCACCTTGGCTGATCGCGCGTGGCGCGCTGGCGTTGCCGCGCGCCATCCATGAAGTGCTGTGGGGGCTCTTCCTGGTCAGGATTTTGGGCTTGGATCCGCTGGTGGCCATCCTGGCGCTGGGCATCCCCTTTGGTGCGATCACGGCCAAGGTGTTCTCCGAGATTCTGGACGAGACGCCGCGCGATGCATTGCGCGCGCTGCTAAACAGCGGCGCGCCGCCCGGCCACGCGCTGCTGTATGGGCTGTTGCCGCGCGCCCTTCCCAACCTGCTCTCGTATACGTTCTATCGCCTGGAGTGCGCGATCCGCTCAGCGACCGTGCTCGGCGTGATCGGCGCCGGCGGGCTGGGTTACCAAGTCCTGCTCAGCTTGCAATCGCTGCGCTATGGCGAAATGTGGACGTTGATCGCGGCGCTGGTGTTGCTAAGCGGGATAACCGACTGGCTCAGCGCACGCGTGCGACAGGTCCTAGGCGCGCCGGCCCGTCTGGAGGTTAACCTAGCACCCGGCTGCGAAGCTCAGGCCGCTCAACTGACCCGCGCTACGCCATCCTCGCGCGGATTGCTGGCCCTGCTGGGGCTGGCCGTTTTGGTCGTGCCGCTCGCGCTGGTTTATCTTCAACCGGACTTTGGCCGGCTGGTCTCGCCGCGCACCCAGGCGCTCCTCGGTCAGATGCTGGCCGAGATGTTCCCGCCTGACCTATCGGGTGATCAAATCGCCCGCCTGTTGCAGCTCTCATTGCAGACGCTGGCCATGTCCATCGTCGCCATGGCCATCGCCGGACTGTTTGGCTTGGCTTTGGCACATCCAGCGGCGCGACGAGAACGCGGCCCGCGCTGGCCCTATTGGCTGACGCGCGGGGGATTGCTCGTCCTGCGCGCCGTTCCCGCGCCGGTGTGGGCGCTGCTGTTTCTCTTTGTGATGTTCCCTGGGCCTTTGCCGGGCGCGCTGGCCCTGGCCGTTCATAACCTGGGCATCTTGGGCCGCCTGATCGCCGAAGCGGTAGAGAACGTTGACCAGCGACCGACGCGCGCGTTACAGCATGCCGGCGCACCACCCCTCCACGCTTTCTTCTATAGCACCTTGCCGATGACCATCCCGCAGTCGCTCGCTTACATCTTCTATCGGTGGGAAATCTGCGCCCGAGAGACGGTGATCGTCGGCTTCGTGGGCGCGGGCGGACTCGGCCGCCTGCTGACCGAGCAACTGAGCAGCTTCGACTATCCCGGCTTATCGGCCACGTTGATCGCGCTGTTTGGGCTGACCTTCGTCGTGGACATGCTCAGCACGGTAGCCCGCCGGCCACTGCGCTAGCTAAAATGTCGGTGATGAACCGTCGCTCCTTCCTCTTTGGCATGGTGATGAGCTTCTTTGGGGGCGCGCTGGCCCGGCCGGCGCTCGCCCAGACTCCCGCTGGCCAACAGGTCATTCGCGGACGGGGGCGCGAGATCTTCGTCAGCCTGAGCGCGCAGCGCCTCTGGGCATATCAGGATGGGGAAGTGGCGATGACCTTTTTAATCAGCAGTGGCGAGCCGGGCCGCCCCACCCGCCGCGGCAACTATCGCATCCAAAGCAAGCTGCCGGAAGCGTGGTCCAACGTCTGGCAACTGCGAATGCCATACTGGATGGGGATTTACTACGCCGGGCGAATCGAGAACGGCATACACGCCATGCCGCTGCTGCGCAACGGGACGCCGGTGCGCTGGCCGGTTGGCTATCCAGCTTCGTATGGCTGCGTCGTTGCGCTCACAAAGGACGCTGCAGCCCTCTATCGCTGGGCGCCGCTCGGCACGCCGGTATACATCCGCTGATGGTGGTGTTCCTCTCGCCGCACCTCGACGACGTTGCCCTCTCCTGCGGCGGGCTGGTGCACCGTCTGACGACCAGCGGGCAACGCGTTGCGATTGTGACCATTTGCACGGCCGATCGCCCAGCCGAATGGCCGCTCTCGCCGACGGCGCACCAACTCCATCAGCGCTGGGGGCTGGGCGAGCAGCCGTATGTTCAGCGCCGCGCCGAGGATGTGCAAGCCTGCCGGCTGCTGGGCGCGCAGCACGTCCACCTGGGCCTGCTCGACGCGATCTATCGCCTCGATGATCGCGGTGAACCGCTTTACAAGGATGACTTCATCGGCGGTTCGGTGCATCCTCACGATCGTCAGGTCTTCCTCCCACGGGTGCGCGCGTCATTGGCCGAATGGCTCGGCCTGGCCGAACAGATCTTCTGCCCACTGGCGATCGGCGGGCACGTTGACCATGTGCTCGTCCGCGAAGCCGTTGAGTCCTCGTGCGACTCCAGCAAGCTGCGATACTACGAGGACTATCCATACGCTGAGCGCGGCGTTGCGCCGCCGGCCGGCTTCGTCCCGGAGGTTGTGCCGCTCTCCGATGAAGACATACAGGCGCGCCTGCGCGCTATTGCCTGTTACGCCTCCCAGTGGCCGGTGCTATTTGGCACGCTGGACGACGCAATGGCACGTGTGAGCGCGTATAGCCGGCGCGTGGGGGGTGAGCGCTACTGGCGGAGGGGATAAAACGAAGACATGCACCTAGTCGGTGCATGTCTATCTTGGTGGGTGCCCAGACGGTCTCGAACCCTCAACCTCCTGAGCCACAGTCAGGCGCTCTGCCATTGAGCTATGGGCACCACGCACGCCATGATTTTATCACACGCCGTCAGGGGGAGTGGTTCAATAATTTGAATTCCGGATGTGCACATGCCCGTTCGCGAATCACTCGCCGCGCCAGCCTGTCATGCTGGGCGACGCGAAGCATCTCAACGCCTGACCAACCAAAGCACCGCAAAGCCACCGAATTCCCCTCATTCCCCGCGTGCGAGGGAAAGCCCCCTTCTGATTCTCTCGCAACACCTAATGATGGCAAGGCCATGATTGGGCCCAGGGGAATCAGTGGCGCGGTGGCGCAGTCGCTATTTCCCAGGACGGGGAATGAAAGCTGATACACTCATGCTATCACGCCTATGAATCATCCACCCACAACCAAGGCCAGGAATGTGCTCGGCGGCGAGCTCAAGACGTGTAGCCTTGCGCCGCTGACCGGCTGGTATCGCGATGGCTGTTGCAATACTGGTCCGGGCGATACAGGGTTGCACCTGGTCTGCGCGCAGGTCACTCAGGAGTTCCTGCTGTTCTCCCGCAGCCGGGGCAACGATTTAATTACCCCGCGCCCAGAGTATCGCTTCCCCGGCCTAAAGCCCGGCGACCGCTGGTGTTTGTGCGTCATGCGCTGGCTAGAGGCTTACGAGGCCGGCTGTGCGCCGCCGGTTGACCTGGAAGCAACCCACATCGCTGCGCTGGAGTTCGTGGACCTGGAGGTGCTTAAGGCATACGCCCTCCCGCGCCCGGACGCAGCTTGATTCAGGCGATTGGCCGGCGCAGGTCGTTGCCCCATTCCTTCCATGATCCGTCGTAGAGCGCGCTGTTAAGGAAACCGGCTGCCCGCAGCGCCAATAAGCCGAGCGCTCCGCTCACACCGGCGTTGCAGTAGGTCACGCACTCTGCGTCCTGATCGACTATCCCCAGCGCTGCCAACCTCGCTCGTAGTTGCGCCGGGCTGATCAGCGTGCCATCGGGGTTCACCAACGAGGCGCGCGGCAGGTTGACTGCACCTGGGATATGGCCATATCGCGCAGCGCGCGACCATTCGCCGTTGAACTCCTGGGGGGTGCGCACATCTATCAGCCGCGTGGACGTGCCTAGGCGCGCCATCACTTGGTC
>JAGHYX010000113.1 GCA_017743375.1 Chloroflexota bacterium
TGACGTGGGGGTGTTCGACCGACAGCACCACCAGGCGGGCTTCGGGACTGTCAACTTTGGCGCGTTCAAGAGACGGATCTCGCGCAGCGCGCTGCTATCCGACGATGGCTTCGTCCAAGTCGCCTACGAGGAAGACAATGTGGTCGAGGTGCATTGGAGCAGAATCTGGATGTAATCGTACTGCTGATTGCGTTCCAGGAAGAGGATATGGTGCTGGGCAAAGCGCGCCCTATCCCACTTGCCGTCGTCATATCGCTCCCAAAGATCCTTAAATTCCGTTGCGGAGATGATGTAAGAGTCCAGCGAGACATTTTTATGCTCGCTGCGCGCTGCGATCTCCTGAGCCAGCGCCGGCAGCCGCTCGTGTAGCCTTGCCTTCTCATCGTGGATATACGATTTGGCAGACAGCATCCCATGTGGTTCGACGAACACGATGCGCTGGTGTTTCGTCCCCTGGTCTATGATCCACAGGATGAAATCGGGGTAAAACCCGCGGCCCTCGAAGAAGGCAATCCCCTTGCCCCGACTGAGGTTGCGCAGGAGAAATATTGCTTTGTCCTTGAGCGCGTTGTCTTTCTCGGCATTCCAGTAATCCCTCAGGTCGCGCACGAACTGCGCTTCGCCTTTATTTAGCGCCGGCGGGATGAACTGGACTTTGTCCACCTGCTCCAGCAGCAGGGGGATATAGAGATGCCTGTCGAAGTTGATGCGCGGCAGGCTGGCGTTTTCATGTGTGTATAGCTGGTTTTGTGCCTGAATCAATTGCTCGATCGCCTTCACCAACCGTGCCTCTGAGCGCTGCACCCTGGCGATATAAGTAGGCCCTGGATGACCGGCGGCGACGCCGGCGTTAAAACTCAGATTGGGATCATCCTTGTCAAGCAAGCGATACACCAGCCGCTCGCTGGCCTCCCATGCTTCTTGCCTGGTGCGATAGAACTTGTCCACGTAGCTGCGCAGGATGGTTGTGGCGGCCTCTTGTAGTCGGTCCAGGTCAATAAAAACGCGCGGATGGATGACTTCATCATCTGCGATCAGCCTATACTGAATGCCCTCCAGGATTTGCCTGAGCATCTCGGGGCGGATGACCAAGTTAGCCAGTCCCTGGCGCTGTTTGTAGGCCAGCAGGTCAAGATAGACTTGCGCCCAGTCCACCCAGTCCAGCATCTGAGAGGGAATGCGCCCCTTGCTGCCGGCGCGCACCTGCGTTTGATGTGAACCGGTTGCGCTGCTCTCCACGGTCTGCACGCGCGACGATAAGTTCACCAGCACATCCTGGATTTTTTGGTCAACCTCCAACAGGAGCGTCTTTTCCTTCACGAAGTCGCGCGCCTGGTCTGCTCGGGGGACAACCAGCTCATGCTGGGGGAGCTGTTGATCAATCTGCGCGAAGATCGGCAGCTCAATAGGGGCTTCGGTCTCTACGCCCTCGCGCCCCAGGTAGTTGCGGAAGAGGGCCATGTAGTTGGCGCGCACGGCAAAGATGTTGAGCGTCTCCAGCAGCCGTACGTGTGCCGGGTGAGCCCCAGGCAAGGCGCTGCTGCGCTTGAGGCTAAGGCCTTTGCCCTTCAAGCGCACGCCGCGCCCGAATAGTTGGATGATCTGCGCGCCTTCCTGCCGGCCGATGTTCAGCAGGCCCATGTTCGAGACGCGCCACGAACTCCAGCCCTCGATGAACTTGCGGGCGCCGATCAGGACGTGAATGCGCGAATCGGGTCGGTTGATCTCTTCAAAGAGCGACCCGGAAATCGCGTCTTCCTCCAGGGTGACCTCAGACTTGTCCGCTTCGACCAGCTTTCTGAAGGCGGCCGTGTCGCCGATGTAGATCACGCCGAAGTAGCGATCCGCGCCAGCGGCTTTGAGGCCAAGCTCGCCCTGGCTGCTGCGGATGGCGCACAGCCGCAGGCCGCCGGCAGATCGCGCGTGAAATAAGCGACTTAGAAAGTCGTCGTAGATCGCGCTGGGCGGCTCACTGAGGTCTTGCAAAAACTGGAAGCGGCCGGCGAAGACATCCATCCCGTCGGGCGAGACCAGGCCGGTTTTACCTTCCAGCAGAGATTTGATCCCCGCTTCTGCCCAACCGCGATCCTGAAGCACGTTATGCATAAAGCGCACCACGGTCAATACGTCGCTGCGCTTTGTCTTGTGCTCGCTGTAGACCGCGTTCACCGTGCTGCCCACGAAGACCCAGAGCGGCTTCTCCAGGTTGTAGGGTTGCAGTTCCGCGCGTCGCGTTTCATACAGTCGGAGCTGCTCGTAAAAGGAGAGCAGGTTGCCCAGCAGCAGCAGGTCGGTGTGTTTCTGGTGCGCCTCGTTGCTCAGGTTGAGGATGCGAAAGTCCTTGCCGTAGCCGTCGCCGTAGAAGTAGCGATATGAGTAATCGAAGATGATGCATTTGCCGTACTCGGCAGTGAGCGCGTCATCGCGCGCTGCCGAGAGCGCCTGGCCGAAGGTGGCGCTGTATTCAAACGTGAAGCCGTCCTCGCCCAGCGCGTCGCGGTACTTGCGCCAGGCCTCGCCGCCGGCACCTTTGTGCCCTTCGTCCACGAAGATCAGGTTGCGACCATCGAACGCTTCCACAGGCACGCTCACGCCCTCACCGCGTTTCTCTTTGGTCAGCTTGGTGATCTCGATCACCTTGATCGTTGCACTGTTCTCTGTCCACGCACTGGGCGCGTTGGGGTCAAAGCGACGCGCAGGGATGCCGGAGGCGGCCAGCTCCGCCAGGTGTTGCTCGCTCAAGCCCTCGTTGGGGGTGATGAGCAGGATGTTATCCAGAGGCTTATTGTTGTAGTGCAAAAACTGGTAGTAGTTGAGGTGAAGAATAAGCGTTTTGCCGCTGCCGGTAGCCATCCAGTAGGCTGACTTCTTCAGGTCGTCTTCAGTGAAGCTGGCGTCCTGCGCTTCGCCGGGGGATTTCTGCGCGTTGCGCTTGAGGACGAAAGCGTTGAGATCGGCCAGCAGTTGTGCGCGGTGACCGAAGTAGCGGTCGAGGAAGATCTCGGCATAGAGCGCGGCCAGGTACTGGAAGTAGCGCAGCGTAACCGGCTCAGTCCGCCGACGGTTGATCGTAGCCAAATGCGCGCGGATGTTCTGGTCGTAGCGCGCCAGGTCCTCGGGATTGAGCTTAAGCTTGCTGCCGCGAGCAATCAAGTGATGGTAGAGAAAACTGCGTCCATCCGAGCCGAAACCCTCGGAGACATCCTTCGTGTCCTCGAGCAGTTGTTTGTTGCTCTGATAGCCCAGCAGGCTGTTCAGCCAGGCCAGCAGGACGAGGCGGTCTTCCAGTTTGACATACTGTTGAACGCTGTTCTCTTGATGCCGATTAGTGCGCGCCATTACGTTTCCTCACCAGGCAACAATGGATCGAGCTGTGCCAGCAGTTTAGGGATGGCCTCTGTTGCAGTACGCCAGACCACATCCCAGCGAATCTTCTCGGCGATTGCGCATGCCCGCGATCTTCACCCACTCGACTTCTGGATGCGCAGTTTTGAGTTCTTCGGATAAGCGCGTCACTGTTTCGCCCATGATAAGAAGCTGCGCAACAACTGCCCAGTGCTTCTCGGCGTTAGCCGTGAACGCAGCTTCATCCACATTCTGGACAAACATCACGATCCTTCGGGCTGCCTGGGCAATATCCAACAGAGTCGCGTCATTGCGCCACATAAAGTCCCTCGGCGCTCTCCAGGATGTGACCGCGGCGAAGCCAGTTCTCACGCTGCTCGACGCACTGACGCTCAACCAGGTCAACAGGCCGCCCCATGATCTTGCTGCTCTGCGCTTGTCAAGTCCAGCAGGGTCCACTTCGCTTCAGGGACGAACTCGACGAACACATCCACGTCGCTTTAAAGTCGTCGCGCAGCGCAATATCCACATGCGATTGATTCGCAACTTGTGACAGAAATCCTCAATATCGCGCATTGGTATCGAGATTTGCCGGGCCATGGCTATGTCCCCGCCGGCGCGAACATGCGCGCCTTGAATAATCCATCCAGCGACTGGGCGTTGGGGATGCGCGAGTCGCCGTTGACGAAGACCTCGTGCGCGCCCTCGGCCAGCTTATGCTCGGCGACGAAGGCCGCATCGCGCTCGTAATCCTGCAGTTCCCAGCCAGCGGTATCGCGCCAGATCACGACGGCGACTCGGCCATCGCGCTGCGTCCCGCGATAGACCAGGTAGCGCCGCCCGCGATCATCGTATACGCGCCGCGTTTGCACGTCCAGCCCCAGCAGGTAGGCAAAGGATTCGGGCAGGTCCACCTGCCGCTCGCGCGTCTCGCCATCGCGGTGGAGGCGCAGCTTGTAGGCGAAGGGCGATTGGAGCTTCTCGACGTTGAGCAGCGTCTCGCTGCCGCGCGTCTCCCACTTCAGCATGTAGGAGAGCAAGTAGTCATCCTTGAAGAGCGTCAGCCCTTTCGCTCCGCTTTCGTCGTCGAAGGACAGGTTGTTGAGCGCGTCCTCGTAGGACTCCAGGCGGATGACCTTGACGATGCGCGGGGAGCGCCTGGCTTCCTTAGGCTTGGCCATGCGCCTGGGCTTGCCGTCCTTCCAGTCGGGCGTGAAGGTCACTTTCTTGATTCGCGGCAGGAGCACGGTGTCAAAGTAATGCGCCATCTCCACCAGGATGAACTTGCGCCGCCCGCCGTCCTCGCGGTTGAGGTTGATGACGGCATGGCCGGTTGTGCCGGAGCCGGCGAAATAGTCCAGTGTAAAGTCTTCATCATGAGCTCCGCATGTGCGGATTGCCTTTTCCACCGCATATACAGATTTTGGAAATGAAAAGGTCTGCAACTCGCCAAGCAGGTGTCGCAAAAGTGTTGTTCCATACACTGTAGCGTTAACTTCTTTCTCATCCCATATCGTCTTAGGAAGCACACCTTCTTGGTCTAAACGAAACTTTATTTCGATAGCAAAATCTCCGTCATGGGTTTTTCTAACTCGTAAATCATTCAAACGATCTCTGAGAGTTTCATGACCTAATCTCCATGTGTACTCTATACCTTTTGAAATAGGCCAGATGATTCTATCGTTGTCGCCGACTTTCTCACGAATATTCCATTTCTTTTTAGATGGATCCCACTCCATTTCAGGAATCCTAACCTTGTTGCCATACACTATCAGAGGATAGTGTAGGCGTGGTCGTGCAGAGCGAAAGTCATTTATGCCACCTGTTCTAAGGAAATTCCTCCATTGATACTTACCAAACTCATCCTCTTCGGGGTACTGAGAAAGTTGTTCGCCTGTCCTGGGAATTTGGCCTAAACCAGATAATTCAGATTTAGCGCTTATTATTCCATATTCATGCGCTATTGATATTCCCTTTACAGTCGATCGCCCAGATGGATTGCTTTTTATAGCAACCACTCCAATGATGTTCTCTTCCCCGAATATGCTTACAATCAAGCCCATCAGTCTGTAGAACTCAGTGTCATCAATGGCTGTGAATTGAACACCTTTATTGCAAATCAAGATTCTACCAATGATAAGTCTATCACAAATGAGCGAAAGCCAGGATGAATGCTTATAATTATTCTTGTACAAAATCTCTGATGCAGCTGTGTTGTATGGCGGATCGATGTAGATACACTGCACCCGTTCCCGATATTTCTCCTGCAACAGATTCAGCGCCTGCCAGTTCTCACTATGCACCAGCAAGCCATCGGTCATCTCATCTAAGTTGTCGAAAGAAGCCAGCAGGCGGTCGGTGAAATCCTGCGAGAAATAGCGCGTGTCCAGCACCAGCGTCGGATGCGCCTTGAGGAAGGCGATGCGCTGCGCCTCCTGAGTTTGACCGTTCGTGAACAGATCAGTGCCTTCTTCGTCAATAGCAAAGAGCGCCTTCCATTCGTCCCACTGCGCCTCGCAGGCCGCGATCTCCTGGTAAAAGGGTTCGGGAATGTTGCCGACGGTGATGCAGTAGAAGGTCTCGGTGACGAACTTGCGCTTCTCCCAGAGCATCTTCTGGAAGTCCTCGATCTGGGCCAGGAACTCGATGATGCGCAGGCCGATCCGCTTGATCAGGCGCATGAGCTGGAACCAGCCGGCGCTCAACCCTTCGCCGGCGGCTTCCATCGCATCCAGGTTGAGCACCTCGTTCTTCAGGTAAAAGTCCAGCTCGCGCGAGAGGAAGCCTTTCAGATCCTTGTGGATGAAGAAATCGCTGGTGTTGCGACGGGTGTACTGCCGCAGGTGGTGCGCCAGCCAGGAGACTGCGTTGCCGCTGGCGTCCTTGCGCCGCTCGGTGGTGAGCGCAGCCCAGGCTGCTGGATCTTTGATGCGTTTGGGGATCTCGTCCACAGCGCCGGCGATGATGGCGTCCTGAACGTTCTTCTGGCCGTTGCCGTTCCCATTCGGCGCAGCCTGGCCGTACGCGCTGGATTCCTGCGCCGTGAGCGGGCGATATTCAAACGGGATGGTCAAAGTCCGTCCTTGTGCGTCCCAGGTGATCGCGTCCAGGCGCGGCAGGAAGAAGCGCTTCTCGCCCTTGACGTTGTTCTGCTCGACGTCGGCCTGACATAGCTTGAAATAGACCGTCACGCCGTTGGGATGCCTGTAGGTGTAATCGGTAAAGTGCTCGCCGGTCTTGATGTAATACTGGTCGTGGTTGGCCCAATAGAGATACACCTCCTCGCCGTTGTAAGGGATGGCGTAGCGCTCCTTCCGCGAGTAGCGACGCCTGGAGATGAAGTCGCCGTCCTGCCAGTAGCGGCTGAAGAACGTGTAAAGGTGATTGTAGATGTCCGCTTCCAGCACCTCGCCCGCGCGGCTGCCTCTGGCGCGCTGCTGGGCTTCTAGATAAGCCCTGCCAACTGGTGTCGCGTGGTATCCTTCGTTTAAGTTGTCCTCGGCATCGAGAGCGTCCCTGCCCAGCGTCTCTACCACCTTTTTGCGAGCGTCCTTCAGCGCCTGGGCGGCCTGCGCTTGCGCGCCCAGCGCGTCGCGCTTCAGCTCCTTAGCAACGCTATTGGGCAGGTCCTTACTGATAAATCGTTCGATAACTGCGCGCTTGTGATTGATGATCCGATAGATGCCGAAGTCCAGATCGGCGCAGTCGAACAGGAAGAGCTCGCGCAGCAGGTCTTGGAATCTCGTCAGTGCCTCGCTCATCGCTATACGTGAATGTAAAGCCGCTCTGCATGTCAAGATCTCTCTTCATTCTATCTTGCTTTGGGGGCTTGGCAAATAGGGGAGCATTCACAGCTGGGGGCAGAACCCTGGGTAGGCGATGGCAGCGCCGTCGCCCACCCTCTAAGAACTCACCTTTACCGGCAGCATAGCCTGGTTGAGGGTTGCCACCATTCGTGAATGCACTTGGGGGGCTTTCACGCACGGGGGCAAGCCTGATCTCACGCGGAGACGCGGAGGACCCAGAGAATCAAGAGACGGCTCTCGCGCAGCGCGGCACCTGGATCGCCGGCTACGCACCCCCTTCTCGCGTCGCGCCATCCGGCCACGAGACGATGCAGACGCGGTTGCCGGCGCGGTCGGAGAGGGTCCAATATTCCGGCGCGTGTGAGTCGTCAACAGTGCGTCCGCCGGCGGCGAGCGCCGCCTGCAATCGTCGCAATGCCGCTTCGAGCTCGGCGGCTGTGCGGGCGGCAGTTGCCTGGTCAAGGACCTCGTG
>JAGHYX010000114.1 GCA_017743375.1 Chloroflexota bacterium
CTGAGACCCCATTTCTGAGATGAGTTCTAGTCGCCTCCACCACCGTTCCGCTGGTCAGGCCAGGTGAAACTGTGCCAGTCAGCCTGCTCGTAGAGCAGCCTATGCTGTGCGGCCTCAGCGTCTGGGTCAACCCCTATGGCCTGCCCAGCACCTTCCTTGAGCAGCAACTCAGCGATAACTTCCTATACAAGAACGGCAGCGAGCAAATGTGCACCCGCGCCGGCTACGTGCTGAGCACGCGCTCCGGCATTGCCCCGCTCACCGTCGTCTTCACTAACACCTCAACGCCCAACACCACAGGCTGGGAATGGGACTTCGGCGATGGCACGACCAGCACCGAGCGCGACCCTGGCGCACATACCTACGCTGAGCCTGGTGTTTACACCGTCACCCTGCGCGCCACCAGCCCCTACACCACCATCTTCTGGCAGGAGCCAATGACCATCCGCGTCTACGAACCAGTCGTTGCTGACTTCGAGAGCAACACGCGCGTTGTCGCAGTCGGCGAGGTGGTCAGCTTCACTAACCGCTCGACGGGGGACATCGCCACGTATGCTTGGGACTTCGGCGACGGCAACACGTCCGCGAGCTATGAGCCGCTGCACGTATACGACCAGCCTGGCCACTACACCGTTACGCTCTCCGTCGGCGGCCTAGGCGGCAAGGACACAGTCACCAAGACGTCCTACATCGCCGTTTACGGCGCGCCGGCCACCGTGACGCTGACAGCATCACCTGCAGTCATCTTCTCCGACGGCATCAGCCAGAGCGTGGTTATCGCCACAGTGCGCGACGAATCTGGTGACCCAGTGCCTGACGCACAGGTGAACTTCCTGGCCGGCATCGGTCGCTTTAGCCCGGTGAGCGGCACAACCGACGCCAACGGCCAGGTGACGGCAACGCTGACCTCGCTGGTCCCTGGCACGGAGAACGTCTTTGCGACGGTCGGGACGCTGGTCGCGCGGACGCTGGTGACATACCAGCTCCCGCCAGCTTCACAACTGGGCTTGAACGGCAGCTCAGTCGTCGCCACCCGCACGCTGGGCGCTGTGCGCAAGAATGACCTGATCACCTACACACTGACGATCACCAACAACGGCGACGGGACGGTGACCAACATCCTGATGGTCGCGCCGATCCCAGATGGCACGGTCTATGTGGACGGCAGCGCCAGCGGCGGCAACTATGCCGGCCTGAACGCGAATAACCTTTTCAGGCCGCAGGTCACGCAGAACGCCGTCGCCTGGTCAGGCAGCTTGGCGCCGGGCGCAGCGCACACGCTGAGCTACGTTGTACAGGTGGTGATTCTGGAGGGCCAAATCGTCAACCAGCCGCGCGTCTTTGTGAATAACGAAGATGCCGGAATTAACCTCGGCAGCACCGTGCAGGTCGAAGCGCGCAAGGCGCACATACCGATCGTGCGCAGGCAATAGGCCAACCCAAGCAAAGCGGGGCAGCCCAACGCGCGCTGCCCCGCTTTTTTGTTCAGGGCTCGCAGGCCGTAGCCATGGGGAGGAGACGCCGCGAAGCAAGCGGCTTAACTTCAAGTCTGCCGGAACATAACTTCACCTTAAAAGATCCTCACTAGGCTTTATCTAACCCCTTGAGGAGCAAAGAGACCATGAGCCTGAGGATTTCGCACACCAACCGGACGCTTGTCCTGGCCGCTTCTGCCTTAAGCGTGATGCTGGCCTCATGCGCATTGCCCAGCCCGCCACCCGCGCGCACAGCGCCAGAAGGAGCAACAGCACAGCAGCCGGCTGCGCCGGCTCAGCCCACCCGCCTGGTCATGCGCACGCTGACCGACCCGGACAATCTCGACCCGCACCTCTCAGCCGCTTCGCTTACTCAGCAGATCATGCTGAACGTCTTCGAGGGACTGGTCAAGCCGGCGCCCGACGGCAGCGTGGTCCCCGCCATCGCCGAGTCCTACACCGTCAGCGAGGACGGGCTGACCTACCGCTTCAAGCTGCGCCCCAACGTGCGCTTCCACAACGGCCAACCGCTCACCGCCGCCGATGTGGCCTACAGCCTGAATCGCCTGATGGGCAAAGGGACGCCCGACGGCAAGCCGCTCACCGCCAGCCTCAACGATGTCGAGCGCATAGAGACGCCGGACGATTCTACCTGCGTGATCACGCTCAAGCAGGTCAACGCCTCGTTCGTCAACCTGCTCTCCACGCTGGCCATCGTCCCGGCTGCCAACGACGGCAAGCATGACAAAGAGCCAATCGGCACCGGCCCTTATCGCTTTGTCTCATACGAACCCCAGCAGCGCATCGTCCTGGAGAAGTTCGCTGACTACTGGCAGGACACCCGCGAGATGATTGACCAGGTCGAGTTCCGCATCATCAAGGACGACCAAACCGCGCTGCTGCAACTGCAATCGGGCGCGATTGACTTCACTGGCGTCTCTGCCGAGCAGATCGAGACGCTCGGCAACGCTTTTACTATCGTCAGTCACCCCGCCAACTCGGTGTTCATCATGGGCATGAACCACGCCCGCCCGCCGTTCGACAAGCTGGAAGTGCGCCAGGCCATCTATCACGCGATTGACCGAGACGCCATCATCAAGGCGGTCTTCGACGGCTACGCCGTCAAGCTCGGCTCGAACATGAGCCCGGTGATGGCCAAGTATTACCAGGATGGCCTTCAGGATCGCTACCCTTACGACCCTGAGCGCGCAAAGGCGCTGTTGGCCCAAGCCGGCTATGCAAATGGCTTCACCACCACGCTGTCCATCTCGTCTCACGCTGATATTTACGGCCGCACCGCTCAGCTCATTGTGGACCAGCTCGCCCGCGTGGGCATCCAGGCCACGATCGAGACGGTTGAATTCGGTGTGTGGCTAGAGCGCATCTACACCAACCGCGAGTTCGAGACGACGTTGATAGACTTCACCGGCAAGATGGACCCGCAGGCGGTGCTCGGTCGCTACACGTCGGACTTCCGCCGCAACTTCATCAACTATAAGAACCCGGAGTACGACAAGCTAATCGAGCAGGCGCTGCGCGCGACCGATGAGAAGACCCAGGTGGAGCGTTACAAGCAGGCGCAGAAGGTGCTGACCGAGGACGTGGCCGCGATCTTCCTGCTGGACTATCAGTTCAACTGGGCGATGAAGCCGACGATTCAAGGTTACACCCCCTACCCGATCTTCTTCCACGACCTGTCGCGCCTGCGGCTGAAGGCGGGATAATTCGTCGGCAGTTCCTGCATGAGTTACATCCTGCGCAGGTTAGGGACGATGATCATCACCACGGCACTTAGCGTGGTGATGATCTTTTTTGTCTTCCGCGTCATCCCCGGCGATCCCGCGATCATCATCCTTGGCACCGAGGCTGACGAGGCGCAGATCGCGGCCCTGCGCAGCCAACTGGGCACTGACCGACCCGTGCTCGAGCAGTTCGTTACTTGGGCATCCAGCACGCTGCGCGGAGATTTGGGCATCTCGCTGCGCTTCAACCGACCGGTGGCAGAGATGATCACCAGCCGGCTGCGCGTCACCGCTCCGCTGGCCATCTACGCAATCACGCTGGTTGTGTTGGTCTCTATCCCGCTCGGCGTTGCGCTGGCGCTCATCCGCACAAAAACGGTGAACTTGGCCTTCTCGTATCTCAGCCAACTGGGGATGGCTGTGCCGTCCTTCTGGATCGCGCTGCTTCTGATGTCCATTTTCGGCGTTGGACTACGCTGGTTCCCGCTGGGCGAGACGGTGGACTGGGAGCGGGACGTGGCCGGCTCGCTGAGAGCACTCACCCTGCCGGCGGTGGCCATCGCTCTGCCGGCGATCGCCATTGTCACGCGCTATGTGCGCAGCGGGCTGGTGGACCAGCTCAGCCAGAACTACATGCGCACGGCGCTCAGCAAGGGGCTATCGTTCTACCGCGCGGTATACGGCCACGCCCTGCGCAACGCGCTGATGCCGGTCACGACCGTCCTCGGCATCTTGTTCGCCGACATCGTCGCTGGCACGGTGGTGGTTGAGCAGGTGTTCGCCCTGCCGGGGATTGGCTTATTGCTGGTGACTGCGGTCAATTACCGCGACTTTCCCCTCGTTCAGGGCATCGCGCTGTATATTGCGCTGGTGGTGGTCGTCTTGAACTTCGTCGTTGACCTTTTATATCGCGTGATTGACCCACGCGTGCGCTTGCACAAGCCGGCATGATGCGCTTGCCTCCGCCTGTCTCGACGCGCAAGCCCTCAGTCACCACCTGGGGCCTGGTTGGGCTGATTGTTGGCGCGACCCTGCTGAGTTTGTTGTATACCCCCTACGCGCCAAACGCGGTTGACGTGCCATCCCGCCTCCAGCCGCCGTCGCTGGCGCACCTGGCCGGCACCGACGAGTTCGGGCGCGATATCTTCAGCCGGCTGATGGCCGGCGGTCGCATCTCATTGGCCGTGGGCTTCGGCGCGATGGCGATCAGCCTGCTAGCGGGCGCGCTGATCGGCGCGCTGGCCGGCTACTTTGGCGGCTGGATAGACGACGTGCTCATGCGCCTCATGGACGCGCTGATGGCACTGCCGGGCATCGTGATAGCGCTGCTGATTGTGGCCATCAGCGGCGTCGGCTTCACCAATACAGCGCTGGCGCTGGGTGTAATGGGCATCCCGGTCATCGCGCGCGTCACCCGCGGCGCTTTCTTGGTGGGGCGTGAGATGGAGTATGTGCTGGCTGCCCATGCATTGGGCGCATCGCCTTGGCGGATCATCATCGCGCACATTCTGCCCAACCAGGTCACGACCATCCTGGTGGCAGCTTCGATCAACCTGGCCGGCGCAATCTTGGGCGAAGCGGGGCTGAGCTATCTCGGCTTGGGCACCCAGCCCCCCGACCCAAGCTGGGGACGCATGTTGAAGGAAGCGCAAAGCTTCATCGGCGTGGCATGGTGGTATGCCTTCGCCCCCGGGCTGACCATCACCCTGGCGGTCTTCGCCTTCTATTTGCTGGCGAATGAGCTTCAGCGCTTGGCCCAGCCGGTTTCGTTGCTCTAGGAACGCTTCGGACCAGACCCAAGACAGGAGAGAAAACACTCGCCGCAAAGGCTGCGGGCCAATTTCGCGTTCGTGTTAAAGTGCTGTGGCACATGAGACGTGCGCTTTGGTTGGTGCGCCTGCTGCTTGTGCTGGCGCTCGCGCTTAGCCCAGCGCGGGCCCGCGCGCTCAACGACGCAGCAGCCGGCGCTGGCTACGCCTATTATCCCCACCCCGCTGGCGGCGCGCCACCTCGCCCGTTCCTGCCGCTCATGCATGCTGCCGGCGTCCGCTGGGACCGCTTCGACTTCCCCTGGCCGCTGTTCGAGCCTGCGCCCGGCAACTGGCAGTTTGCCCAGCAGGATGCGCTGGTCAACGACATACGCGCCGCCGGCCTGAACATCCTGGGCATCCTGTTGTGGACGCCGGCGTGGGCAGCCGACGGCCCATGTGTGACTGGCTTCAACGTGTCAATGCGCGATTTCTCGCTGGCCTCCGCCGACGAAGCGCCCATCCGCCGGCCTGGCCGGCTGTATCCCTTCTCACTACTCAGCCCACCCTGCGCCACCCGCCCACCCCATGGCCTCTCCGAGGCATGGGACGACTGGACGACCGCCGATGGCGACCCGATCAACTATTGGGGGCGCTTCGTATACACGACCGTGGCGCGCTACCGCAGCCAAATCGCGCACTGGGAGATGTGGAACGAGCCGGACCTGGGCTGGTTCTGGAGCGGCAGCCCGGCCGACTACGCCCAACTGCTCAAGGTGGGCTATCAGGCCGCCAAGGCAGCCTGCTCAGAGTGCACAGTGCTGTTCGGCGGGCTGGCGTTCTACGCCAACCCGAGCTTCTACACTCAAGTCATTGATCTGTTGCGCGCCGACCCGGCTGCACCGGCGCACAACTACTTCTTCGACGTCACCTCGCTTCACCTCTACAGCCGCTCATCCAGCCTGTTCGATGTGACGCGGACGGTGCGCGACGCGATCCGCGCGCGCATCCCCGATCGGCCGATTTGGATCACTGAAAGCGGCGTGCCGGTATGGGACGACTTCAGCGTCAATCCCCATGGCGCGCCTTATATCTGGTCAGCGCGCCAGACCGAAGCGGCCTCGTTTGCTCTGCAAGCCTACGCCAACGCGCGGCTAGCCGGCGCGGAGCGCTACTTCTTCTTCCGCGCCAGCGATGACTGGTGCGACAAGAACGGCAACGGCCACTGTAACGACGCCGGCACAGACCACGGCATGCCCGAACTCTACGGCCTGGTCCGCGATGCGCTCACCCTCCGCCCGGCCTACACTGCCTACCAGCTTGCGACCACATACCTGATCTCGCCGACCTGGATCAGCTACTGGAACTACACCAACGGCGTCCGGCGCGTGACGTTCTGGGGCACGCCGCATGGCAAGGTCAGCGTGCTCTGGAACACTACGCCGACGACCACCCAGGTGAGCTACGCTGCCATCCTGCCCACCGCGACGCGGATTGACCAGGACGGCGCAGCCCAGACCATCAGCGCCAGCGGCAGCGCGTACTTGCTCACCATGCCCGGCGCGACGGCCAACAATGGGCTGTCTTCCTCCGACTACATCATCGGCGGTCGCACGCTGCTGGTCATCGAAGCCGACACCGTGCCACCGCCGACGATCACGCTCCAGCTCACGGCGACTTCGCCGATCACGTTCGCCCTGAGCTGGGCAGCCAGCGACGCACAGACCGGCATCCTGGGCTACGATGTGCACCGCCGCGCCGCCGGCGATGCCGATTGGACGCGCTGGCTGACGCGCACGACGACGACCAGCGCGCGCTTCACCGCGCCCAGCGAGGGCGAGTGGTGCTTCCGCGCGCGGGCCTGGGACCGCGCCGGCAACCTCAGCCCATGGGCCGAGCGCTGCGCGTCTTACACACAGGCGGCCCGCCTGGTCGTCACCGAGGTGTTCGGCGATGCCGACCAGGACGGCCTGCGCGACCCCGACGAGGCGCTGATCACCGCCACCCTGCGCTGGCGCACCCTGGCCGGCGGGGACGTGGTCTCACCAACGGTTGATCAGCAGTGGACAGTCAGCGCGGTCGTCCCGCTCGGGCAGTATGTGCTCGAGGCCTGGCCGCAGCCGGAGAGCGGCTGGCTGCCGCGCGCCATCAGCCTGACCGTCAGCGCTGCGCCCGAGGAATGGGTGATCACCCAGTCGGTCGCGCTGCCGCCTCAGCGGGCCAGCGTCTTCATCCCGCTGGTTCAAGGCGAGTAGGCGCGGCTCGCCGGCAGGCGGAAGCTCAGCCAAGTACCGAGGGCGGCCAATACCGCCACCAGCGCAAACAGGACTGCATATCCCGCCGGCGCCTGCCCGCTCGCCGAGATCGCGTCCAGCCATGCGCCGCCCAGCAAAGGCGACAGAGCCACCACGCCGCCCAACGTGTTGATCACGCCGACATACATGGCGCGGTGGCGCTCCGGCGCGTTATCCAGCAAATACCCATTTAAGGGAGTGCGCTACTCGAAGGTGATAAGGCGACACAAAAACTTGCACCGCAGAGTCGCCGAGGCCGCAGAGATTACTTAACGTCAGTTCGGATTTACACGAGGTCAAGC
>JAGHYX010000115.1 GCA_017743375.1 Chloroflexota bacterium
CGGCGAATCTATCACCTCGCCGCGCTGAAAGGTCGCTGCCTCCGCGTAGCGGCCGTGCAGCGGGCGGGTGTGGCGCTCGACCACCTCGTGCTTCAGGTCCACCAGCCAGACCTCCGGGATGCCGGCCTTGGCATACAGCGGCAGCTTCACCGCCCGGTCGAAGAACAGCGACGCCTCGGCCACTTCAACGACCAACAACACGTCTTCGCTGCGCGGCAGCGCGCCGGCGTAGAAGTCCTCGCGCGGGCGCAGCACGGCGATATCCGGCTGCGGCTCGCTCTCATCCGAGAGCCGGATCGGGTTTTGTGGGCTGACGATGACCCGCTGGCCGAGCGCTCTGATCAGGAACGCCACAAGGCGGTTTATGCACGCCGCGTGCCAACTTCCAATTGGACTCATCGGGTAGATCGCCCCTTCGAGCAGCTCGACGCGCTCGTCCTCGGCCAGGATGCCCGCTGCGATCATCCGCTCGTATTCATCTGCGCTAAATCGGCGCTGGGATAGGCCGATCTGGGGCAACACCGGTGCTGCGCTTGTCATTTGAGTGACGCCTCCAGATTCAACCAGCGCAGTTCGTCGTTGGTCAGTTGGATGCTGAGCGCCGGCAGCGACGTGAGCAGCTCACGCAGCGTGCGCGGGCCGATGATCGGGAAGGTCGGGAACGGTTGATGAAGCACGTAGGCCAGCGCGATGTTGATCGGCAGCACACCATAGCGCTTGGCCAGCTCGCGCGCGCGGCGCAACCGCTCAAAGTTATCGTCGCTGAACCAACAACGCACGCGCTCCGGGTCAGCATTGAACTCGGGCGAGGTGTCGTCCAGGAAGAAACCGCGCGCCTGAGATGACCACGGGAACAGCGGCATCTGCGTCTGCGTCAGCCAGGCCCGAAACTCTGGGGTGCCGGCGCTCAGACAGCCCTCCCAGGGTGGCTGGATCATGCGAGCCAAGCTAAAGTTATTGCTGATCGCGCTGAAGCCTTGTAGGCCGTGTTGGGCCGCGTAGGCATTCGCCGCCTCAATCCGCTCAATTGTCCAGTTTGACCCGCCGAAGATGCGGATGCGGCCGGCGCGCTGGTGCTCATTGAGCACATCTACGAACTCTCCCACCGGCACTTGTGGGTTGTCGCGGTGGAGCATGTAAATATCTACGTAGTCGGTTTGCAGGCGCTCCAGGCTGATCAAAAGCTGGCGGGTCAGGTCTTCGGGCGTGCAGAACGGCGTATGCGCGCCCTTGTCCAGGATCACTACCTGCTCGCGCACGCCGCGGTTGGCCAGCCACTGGCCAAGCAGGGTCTCATGTTTGCCGTTGCCGTAGATGTGGGCCGTGTCGAGGGCGTTGCCGCCGCGCTCGAAGAATGCGTCGAGCATCATCGAGGCGTGGACGATGTCCTCTTGGTTATCCACCCCCAGCAACAGCCGCGAGATCGGCTTGTCCAAGCCGGCGATCTGCCCGTAAGTCATGGAGTGGTCAGCGCGCCGCGCGAGCGGGCGCCGGCTGATGGTGAACTTCATCTCCGGCGCGTCGGCTTTCTCTTGATCGTAGGTCAGACCGACCGCCCGCCGCCATAGGTCAAGCGCCCGCATGTTGCCCAGCGTGTCGTCCCAGCGCATTGCCGGCGCTTGGCGCTGCGGGATGTGCCGAGCGACGGTATCGGCCTCGACAGCGTAGAGCCAGGCATCGGTGCGCACTTCGATCACCTGGCGGGGCTGGCCGCGCCGCTGCACGATGATGTCCGACGCGCCGCCGTGACGGGCGGGCAACCAGGGGGAAGTGACCAGGATTTCGCCCTCGCTGCCAAAGATGTGGACGACGCTGCGCTGATTCAGGCGCACGCCGGCTGCCACCTGAGCCAGGATGCCGCCCTCGAAGGTCAGCGTGGCGACGGCGTATTCGTCCACGCCGGTGATGGGGTGCAACTTGCCGTCGCCGCTCACCTGGAGCGGGTCGGCGAAGTCGCGCCCCAGCGCTGCGCCGGCGATCAAGCGAGCCATGGAGACAGGATAGCAGCCCACGTCCAGGATGCCCCCACCGCCGAGCGCGTTGCTCAGCAGCCGATGTTCCGGCCCAACGTCAGCGCGAAAGCTGAAGGTTGCGTGAATCACTCCTACATCGCCGATCGCACCCTGGCGGATGAGTTCTACCAGGCGCGCCGTCTGTGGATGGCAGCGATACATGAACGCTTCCATCAGGAAGACGTCGTGTTCGCGCGCCGCCTCGATCACCACCTGGGCCTGCGGATAGTTCAAGGTCAGTGGCTTCTCGCACAGGATGTGTTTGCCGGCTTCGGCTGCTTTGATCGCCCATTCCGCGTGCATAGGGTGCGGCAGGGCGATATACACCACATCCACTTCAGGATCAGCGAGCAGGTCTTCGTAGGCGGCGTAGCGTTTGGGCACGTCGCCGAACGCCTCGGCGTGCGTGCGGCTGGCCACGGCGATCAGCGCGCCGGTTTCCGAGCGCTGTAGGGCGGCAGCGAACGTTCGCGCGATCGCGCCGCCGCCGAGGATGCCCCAGCGGAGCTTTGTCATCGGTTACTGATACTCCTTCTTCACCACACCGATGAACGGCAGATTGCGAAAGTACTCGTCCAGGTCTAAGCCATAGCCGAACACGAACTCATCGGGTATCTCGAACCCCAGATAGGTGATCGGCACATACACCTCGCGGCGGGCCGGCTTATCCAGAAGGGCACAGACGCGCAGGCTGGCCGGCTCGCGCGTCTGTAACAGGCGCAGCACATGGTCAATCGTATGCCCGCTGTCAATGATGTCCTCCACCAATAACACGTGTCGGTCGCGCACATCGGTGTTCAGGTCGAGCGTGATGCGGGGCTGGCCGCGCGTGGCGCGCGCGCCGACGCCATAGGAGGACACCGCCATGAAATCCACGTGATGCGGCACGGTGAGGTGCTTCATCAGATCAGTGAGGAACATCACGCCGCCGCGCAAGATGCACACCAGGAGCGGCGTCCTGCCGGCGTAATCGCGCGAGATCTGCTCCGCCAGCTCGGCCACGCGCTGGCGAAGCTGTTCCTCGCTGATCAACACGCGCTCTAATAGCGCTGTGTAACCCTGATGGTGAGCAACCGCATCCAACTGAGCGTGACTGAGCATGCTGTGAATCGCACATGAGATTGTAGCCCAGCGTCGCTGGGATGAGTGCATTCACGAATAGAGGGGGATTGTTTCGCTCCCAGCGCCCAGCATGTCATGCGAGCACTAACGAAGCACCTCAGCGCCTGCCCAACCGAAGCGCGGGAGCGGTCACCAACGCTGCGCCTCATCACTGTGTCATGATGTGCGGCCGCGTCTGTCGAGACCGCTGGTGACGCCGCCATACTTGGGGCAGTGCTCAGGATAACTACATGAGGGGGCGCCAGCCGTGGCATAGGCAGGCGCCCCCTTTGCCGCCCTACGCCATCACCGGCACGTGCGGCTGCGATTTGCCGTTGGTCGCGTGCCCCAGCGCCAGCGCCTCGTATTGCTTCCAGCGCATGTGGATGGCCTCCTGCGCTGCGGCCATCAGCGCCTCGGCCTCCTCGGGGTGGCTCTGCTGGAGCATGCGATAGCGCGCTTCGTTGTAGGCATAGTCCTTGAAGGGAATCTTTGGCGCGCCGCTGTCCAGTTGGAGTGGGTTCTTGCCCTGGGCGCGCAGCCGCGGGTCATAGCGATACAGCGGCCAGTAGCCGGAGTCCACGGCCAGCTTCTGCTGGTTCAGCCCCTTGGCCATGTCTATGCCGTGGGCGATGCAATGGCTATAGGCGATGATCAGCGCCGGCCCGTCGTATGATTCGGCTTCTAGGAAAGCCTTGATCGTCTGCGCGTCATTGGCGCCCATCGCCACCTGGGCGACGTAGACGTTGCCGTAGGTCATCGCCATCATCCCCAGGTCCTTCTTGGCCGTGCGCTTGCCGGCAGCGGCGAACTTGGCCACCGCGCCCAGCGGCGTGGCCTTGGACGATTGCCCGCCAGTGTTTGAATACACCTCGGTATCCAGCACCAGCAGCTTGACGTTCTGGCCGCTGGCCAACACGTGGTCTAGCCCACCATAGCCGATGTCATAGGCCCAGCCATCGCCGCCGACGATCCACACGCTCTTGCGCACGAGCATGTCGCTCACGGCGAGCAGGTTGGCCACTTGCGCCTTCTGCGCCTCGTCCGCGTCGCGGGCCGCAGCTTGCCATTCGATGAGCCGGCGGCGCAGCGCCTCCACCCGCTCGCGCTGGGCAAGGACGCCCTGCTCAGTAGATTGATCCGCATTCAGCAACGCATCGGCCAGCGCGTCGCCGATCACGTCGCGCAGCTTCTCAACCAGCTCCTTGGCCAGCGCCGTCTGTTTGTCCACGGCCAGCCGCAGGCCCAGGCCGAACTCGGCGTTGTCCTCGAAGAGCGAGTTGCTCCAAGCCGGCCCGCGGCCCGTCTGCGGGTCAAACGACCAGGGTGTGGTCGGCAGGTTGCCGCCGTAGATGCTGGAGCAGCCGGTGGCGTTGGCGACGTAGAGCCGGTCGCCAAACAGGCGGGTGAGCAGCGAGAGGTAAGGCGTCTCGCCACAGCCGGCGCAGGCCCCGCTGAACTCGAACAGCGGGCGAAGGAGCTGGACGTTCTTGACGTTGTTGAAGTGCAGGCCGTTGACGCGCGGGTAATCGGGCAGGCGCTCGAAGAAGGCCCAGTTCTCCGCCTCGGATTCGCGCAGCGGCAATTGCGCTGCCATATTCAGCGCCTTCCGCCCGACCTGGCGCTTGTCCTTAGCCGGGCACGCCTCCACGCACAACGTGCAGCCGGTGCAATCCTCTACCGAGACCTGTAGGACGTATTTGTAACCGGGCAGCTCTTTCCAACGTGCGTCCGCCGACTTGAACGTGGGCGGTGCATCAGCCAACAGCTCCGGCGGGACGACCTTGGCGCGGATGACGGCGTGCGGGCATACATAGACGCACTTGCCGCACTGGATGCAGATGTCTGGGTCCCAGACCGGCACCTCCAGCGCGATGTTGCGCTTCTCCCATTGCGTCGTGCCGCTGGGATAGGTGCCGTCCACCGGCAGCGCGCTGACCGGGATCAGGTCGCCCTGGCCGGCGATCATCCGGGCCGTCACCTCGCGCACAAAAGTCGGCGCGCTGGCCGGGACCACTGGCGGCATCGTGTGCTCGCTCCAGCGCACCGGCTCAGGAATCGGCAGCTCGTAGAGATGGTCGAGTGTGGCGTCCACGGCGGCGAAGTTGCGCTGCACCACGGCCTCGCCGCGCTTCCCGTAGGTCTTGCGGATGGCTTCTTTGATCTTGGCGATCGCCTCCGCGCGCGGCAGCACGCCGCTGATGGCGAAGAAGCACACTTGCATCACGGTGTTGATGCGGTTGCCCATGCCCGCCTCGCGCGCCACCCGATAAGCGTCGATCACCCAGACCTTCAGCCGCTTGGCGACGATCTGCTCCTGCACCTCGCGCGGCAGGTGATCCCAGGTCTGATCAGCAGGAAACGGACTGTTGAGGAGCAAGGTCGCGCCCGGCGCGGCGTTGGCCAGCACGTCATAGCGCTCCAGGAAGCCGAACTGGTGCACAGCGACGAAGTTCGCCTGCGAGATCAGGTAAGGGGCCTGAATCGGGCGCGGCCCGAAGCGCAAGTGCGAGATGGTGCGCGCGCCGGACTTCTTCGAGTCGTAGACAAAGTAGCCCTGCGCGTAGTTGTCGGTCTCCTCGCCGATGATCTTGATCGAGTTCTTGTTCGCGCCCACCGTGCCATCGGCGCCCAGCCCCCAGAACACCGCGCGCACGGTATCGGCCGGCTCAATGTCAAAGGTCGGGTCGTAGTCCAGGCTGCTGAAGGTCACGTCGTCGTGGATGCCGATCGTGAAGTGGTTCTTGGGCGCTGGCTTGCGCAGCTCGTCGAAGATGGCCTTGGCCATCGCCGGCGTGAACTCTTTCGACGAGAGGCCATAGCGCCCGCCGACCACGCGCGGGCGTCGCTCACCCTCCCACGCCTCGTTCAGCGCGGTGACGACATCTTGATAGAGCGGCTCACCGGCGGCGCCGGGCTCCTTGGTCCGGTCGAGGACGGCGATGGCGCAGACAGCGGCCGGCAGGGCGGCGACGAAGTGGGCCGCCGAGAACGGGCGATATAGCCGCACCTTCACCACACCCACCTTCTCGCCCTGCGCCAGCAAGTGGCGCACGGTGGCCTCAACCGTCTCTGCGCCCGATCCCATCAGCACAATCACGCGCTCGGCGTCCGGCGCGCCCACGTAGTCAAAGAGGTGATACTGCCGGCCGGTCAGCGCGGCGAACTTATCCATCTGCTGCTGAACCACCGCTGGCGCAGCGAGGTAGAAGGGGTTAACCGCCTCGCGGGCCTGGAAGTACGTGTCAGGGTTGTGGGCTGTGCCGCGCACGAACGGATGGTCGGGCGAGAGCGCCCGCCGGCGATGGGCCTGCACCAGATCATCAGGGATCATGGCGCGGATATCGTCTTCGCTCAGCCGCTCTATCTTCATGATTTCGTGGCTGGTGCGAAAGCCGTCGAAGATGTGGAGGAACGGCACGCGCGCGGCCAGCGTGCTGGCTTGGGCGATCAGGGCAAAGTCCATTACCTCTTGCACCGAGTTGGCGAACAGCATCGCCCAGCCCGTGGCGCGCGTCGCCATCACGTCGCTGTGGTCGCCGAAGATCGAGAGGCCATGGGTGGCGACGCTGCGCGCGGCGATGTGGAAGACCGTGCTGGTCAGCTCGCCGGCGATCTTGTACATGTTCGGGATCATCAGCAGCAGGCCCTGGCTGGAGGTGAAGGTGGTCGCCAGCGCGCCGCCTTGCAATGCGCCGTGGATCGCGCCGGCGGCGCCGCCCTCGGACTGCATCTCCTGAACAATCGGCACGCTGCCCCAAATGTTGCGTTCGCCCTCTGCTGACCACTGGTCGGCCAGCTCGCTCATCGGCGAGGACGGGGTGATCGGATAGATGGCGATCACTTCGTTGGTCTTGTAGGCCACGTAGGCTGCCGCCTCGTTGCCGTCAATTGTCACGCGGGCGCGGGAAGCGTAGACACTCATGGCTATAGTTGTAAGGCGTATCGCGGTCCATGCGCATCCGCCGGCGGATGGGTTGTAGGCTGGCCAAGTGGGCAGATCGCAAGGAAAGCGGGCTATGCGCAGCAGGCGTCCCAAAAAGCGTCCCTCTCGTCAGCCGGCGTCGTCCTGCTTGCCCGCAGACGACAAGGACTCCTCGACGAGCAAGCCCCATAGCTCTTGGGCCGAGCGGAAGTGCCACTCGCGGCGACCGTCTGCCGAGCGCAGCGAAGGGTCTAAAGCCGCGATTGGCTGAGGCTCTGCGCGGGGTCGCTGAGGCAGGGCGTTTGGTGGCTTCGCGGGGGGTGTAGCAGCGCTACGTTGGGGCGTAGCAGCGCTGCGCCCATACAATAATGCGGTTGGGCGGGATTTTTTGGGGGGCGACGCACCGCGTCGCCCTTACCTCGTAGCGGTGTATAGGGCGAGGGATGTC
>JAGHYX010000116.1 GCA_017743375.1 Chloroflexota bacterium
GAGCGCAAGGATTTCATCAATCAATGCATACAAGCAAGTGCATCGCTCGCAGCAGCGTCCGCGATTCAGAAAGACCTTCACCTCGTGGACCTGGCGCTGCAGGCCGATCAGCGCGTCCTGTCCAAAGACAAGAAAATCGTCGGCCATCTCCGCCGGCTTGGCGCGCGCGTCCCAGAAGTGTGCCCAATCCTGTGGGTGCATCCGGTTGACCACGACGCGCCGGCCTGGCTGGTCGGGGGCGCGCCGGCGCGAGACGACTGTCGCATCTGCTGAACGATGAATGTCTATCTGCTGCTCAAAGCGTTGATCATGGGGGTGGTCGAGGGGCTGACCGAGTTCCTGCCGATCTCCTCCACCGGCCATCTGATCGTCGCCGGCCGGCTGCTGCGCTTTCCAGAAGAGATCGCCGCCACGTTTGAGATCTTCATTCAGCTCGGCGCGATCCTGGCGGTAGTGGTGTACTTCGCGCGCGACCTTCTGCGCGAGGTGCGGGCTGCGCCGGCTGCCCGCGGCCTGTTGCTCAACTTGGCGGTCGCCTTCCTGCCGGCGGCCCTGGTCGGCGTCGCGCTGGGCGACCTGATCAAAGCTTACTTGTTCAACCCGGTCACCGTGGCGTTCGCGCTGATCGGCGGCGGGGTGATCATGCTGATCATCGAGCAGCGCCCGCGCCGGCCCGCCGTGCATGATGTGCTGGCCGCGCGCTGGCCGCACGCGCTGGTCGTCGGCCTGGCCCAGATCGCCTCGCTGTGGCCGGGCTTCTCGCGCTCAGCGTCCACCATCATCGGCGGGATGCTGGCCGGCATGGACCGCCCGACCGCGCTGCGCTTCTCGTTTTATTTATCCATCCCGACCATGGTCGCGGCCACGGTCTTCGACTTCCTGCGCAGCCTGGATGAGATCCACGCCGAGGCGCTGCCGGCGTTCTTCATCGGCACGGCCTGCGCCTTTCTGGTGGCGCTGGCCGTGATCAAGTTCCTGCTGGGCTACGTCGCCCGCCACGACTTCAAACCATTCGGCTGGTATCGCATCGCCGCCGGCCTGGCGCTGTTGGGGCTGGCCGGGGTCGGCTTTTGGAGCTAGTCCAGCAGGTTTGGCCGCAGCCAGCGCGCCATCTCCTCAACGCTCATCCCCTTGCGGCGCGCGTAGTCCTCGAGCTGATCGCGCCCGATCTTGCCCACGCCGAAGTAGCGCGCCTGTGGGTGGAAGAAGTACCAGCCGCTCACGCTGCTGGCCGGCGCGATCGCGCAGCTCTCGGTTAGCGTCGCGCCGATCTGTCGCTCGACGTCCAACAGCGCCCAGATCAGGCGCTTCTCAGTATGGTCCGGGCAGGCCGGATAGCCCGGCGCGGGACGGATGCCGCGGTATTTCTCGGCGATCAAGTCCTCGTTCGTGAACTGCTCGCTTAACCCGTAGCCCATGTCGTCGCGCGCCTGCTTGTGCAGCCGCTCGGCGAAGGCCTCGGCCAGCCGATCGGCCAAGGCTTCGATCAGGATAGCGCTGTAGTCATCGCCGGCGGCCTTGTATGCCTCAGCGATCTCCCTGGCGCCGTGGATGCTGACGGCGAACGCGCCGATGTAATCCACGACGCCGCTCTCCTTGGGCGCGACGAAGTCGGCAAGGGCCAGGTTATGGCCCAGCAAGCCATTCTCCTCGCCGGCGCGCTGCTTATCGTGCTGCTGACGAAGCGTGTGAAAAGTGACGAGCAGCCGGGCGCGGGACTCGTCGGCGTATACCTCAATGTCATCGCCGACGCTGTTCGCAGGAAACAGGCCATAGACGCCGCGCGCCTGGAGCAGCATTGGCGCAGCCTGGGTCTGAACCTTCTCCACGCCGGGGCGATGCGCCGCCGCGCGCGCGTTCAGGTCGGCCTGGACCAGCCGGTTGAGCATCGCCTGCGCGTCGGCGTAGAGCTTGCGCGCCTGCTCGCCAACGACGGGGTCATCCAGGATCTCCGGGAAGCGGCCGGCCAGCTCCCAGGCGCGGAAGAACGGCGTCCAGTCTATGTAGGACACCAGCTCGCGCAGCGGCCATTCCACTACCCGGACGCCGATGAACGCCGGCTCGCTAGTGAAGTCATGGCTTTCGGGCGTCCAGCGGAATCGTCGGCGGCGCGCCTCTGCCAAGGGCAGCAGTTGCCGTTCGCGGTGGCCGGCCAGTTGGGCGCGCAGTTGCACCTGCTCCTCTTCGTTCTTGCGGATGAACGCCTCGCGCAGGTCTGGGCTGACCAGCGCGCCCACGACGCCCACAGCGCGGCTGGCGTCCGGCACGTGAACCACCGGCTGTGAATAGGCCGGCGCGATCTTCAGCGCGGTGTGGGCCTTGCTGGTGGTGGCCCCGCCGATCAGCAGCGGGATGGTGAACCCCTCGCGCTCCATCTCGCGCGCCACGTGGACCATCTCGTCGAGTGAGGGGGTGATCAACCCGCTCAGGCCGATCAGGTCGGCGCCCACCTCGCGCGCGGCCTTTAAGATCTTCTCAGCCGGCACCATCACCCCCAGGTCGTGCACCTCATAGTTATTGCACCCCAGCACCACGCTGACGATGTTCTTGCCGATGTCGTGCACGTCGCCCTTGACCGTGGCGATGACGATCTTGGCCTTAGCCTGCTGGAGGGCATCGGGGGCGGATTCGCGCTCGGCTTGGATATACGGCTCCAGGACGGCCACGGCTTTCTTCATCACCCGTGCGCTCTTCACCACCTGCGGCAGAAACATCTTGCCGGCCCCGAAGAGGTCGCCGACCACGTTCATGCCGGCCATCAGCGGCCCTTCGATCACCGCGAGCGGCCTGCCGTATTGCTTGAGCGCCTCGAGCACGTCGGCCTCGATGTAATCGGCGATCCCATGGATCAGCGCGTGTTCTAGCCGCTTCTCGACCGGCCCTTCGCGCCAGGCGAGCTGTGCCCCTTCGTCGGCCCGTTCCCTGTGGCTGCTGGCGTGCTGAATCTCCTGCGCGAAGGCGATCAGCCGTTCGGTGGCATCGGGCCGGCGGTTCAGGATGACATCTTCCACCCGTTCACGGAGGTCGGGCGGGATGTCGTCGTAGACCACCAACTGGCCGGCGTTGACGATGGCCATGTCCAGGCCGGCGCGGATGGCGTGATAAAGGAACACGCTGTGCATCGCCTCGCGCACACGGTTGTTGCCGCGAAAGCTGAACGAGATGTTGCTGATCCCCCCGCTCGTCTTGGCGCCCGGCAGGTTCTCCTTGATCCAGCGCACGGCGCGGATGAAGTCCACTGCGTAGCTGTTGTGCTCCTCAATGCCGGTGGCCACGGTGAGCACGTTCGGGTCGAAGATGATGTCCTCGGCGGGGAAGCCGACCTCGTTGACCAAGATGCGATAGGCGCGCGCGCAGATCTCAATCTTGCGCTCGAAGGTATCGGCCTGGCCCTGTTCGTCGAATGCCATGACGACCACGCCGGCCCCGAAGC
Organism: Chloroflexota bacterium; assembly: GCA_017743375.1. GTDB lineage: Bacteria > Chloroflexota > Anaerolineae > J036 > Brachytrichaceae > JAAFGM01. The sequence continues at coordinate 3,434 of JAGHYX010000116.1, forward strand.
GCTTGATCACCTCGGCGCGTTCCTTGAAGACGGCTTCGCCCTCCTTGAGCGAGATCGAGTTCACGATGCACTTGCCCTGGACGCACTTCAAACCAGCCTCGATCACGCGCCACTGAGAGCTGTCGATCATGATCGGCACTCGCGCGATGTCCGGCTCGGCCATCAGCAGGTTGAGGAAGCGCGTCATGCACGCCTCGGCGTCCAGCATCCCCTCGTCGAAGTTCACGTCCAGGATGTTGGCGCCGTTCTCCACCTGCTGGCGGGCGATGCCCAGCGCCTCCTCGAACTTGCCTTCCTTGATCAGCTTGGCGAACTTCGGCGAGCCGGTCACGTTGGTGCGTTCGCCGATCACCAAGAAGCCGGACGCTGTCGCCGCGCCGCGCGCGTCATCATCTGCTCGTGGCTCGATGCTCAGCGCTTCCAGCCCGCTGAAGTAGGTGCGCTGGGTCGGGCGATTGCGAACGTGCGGGCGCGCGCCGCGGATGGCCTGGCGCACGGCAGCGATGTGTTCGGGCGTGGTGCCGCAGCAGCCGCCCAGGATGTTCACCCAGCCTTCTTGGGCGAACTCGCCCACCACGTCGGCGAATCGCCCCGGCGGCATGTCGTATGCGCCCATCGCGTTGGGCAGGCCGGCGTTGGGGTAACACGAGACGTAGGTCGGCGTCAGGCCGGCCAGCGCCTGGATGTACGGTCGCATCTCCTCCGGCCCCAGCGCGCAGTTGATGCCGACGCTGAGCAGCGGCGCGCGATGAATGCTGGCCCAGAACGCCTCCAGCGTCTGGCCGCTCAACGTGCGGCCGCTCTGGTCGGTGATCGTCACGCTGACCATCACCGGCACGCGCCGAGCGCCCTCGGCGAACAATTGCTGGATGGCGTAGAGCGCGGCCTTTAGGTTTAGCGTGTCGAAGACGGTCTCGGCCAGCAACAGGTCCACCCCGCCCTCGATCAACGCTTTGGCCTGGTCGTAGTAGGCGCGCATGACCTGGTCGAAGGCCACGGCGCGAAAGCCGGGGTCGTTGACATCGGGGCTGAGCGAGAGCGTGCGGTTCATCGGCCCGAGCGCGCCGGCCACGTAGCGCGGCTGTGTCGGGTCGCGGCGGGTGAACTCGTCGGCGGCTTGGCGGGCCAGGCGCGCTGCGGCCAGGTTGATCTCGCGGATCAGCGCGGGATCGGCCATCTCGAAGTCGGCCAGGCTGATCGCCTGGGCGTTGAAGGTGTTGGTCTCGATGATGTCCGCGCCGGCTTCCAGATACTGGCGATGAATGTCGAGGATCACATCGGGCCGCGTCAGGTTCAGCACCTCGTTGTTGTTCTTTAGCTCCACCGGGTGATCGCCGAAGCGCTCGCCGCGGTAGTCCTCTTCGGCCAGGCGATAGCTCTGGATCATGGTGCCCATCGCCCCGTCCAGCACCAAGATGCGGCGTTCCAGCAGGTCGGCGATCGGTGGTTTCGGCGGGATCAGCGCTTCCATCGTTGGCTTCACGAGTAAGTAAATTGACGGTACTCGCGAATGTCCAATTGTAAGCGTTCACTGCTCATGCTGAGCAAAGCGAAGCATCTAAAATCCCACTCGGCCATACCCCTACGAAGTCACTGACTGCGTGCCTCACCGTCATGCCGAGCGCCTACCTTCTGGTTCCCCGCCTGCGCTCCCTTTCTTCCCCCGCTCTCGCCCCTCTCATTCCCTCGCAAGCCGAGGAATGGAAGAGGGTGGGGCAGCCGTAAGCCGTGCCGGCTTCGCTGACCCTGCGGCGCTTTGCTCGCATGAGATGAGGTGTGGCTTTGGTGATGCCGTTGGGCTTCGATTTGGGCGAGCGATCCCGGGAAACAGCAACCGCTGACCGCGCCGCTGTTTCCCAAGGAAGGACGATGGCCACGCCATCTTCGGGGTGTTGGAGTGATCTCACGTGCAGCACGCAGAGAAGTTTGGTGAACACCCCCGTGCATTCACTGGCGCGGGCAGAAGTTGACAAATTTGCACTCAGCAGATAGATTGTCTGGCCTAACCGACCGATCTGCCTGCTGTTGGAGGAGGAAGCACGTTGAGAAGCCTGATTCGTCTGACGTCGTTTGTAGATGCGCTGACCGATCGCATTAGTGGTTTGATCAGCCTGATCGTCGTGCTCACGATCATCGCTGGCTTTTTGAACGCGGCACTGCGCTATTTGGGGCAACTGCTTCAACAGACGCTGATCTCGAACCAGCTCATCCAGTCGCAATGGTACTTGTTCTCGCTGCTCTTCCTGATCGGCTTTCCCTATTTGCTAAAGCATAACGTCAACGTGCGGGTGGACTTCTTCTATTCCCGCTGGGGGCCGCGACAGCGCGCGTTGGTGGACTTTCTGGGCACGCTCTTCTTCTTGTTGCCCTTCAGCGCGCTGGCGATTTACGTCAGCATCAACCCGGTGCTCATCTCTTGGGGACGCCTGCCCGATGGGAGCTGGGGGCCATGGGAGGTATCGGGTGACCCTGGTGGGTTACCGCTCGCGCCGCTTAAGACTTTGATCATCGTGGGCTTCTTCGGCCTGTTCGTCCAGGGCCTGGCCCAGCTCGTCAAGTATGGCGCGGTGTTGGCCGGCGTCCACGAGCTGGAGTCCGCTGTGATGGTTGTGGAAGACGAGCAAGCCGTGGCTCAAGAGCTGGCCGCAGAGCTGCGAGAAGAGATTGAGCATCACCGTCGAGAGCAGGAGGCATAGCCGTGGAAGAGTTCAATCCGCAATGGCTGGGCATCCTGATGTTCGTCGGCTTCTTCTTTCTGCTGCTGACGGGGTATCCCGTTGCTTTCTCATTCGCCGGTGTCTCCATCGTTTTCGGGTTGATCGGCCTGGCGATGGGCGCCTTCGACTTTAACCTGCTGCTCTCGCTGCCGAACAGTTGGTTCGGCATCATGAGCGACAGCACCCTGCTGGCGATCCCATTCTTCATCTTCATGGGGGCGCTGCTGGAGAAGTCCGGCCTGGCCGAGGAGCTGCTGGATACGGTGGGGCAGTTGATGGGGCCGGTCAGGGGCGGTGTGGCCTTGGCCGTGGTGATCGTCGGCACGCTGCTGGCAGCGACCACCGGCGTGGTGGCCGCGACGATCATCGCCATGGGCCTGATCTCGCTGCCCACGATGCTGAAGTATGGCTACGACAAGGGGCTGGCCACCGGCGTGATCGTCGCCTCCGGCACGATGGCGCAGATGATTCCGCCGAGCATCGTCTTGGTGTTGCTGAGCGACCAGTTCGGCGTATCCATCGGCGACCTGTTTGCCGGTGCGTTGGTGCCAGGATTAATCCTGGCGGCGGCCTATGCCATCTACGCCCTGGCTGTCGCTTATCTGCGGCCGGGCAGCGCGCCGGCCTTGCCGCCAGAAGCGCGCACGCTGAGCGGCCGTGCGCTACTGCGCCGCGTGTTGCATGCCTTCGTGCCGCCCGTCGTGCTGATCCTGGCGGTGCTGGGCACGATCTTCGCCGGCCTGGCCACCCCCAGCGAGGCCGGCGCGTTCGGCGCGATCGGTGCGGCCCTCCTGGCCGTCGCCAACCGGCGCATGAGCTGGAAGATCATCCGCGAGGCAGCGCTCTCCACCGCCCGCACCACCGGCCTGGTGTTGATGATCCTCTTCGCCTCCACGCTGTTCGCCAAGGTGCTCTACGGCCTGGGCACCGACCTCTTAATCGAAGACTGGCTAACTAACCTGCCCGGTGGCTTTTGGACCTTCGTCATCGTGGCGAACGTCGTGATCTTCCTGCTCGGCATCTTCCTGGAGTTCCCGGAGATCACCTACATCGCCATGCCGATCCTGGTGCCGGCAGCCGAACAGGTGCTGAATGCTGCCAATGAGCTGGGGGCATTCTCTAACCAGGGCTACACGATGGTGTGGCTGGCGGTGGTGTTCGCAATCAACCTACAGACGGCCTTCATCTCACCACCGGTGGGCTTCTCGCTGTTCTATATGCAGAGCGTGGCGCC
>JAGHYX010000117.1 GCA_017743375.1 Chloroflexota bacterium
AGATGTGTATAAGAGACAGATGTTTTATTAGTTTATCTAAGATACACTTTGCAATTTTGTGGCTAATTTTAGGTATTGAACCATTCACTATTTGTCTTTGACAATCTATAAAAAATATAGTGCTAAATAAAAACTCTCTATAGATGGAGTTCCATCTATTATATACGCTAGTAAAGAGATTATGTTTTGTCTCATGATTAACTCTTTCTAAAGTAAAAATAGTGACCCTTATGTGCTCCAATCCCTCAAATAAACGAGCAGGACGATCATCAAATGATGAAAACCATGTATTTGAACTTTTACTTAGAATTAGCTTTTGTATAGGTATCATTCTATCTGTGCATATAATAGAAAGCTGAACGATCATACCCATTCTACCTTTGTTTCTTAGTATATTTAAACTATTTTCAATAGTATATGCATATAGATTGCCACAAGATTTGCTCAGGAATCTTAAAACTGTATACTGACTTTTTATTTTTGTATATTCAACATACGGCGGATTCCCAATAATCACGTCAAACCCGCCGTTGCGCATGACGCTGTAGAACTCGGCGAACCAGTGGAAGGGCTGGTGGCTGGTCTTCCAGGCGGCAAAGGTCTCGGGCTTATTCAGGTCCACGCCATACTCGGCGGCCAACAGGCGGTCGAGCTGGTCGGTCAGCGCAGCCAGCCGCTGGCGCAGCGCTTGCTTATCGGCAGCCGTCACCCGCCCGCCGTAGGTGGTCTGCTGGGCGCGGAACTGCCTGAACGCGCGCTCGACCGTCTCCAGCGCCTCCTCAAACTGCTGATAGGCCTGGGCGTCCTCGCCGAACATCAGCTTGCCTTGCACGGCCTCACCGCGCCGTTGCTCTTGGAAGGCCCGCCTCACGTCCTCGGCGGTGGCGTAGCCGACCAGGGCGTTGCCGGCGCGAATGTTGAAGTCAATGTCCGGCAGCGGCTCGATCTCCTCGAACCGCTCGACCTGCGCGGCCAGCTTGAGGAACAGGCGCAGCTTGCAGATCTCCACCGCCTCCTCCATGATGTCCACGCCATAGAGGTTATTGATGATGATGGACTTGAGGATGAAGTAGCGCTCGTTGGGGTGCTGCCTGACCTGGGCCAGCACCTGTCTGAAGTCCTCGAACTGCCGAGGGTGGTGCGGCCGGCCTTCCAGCGACTCAACGAACTGCGCCATGCGCGCCAGGCAGTCGCTGTAGAGCGTCTCCAGGATGCGCAGGGCGGCGAACAGGAACGCCCCTGAGCCACAGGTGGGGTCGAGCACACTGACGTTCTGGATCGCGTTCCAGAAGGCGCGCAGCAGCTCCGGCCCTTCGCACTGGTTGATCGCGTCGCGGGCAAATTGCCAGATGTCCAGGTTGAGCGTGATCAGGTCGTTGATCTGGTGGACCTCGCCGTTTTGTAACTGCGCACGGATCTTGAGGCAGCGCTCGCGGCGATAGACATACTCGCGCCAGGTCTCGGTAACCAGGCGGAGCGGGTCGCCGCTCGCGGCCTGCTCCAGGTTGTAGCGCTTGTCGAACATGCGCGCCCGCGGGTCGCGCATGCCGCGTTGCACGAAGTCGGGCAGCGCTGATTCCGGCACGACCTCGCCGCGTTCGTCCACCACGCCATGGCGCACGGCCGGGTAGATATAGCGATCCGCGTCCTCGCGCAACAGCCGCCAGAGGGCCGAGTCGGGCTTAAAGGCGACCGCGCACGCCTTCTCCGCGGCGTTGAAGAGGAAGGGGATGATCGTGTTCTTGGCGATGTATTCGGTGATGTCCTCCTTAGTGTAGTAGGCCCCCATCTGCTTTTGATTGACGAACTTCTCGAAGATGTAGCCAATCACGTCGGGGTTGATCTCATTATTGGCGCGCAGCGGGCGCTCGTCCAGGTGCCAGGCGTATTGGTCGAAGAAGTCGAAGAGCTGCGCGAAGGCCTCGTCGGGGATGTCTATTTCCGGCCAGCGTTCCTCAAGCGTATGCACCTCGAAGAACCCGCCGTTCAGGAAGGGGACGTTCCCCAGCAGGCGCTCGAAGTCCGGGTCGCGCGGGCGCTCTGCCGGCGGCTTGCCCAGGCCGTCGTGAAAGAGCCGCAATAGGAAGTAGCGATAGAAGCTGTGGAAGTGGCCGTTCCCGCGCTTTGCCTGCACCATTGCTAGCCGGTTGCGCAGGTAGTTCAGGTCGCCGTCTAGGAATCCCTTCTTCTGGATGAAGTAGACGAACATCAGCCGGTTGAGCATCAGCGAGGCATACCAGTCGCGGTCGGCATTTGACTTGATCCCACGGATGAACTTAAGGAAAGCCTCGCGCTCGGCCTTGAAGCGCTCGTAGAAGCGCTTGGTGACCTTGTCCACGTCGAAGGCGGCGCGCGCCCGGCTGGCGACCTCCAGCAGCGTGATGCGCTCCTCTTCCTCCAGGCTGACCGCGATCTCGTTCAGGCGCTGGATGAGGGAATCGCCCGTTCCCGCGACGTTGAAGCGGTGGTCGCGGCTGGCTGGGGGCTTGCCGAGTTCGCGCCGCACCCAGTGCCAGATCTGCTCGCCGGCCTGGCGGTCAACGTAGATCACGAAGTGTTCGCGCACGGCGCGGGTGACCTGATGATCAATCTTCAGGCGCGTCGCGCGGTCGGGGATGCCCTGGCAGGTGAACGCCACAAAGCCGCGCTTCTGGGCGACTGCCTCCAGGATGTAGCGCTGATCGCCAACCGAGATCTCGAGCCGCTGCTTATGGTTATCCCAGCCCAGGTGCTCGCGAAAGAGCGTTTGGAAGTCAAACGCCCGCAGGCAGTGCCGGACAGCCTGGACATCGAACTTCACAGCGCGCTATTTTCTCCTAGTTGCGGCGGGTGAGCAAGCGCTTCTCCCTTCTTATTCCCCCGCTTCCTGGGAAACAAGCAACTACGGCTGCTGTTTCCCCAAGAAAGATGATGGCCCCGCCATCAATAGGTGTTGTGGGGGAAATAAAGGGGGACCGGCTGCGTTGGCCAGGGCCGCGCTGGCCTTAGTGACTCCGCAGCGCTTTGGTTGGCCGCGAGTTTAGATCCTTGTGCTCAGAATGACAGCCCTTATAATTCCAAGCGAGACTGAGGGGTCATGAACAATGCCTCACCCATCCCTGCCCATCTCGCTTCCTTGCTGGCTGACCTGCCGCCCGAAAGCCTGAGAGTCTTGGAGCAGTTTGCGCGCTTTCTGCACGAACAGGCTCGACAGGGGCAGGCTATTCAGCCTGCCCAAAAAGGCGAAACATCGTCTTATCTGCATCCAACGATCGTCAGGCCCGCCGCTTCGCTAAATCGCTGGTTGGACCTTGTCCCCGAAGGATATGTGGGCGACGCACTGACGAATACCGAAGACCTCTATGACGAGTCCTGAGTAATGAGAGTGGCTGTTGATGCCTCGGTATTGGTAGGGTTGATCAACCCACTCGATCATCGTCGTCTTCAGGCAATGAAGCTACGTGACGCCCTAATAGCAGCAGAAGCCGAACTGGTTTATTTCGATTGCGTGGTTGCTGAGGCTATCAGCACTGTTGCTCGGCGACTGGAAGAGAAAACTCGCCACGCCGAGATAAAAGTAGTGCTCGACCGCTTGAACGCCCAAATACCCACGGATTCGTTGACATGGATTCTGCCGGATGTTCCCCGCTTGTTTCGAGAGGTTTTGGAGGTCGTTAGCTCCTCTTCCGGCGCGTTGAACTTCAACGACGCCCTGATTGCGCTGGCCTGCCGCGAGCGGGGAATCGAGGCCATTGCCAGCTTCGACGAGGATTTTGATAAGGTGGGATGGCTATACCGTCTCGCCAAGATGGAAGACTTAAAGGGGTGAATATGACTGCGGGGAAAGAAAGGGGGACTGTCATGCCAGCCCCGCTTGACAAACAACACAGTTACTCAGCGGTTTAGGTCACCTAATAGTCAAATCACTCCGAAGTTGAGTACTCTCCGAGCCGGCGCAGGCCGAGCGAGCAGATCAACTGTGGCTCGCCGGCCTGCGCGTCCTCCGACACATGGCACAGGCGGCCTTCGCGCCGCAGGGTGAGGACCAGTTGCGCCAGGTCTTGGTCTGATATGCCGCTCTTGAGCTGGCGGTTGAGCGTGTCGGTCGCCGATTGGAGCAGGGGGTATTTATAGATGTCGTCAATCGCCCTGCGCAGCTCATCAGAATCGAACAACGTGCCCTTGATCTGGTCGGCGTAGGCCTTGAGCCGTTCATACGTTCGGAAGCGCGCGCCGGATGGCCGGCCCAGGCCGCCGCCAGCGGACTTCTCGGTCTCGATGATCAGGCGGATGCCGTCAGCGACCAACTCGTGGTGATGCTCAGCGCGGGGCAGGGCAGGTGTTTCTGGCGCGCACTCGGCCGCCTTGAGGATGGCGAACTGCGACTCGGTGACGCTGCGCCCGTCCTCGTCCATCCAGGCCAGCGCGTCGTTGCCCTCGGCAGTGCGCAGATATAGCAACACGCCTGCTGGCCGGTCGGGGCTGGGGTAGTGCGGTCGGGCTGAATAGACCACGTTCGGCAAGTTCGGGATCACCTTCGCCAGCTCCGGCTGCTTGTCGGTTGCGTTCTTCCAGATCTGGTAGGCATACGAAGCCAGGTCCACCTCGCCGTCTTCCTCCTCGTCGAGGATGCCGGATTTCTCGGTGTAAAGCTCGTGGAGCTTTTGGCCATCGCGCTGGCCGGGGAAGAACATATCGTCGCCGCCGACCACCTCGGCATTCTCGCGCAGCCGCTGTATCACCCGCGCGCGCAAGCGGATGATGCGCTCCACGCCGTCGGCGGGCAGGAAGGAGTAACACAAAATCTGCTCGGCCGCCTGGCCGATGCGATCCACGCGGCCGGCGCGCTGGATGAGCTGAATAATGGCCCAGGGCAGGTCAAAGTTGACCACGATGGCGCAGTCCTGGAGGTTCTGCCCTTCGCTCAACACATCCGTAGCCAGCAAGACGCGCAGCTCATCGCCGGCGTCGAACTGGTCGCGTAAGTCATTGCTGCGCGGGCTGAAGCGGCGCACGATGGCAGTGGGGTCCTCGGTATCGCCAGTGACAGCAGCGATGTTCGCCACACTGCGCGCCTTGAGTTGCGCCTCCAGATAGCGGATCGTGTCGGCGAACTGGGAGAAGACGAGGACTTTCTCCGTCGGGTGCTTTCTGTTCAGGAGCGTCAGCAGCGCCTTGAGCTTCTCGTCGCGGTCGGGATCCCACGCGCCGGCCAGTCGCAGCACTGCTATCAATGATTCGGCGTCCTGGCGCAGGTCATCGGCCAGCGCTGGTGTGAAGAAATCCGCCCGCAGCCATTTGAAGCGGCGCGAGAACTGGCCTCTGTAGCGCTGGTAGGCGTCGGCGGCGCGGCGGCGAAGTTCGTGATCGCTTAATGTGCCGGCGTCTGGCATTTCTAACTCCTCGCGTGCGTCATCGTCATCGTCCGCTTCCCATAGGTCACTGTCCTGATCGCTCACCGCAGTATCGAGGATATCGGCGTCCTGAGTGCCAATTGGGAGCGGCAAGCCATTCTCCAGGGCGTGGAGGAAGATGTAGTTGCGCAGGACATGGCGTGCCACAGAGAGCAGGAAGGCATAGCCGCTGCTCTCCAGCCGCTTGAACAGGTTGGTGCGACAGAAGCCCTGTAGCCGCCGGCCAGCGCGCGAGAGGTCGTTCAAGATCTTCTTCTCTTCGTCGCTTGGTGGCTTCTCAGGCGCAGGCGCGACATAGTTCCCCAGCCCATAGCGCGGCAGGCGCAGATCATTGATTCGCTGCACGACGTCATCAGCGAAGAGGCGGGCATACTGATCGCTGGGGTCACTGGGATCAATTCTGAACTTGATTGTCTTCGGGATGCGGGTTGGGAAGTAGGCGCGCGATCCGTCGGTGAACTCAAGGTATTTGCGCCCGCTGACGGGGTCGCGTTTGGCGTAATTCTCCTGGATGAATGTGCGCGTGCGCCGGACCATGTAGAGCCGCATCAGCTCGCGCCAGTCGTCGGCATACGGGCTCTTCTCAAAGGCGGCCAGCGAGCGCGGCGAGCACTGGTGGGCGCGAATGAACTCGGTCTCCCCCAGCGCGCGCAACAACCGCTCCGGACGGATGCCGATGTCCTGCCCTTCATCAATGAACAGGCGAAGCTGGTTTGAAAGGTCGAGGTAGGACTTGTTGTAAGGCGTGGCGGAGAGCAGGATGACGCGGCTTTCGTTTTTGGCGATGTAATCGGCGATGGCGCGGTAGCGCTTGCCTTCGCGGTTACGCAGGTTGTGGCTCTCGTCAATGATGACCAGCCGGAAGCGGCGGAGCGTCGGCAGCTCGTGCTGCACCCTGGTGATCGAAAGCACCTTAGCGCGCAGGCGATACTTCTGCCGATAGTCCTCCCACATGCGAACCAGATTCTTGGGGCAAATGATCAGCGTCTCCAGGCCATAATCGTCCTCAAAAATGCGCGCCAGCGCTGTAGCCATCAGGGTCTTGCCCAGGCCGACCACGTCGCCGAGGACGACGCCGGCACGTTTGTTCAGGTGGCGTGCAGCGATCTTGACAGCGGCTTTCTGGAACTCCAACAGCTTGCCTTCAAAGTCACTCGGGATGCGGAACTCGGCCAGGCCGGCGCGCGCCTCCTGAGAGAGGTGATAGGCCATTTTGAGATAGATGTAATAGGGTGGGATCGGCTCCGGGCGTGCCCAGCTCTCGTCAATGACCTGAACAAGCTCATTAGAAATATCCAGACAGAACCGGTCTTTCCAGCGATCCTCAAACCATCTGGCCAGCTTGTCGCAGGCGTCGTGATCGAGCACGTCTATGTTCAGCTCGCCTTGCTTGGAAAGCCCCGCCAGCGTGAGGTTGCTGCTTCCCAGATAACCAATCGTTGGGTTGAGCGGGTCATCGCGATAGACCAGGTAGAGCTTGGCGTGCAGCGGATGGCGCAGGAAGAGCTTGACGATGACCTTCCTCTCTTTGAGCTGCCTGGCCAGGTGGCGCAGGCCTGCCTCGTCCTCGTTTGTTGGCATGCCCAGCGTGAGCTGTTCGCGGAACTCGCGGGCCAGCTTACGTTTGAGCATCAAGGCGGTGGCCTGATCGATCTCCGGTTGGTCTCTATACACGCTGAGGTCTCGCCTAAGTTGTTCCTGGGGCGTCTGGTGCATGCCGATCAGCAGCCGGCAGCAGCTGCCCTCTCCCCCTGGCCAGCCGTCAATGAAGGGCGCGAGCTGACCCCAGCCGCGCAGGTTAAAGTAACCAACGCAGAAGTCGGCGCGTTTTGCGCGCTTGAGCGCTTCGACGAGCGCGTCGCGGAGATGCTTCTCGATGTTGTCAAAGATCTGCGGCACAGCGCGGGTTATACACCTCTTTCCCCCGCGTGCGG
>JAGHYX010000118.1 GCA_017743375.1 Chloroflexota bacterium
GGGATGGGGCTGATCGCGCCGGTGATGGCGAGCCATGCGCTGGCGGTGCGGGTAGATAGGTATGGGCTGGTGATGTTGATGGCTTGTATCTGGCTGGTGCTAGCCCTATCGCTTTACAATACGGCATTCGGGTATTATTCAGCTATCGCGCCATGATAAAAATGCTCAAAGCGTTCGTCCATGGGTTGCTACTGGTTACCCTGGCAGTTGGCTGCAACAGCGCAGTCTCTAATACCAGTAGCCCGCTACCCACAGCCACGCCGAACTTGCGCCAGGTGACCATTGTCACAGCCACCCCTGGAACACCAGCACCTCGAGAGGGTGACGTCAGCATCCTGCCGCAGATTCCTCCTGAGCTGCTGAGCGGTGCGCGGTTTGCCGGCTTGCCCGAGATAGGTGGGCGGATTGCCTTCGCTACGGATGCCGGCGGGACGTATCAAATTGCCGTAATGGACTTGACAAACGGCAGCGTAAGGGTGCTCACCAACTCACCGCCGCCTGGCGATGCCGAGCCGTTCTGGTCGCCCGATGGCAAGAAGTTGATCTTCAACACCGGCAGAAACAAGGGCACCAATTTTGAACTCTTTGAGATGGAGGCCGACGGCACGCGCCCCCGCGTGGTGATCGGCAGCAGTGGCTACGGCAACTACTCGCCAGCTTATAGCCCCGACGGGCGCAAGGTGCTCTTCCACACCAACCGCGACGGCAATATGGAGGTATACGTCGCTGACGCAGATGGACGCAATCAGATCAACCTAACTAATCACCCAGCCAACGACGTCACTGCGAGCTGGTCTCCGGACGGCAGCAAGGTCGTCTTTTCATCTGATAGAAACGGTATGTTCCAGATCTTTGTGATGAACGCCGATGGCAGCGATGTCCGTCTGCTGTTCGATCATCCAGATCACAGCGACCTGCGCCCGCGCTATTCGCCCGATGGGCGCAGGATCGTCTTCGGCACCCAGCAGCGGTATGAGACTGACTATCACCTGGCGCTGATTGACGCGGACGGGGGCAACTACGAGCTCCTCACCAGCGGGGTCGGCCAGTTCTCGCAGGCGGCCTGGATTGACAATAACTCGCTGGTGCTGAGCGCGCGCCGTGGCGAGGATGATAGGTGGCAGCTTTATATTTTGAAGCGCGAGCCAAACGGCGGCATCTCGCTCACCCCTGTCACCTTCGCTTTTGCTAATCACCGCAACCCGGTCTGGACCAAGTGACCGCGATCTGGCGCCACAGGCTGATCAGCGCTGCGCAATTGGCCAGGGACTATGCCTATTCACTGGCCCGCCTGCCAGCCTATCGTCATGCCTTTGACCACGTGCGTGCCTTTTGCCTGTTCGTGGGCTATCCGCGCAGCGGCCACACCCTGGTCGGCTCGCTGCTCGACGCCCACCGCCACGCCGTGATCGGCCTCGAGCTTGACGTACTCAGATACGTTCGATTTGGCTTCAATCGCGCGCAGATCTTCCTGTTGCTGGCCGAGAACGCCCAACAGCAGGCCAAACGCGGCAGGCAATGGACGGGATACTCCTATCACGTCCCGAATCAGTGGCAGGGGCGGGCCGAGCAGATCCGCGTGATTGGCGATAAGTGCGGTGGCGAGACCAGCCGCCGGCTGGCCAGGGATTTCGGCCTGCTGGAGCGCCTCCGCCGAGCGGTTGGCCTGCCGTTGAAGGTGGTCCACGTTGTCCGCGATCCCTACGACAACATCGCCACGATGTGCCTGCGCGGGGACGCGCCTGACCTGGATCACGCCATTGACGCTTACTTCCGCATGGCCGACACGGTTGAGTGCGTGCAGCAGCATCTGGGTTCGTCCGGCTTCATTACCACCCATCATGAGGACATTGTCGTCCGTCCGGTCGAAGAATTAAGCAGGCTATGTGATTTTGTAGGATTGCGTGCGGATAATAATTATTTAAAAGATTGTGCATCAATAATTTTTAAAAGCCCCAATCGCTCGCGCGCGAAAGTAGGCTGGACGACAGCGCAGCGCACGCGGGTGGCCCAACAATGCTTGCTGCGCCAATGGCTGGCCAGATACGCTGACTGGTCGGGTGAATAATCCGAAAAGGGTATAGACTCTTGGACGTGCGTCGCTTATAGTAGGGCCATCAATCTTGGAGAAAGGAGCAAAAAGATGAAACTAACGACCTTCCTCAATCGCAGCGCGGTCGCGGCGGCCCTCTTGGCAACCAGCCTGGCCGTTCAGCTCCCGCGCACAGCCAGTGCCCAGACCTTCACGATCAATTATGGACAGGGCAGCACCGTTTACTCGTTTGTGAACGTTGGCACAGCCCCGGCCACCGTCGTCGCCCAGTACTTTCCACCTGGCGGCAACACCCCCGACTTTACGTACACCTACAACAACGTTGGTGTCAACACCCGCACCAATGTTGTGCTGGGCGCCCCAGACGCTCCGCTGCCGTCGAACTGGGTCGGCAGCGTCGTGCTCAGCGCCGACCAAGACATCGTCGCCGTGGCAGCCATCGACTACAACAACAAGGGCACTCCGGGCAACGGCTACGGGACTGAGATGGTGATGTATGGCGCGTTCAACGAGGGCAGCACCACCCTGTATGCGCCGCAACTGATGCGCACCACTGGTGTAAACCTCAGTGCCTCTCGCATGACCATCCAGAACACCACGGCTTCACCTGCCACGGTGTATGTCACCTTCTACTTCGGCGGCTCGGGCGTGGCGCGCCCGCCGATCACCCTTGCCCCATACGGCTCGGTCACCCTGCGCACCAACGTGATTACCGACATCACGCCGGCCAACTGGACTGGCGCGGCTTCTGCCGTGATCACGGCCACGCAGCCGATCGTCGGCTTCGTCGAGCGCCACTGGGACGTAGTGAGCCAGCAGCAAAACTGGGCGGCGGGCTACGCGCTGCTCTCATCCGCCGACGCCGACACCGTGCTCTACTCGCCCGCCATGTTCCGCAACTGCGTTGGCGGTAACTGTGTCTTAACCGTAGCCAGCACCTTCAACGTTTACTCCACGCTGTTCATCCAGAACACCACCCCCAACCCCAACCCGATCACAATTACGGTGATCAACCGCGCCACCGGCCTGCCGCTCACCAACCAGATCTTCCAGACCCTGCCCCCGTTCGGCAACTACCTGATGAATCCGTTCAACAACGACAACAATTCGAGCGGTCCTCTGAACCCGTTATACGCAGAGATGGGTGGCAGTTTCAACGGCTCAGCAGTGATCAGCGCGAGTGCGCCAATCGTGGGCGTAGGTTTTACCTTCAACCCACAGGCCACCACCGTCCAGAACACGGCGGGCGGCTACAAGCTGATGCCCCCGGCGGGTGCGTCGAGCCTGGTGATCGGTCCACGCTTCGCGCGCGTGTGCTCTCCTTGCACCAACGTAACAGACATCAACGCCTTCGCTCAGTTCGGTAACGCGCAGATCGTCAACGTGGGCAATGCGCCGGTCACGCTGACCGCGATCGAGTTCCTCAAGGCGGACGGCACCCCCCAGTTCACCCTCGACGCCAGCAATGCGGTGACATACTTCCTACCAGGCCAGGGCCTGACGCTGCAGCCCGGCGCCTCGATCGCCATCAACACGCGCACCGGCGGCAGCCTGGACCGCGGCAACACCGGCCCTTCTGACTTCACGTCGCCCAAGCTGGACACGATCTTCGGCAGCAACTTCAACGGCAGCATCCGGGTGACCGCGCCGGCTGGCTCGCAGATCAAGGCAATCGTGACCGTGACGCGCCAGGCCTCGCGCTCGGATATCTACAACGCCTTCAACCGCTGATCGCGATTCGCTAAGAGTCGCGCGCGACCTCACGAGCGGCGGGCTGGCCGAGCTGGCCCGCCGCTTTATGCGCCCCATGCACGTGCTCAGCGTCTTGCGCGATCGCTGGCCGCTCGGCGGAAGGCAGCAGTACGCCCTTGACCTGGCGGAGCTGCTGCGCGCGCATGGGGCGCGCGTCACCTGGCTGACGATGGGCGGGGCAAGCAGCGAGGACACCATCGTCCTGCCGCGCCTGGCGGTGGATAGCCCACATCCCTGGGCGCGGCTGGGCGCGGCCTGCCAGCGGCTCTACAACCGCGCGGCCTGCCGCGCCGTCCAGGCCCTCGCCCGTCGCGCGCGGCCGAACCTGGCTCACCTGCATGACCACGTCCACTTCTCGCCCGCCCTGCTCGACGCGCTGGCCGACCTGGGCATCCCGGCGGTGTACACGCTCCACGACTTCCAGCTCCTCTGCCCGGTCAGCGTGTTCTTCCGCCAGCGGGAGGGCGTGCCCTGCGAGGCCTGTCGTGGCGGGCGCTATCACCAGGCAGTGCGCCATCGCTGTAGCCATGGCAGGCTGGCCAACAGCGCCATCTCGGCCCTGGATAACTGGCTGTTCGACCGGCGCGGGGCGGCTCGCAAGGTAGCTCGCTTCATCGCCCCCAGCCGCTTCGTTCGCCAGAAGTTCGTCGAGTTCGGCTGGGGCGGGGAACGGATCGTGGTGATCCCGCATCCCGCCCCCCGCGCGTGGGCGGCTACGCCGCCGCCGGACGACGGGCCGATCCTGTGCGTGGCGCGTTTATGGCGGCAGAAGGGCGTCCACGTCCTGCTGGAGGCGCTAGCGCGCCTGGGAACCCACGACCTGCCGGTGGTGATCGCCGGCGACGGGCCGGAGCGCACGGCGCTAATGGGCCGAGCGGCTGAGCTGGGTCTGGCCGGTGTGCGTTTCGTCGGTAGTGTGGACCACGATGCAATTCAGTCTCTCTACCAGCAAGCGCGCTGGATTGTTGTCCCCTCGCTGTCGCCTGAGGTCTTCGGCCTGGTCTGCGTCGAGGCCTTCGCCAGCGGGCGGGCGGTGGTCGCCTCGGCGATCGGCGGGCTGCCGGAGCTAATCACGCCCGGCGTCGACGGCTGGCTGTTCCCACCCGGGGACGCCGAGGCGCTGGCCGAGCGGATGGACTGGATGCTGCGCCACCCGGAGGCCGCGCGGGCGATGGGCGCGGCCGCGCGGCGGAAAGCCGAGCGCGACTACGCGCCGGAGCAGCATTACCAACATATTTACGAGCTTTATCAAACGGTGTTGCGCGAGCGATGACGATGCCGACTGGTGAGTCAGGTCGCCCGGCCAGCCTGACCGTTGTCAACGTCCTCAGCGCCGGGCGCAGCGGCAGCACCGTGCTGGCCACGCTGCTCGGCCAGTTCCGCGGCGCGTTCTATGCCGGCGAGCTGCAGCCGCTGTGGGGGCCGGCCTGGCTGCCCGACGAGCTGTGCAGTTGTGGCCAACCCGTCCTGCGCTGCCCGATCTGGGGGTCAGTCCTGAAGGACGTGCTAGGTGACGAGGTGGGCGCGGCGATTTTGCGCCTGCGCCGTCTGCGCGACCGCACGGCGCGCGCACGACACGTCTTGCTGCCGCGCTGCTTTGCAGGCCGCGCGCAGGAGGCGGCCGAGTTCCTGGCCGCCACTGCGCGGCTCTATCTGGCCATCCAGCGCGCCACCGGCTGTCGGGTGATTGTAGACACCTCCAAGTGGCCCTCATACAGTGTCGTGGCCGGGCGAATCGCCGAGCTGGACTGGCGGGTCGTGCACCTGGTGCGCGACCCACGGGCGGTGGCGTTCTCGTGGGGCCGCCCCAAGCGCTGGAAGAACGCACAGGGCGAGCAGGTGGTTCGCCTGCCGCCCCATCAGGCGGCGTATTACTGGCTGGTCCAGAACGGACTGATCGAGGCCTTTCGCTCGCGCTTCGCGCATTATGCGCGAGTCCGCTATGAGGACTTCGCCGCCGAACCGCAAGCAGTGCTGTCTTCTCTGCTGGATTTCATTGGCGTATCAGCGGAGCCTGTGTCTTTGGAGATGCTCACGCAAGCAAGGGAGCGCCACATCCTGGGCGCCAACCCCGACCGTTTCACGACGGGCGCAATCGCCGTGCGGCCCGACGACGAGTGGCGGCAGCGCATGTCGCGCGCAGCGCGCTGGGCGGTGACGGCGATCACCTGGCCGCTGATGCGCCGATATGGCTATCTCGGATGATCAGCGCGCTGATTGACGCCCACCTGATCGGGGCGCAGGAGACCGGCAACGAGACCTACACCGCCGGCCTGCTGGGGCAGGCCGACGTCTTCGCCGCGGCCGGCTGGCGGGTCTGCGCCCTGCTGCCGGCGCCGCGTCCCGACCTGATCGCGCCGGCGCAGACGGTCGCCGACCCGCGCTGCGCGAATGACCTGTATCGCTTCTTCTGCGCGCTCCCGCGCGCGCTGGCCGAGCTGCGCGCCAGCCTGTTGCACGTGAACTACCACGCGCCGTTCTGGATCAAGACGCCCTACGTGGTGATGATCCACGACATCAGCTACCGCGCCCGCCCGCGCTTCACCTCCCCGCGCAACTTTGCCTTGCAGAACATCCTGGGATGGTTAACGGCGCTGCGGGCGAGCGCGGTGACCACGCCATCGCATTTCAGCCGGCGCGAGGTCGCCCGGCTGTATCCCTGGCTGCGCGACCGCGCCTTTGTGACGCCGAACGCAGTGAAATCGGCGTTTTACCCACGCCCATCGGCCGAAGTTGAGCAGGTCAAGAAAGCATTCGACATCAGCGCCCCTTACTTCCTGTTCGTCGGCACGCCGCAGCCGCGCAAGAACATCGCCCGCGTGGTCGAGGCGTTCTTAGCCGTAACTCGCAAAGTGGAGCGTGTTCAACTCGTCATCGCCGGCAAGTCCACGCCTGAGCTGGGTAAACTGCGTCGCGCGCATCAGGCTGCCTTCGCCTCCGGTCGCGTCGTCGCCACGGGCTATGTGTCAGATGACGATCTGGCCTGCCTGTATAGCGGTTGCATCGCGCTGGTCTTCCCCTCGCTGTATGAGGGCTTCGGCATCCCGGTCCTGGAGGCGATGGCGTGCGGCGCGCCGGTGATCACCTCGAACACCACCGCGCTGCCGGAGGCGGCCGGCGACGCCGCGCTGCTGGTTGACCCGGAAGACACGGCGGCGATCGCGGCGGCCATGCGGCGCGTCCTGGACGCGCCGGATCTGCGCGCAGCGCTGCGCGCGCGCGGCTTTGCACACGCCCGGCAGTTCACCTGGGCGCGCACGGCGCGCGCCACGGCCGAGGCCTATCAGGCGGCCCTGGAGTGGCAGCAGCGGCGGAGGGGGCGATGAGGCGGTGGCCGCCCGCCCTGGCCATACTCTGGATGGCCTTCGCCCTGCGTGTAGATGGGCTGGCACGCTTCGACTTCTGGTTCGACGAGGCCGGCCAGGCGCTGGCCGCCCAGGCCGAGGACATCCAGCAGACGCTG
>JAGHYX010000119.1 GCA_017743375.1 Chloroflexota bacterium
GAAAGAGGACAACTGCGGTTTAATACACGCCTATGAAGCTGCGAATTGCCGTTCTCCCTGGCGATGGCATCGGGCCAGAGGTGTGCGCCGAGGCGATCGCCGTCCTGCGCGCCCTGAACTTGGACTTGGAGTTGCACACCGCGCTGGTCGGCGGATGCGCGATCGAGGCGCTGGGCACAGCGCTGCCCGATGAAGCGCTGCGCATGGCCCAAGATGCCGATGCTGTGCTCTTCGGCGCGGTGGGCATGGCTAAGTTCGACCAAGACCCCACCGCACCGGTGCGGCCAGAACAAGCCATCCTCGGCCTGCGCAAGGCATTAGGCCTGTTCGCCAACCTGCGGCCAGTCAAAGCCTATGAGGCGCTGCTGGACGCCTCGACGCTCAAGCCGGAGGTGGTGCGCGGCGTTGATCTGATCATCTTGCGCGAGTTGACGGGCGGGGCATACTTCGGCCGGCCACAGGGACAATCCGGCGAGCCGCCAAACCGCCAGGCGGTGGACACCACGTTTTACACCGAGGCGGAAGTCCGCCGGCTGATGGTCACGGCATTTGAGCTGGCGCGCGGGCGCAAGCGGCGCGTGACGCAGGCCGACAAGGCCAACGTGATGGCCACCGGCCGGCTGTGGCGTCAGGTGGCGCATGAGGTGCGCCAGGACTACCCAGACGTGGACTATGAGGACATGTTCGCCGACGCCTGCGCCATGCACCTATTGCGCAACCCGCGCCACTTCGACATCATCGCCACCGAGAACCTCTTCGGCGACATCCTCAGCGACGAGGCCGCGATGATCACCGGCTCGATGGGCATGCTGCCGAGCGCCTCGCTGGGCGAGGCGCGCAACCGCCACGGCCATCGTCGCGGGCTATACGAGCCGATCCACGGCGCAGCGCACGACATCGCCGGCAAAGGCATCGCCAATCCGCTAGCAATGATCCTGAGCGCGGCGATGATGTTGCGCTGGTCGTTCGGCTTGCACGCCGAGGCAGATCGGATCGAGCAGGCGGTGGCGCGCGCGTTGGATGATGGGCTGCGCTGCGCCGACATTCAGCAGCCCGGCACCACAGTCTTAAGCACGCGCGAGATGGGCGCGGCGGTCATCGCGCGGCTGTGATCCGGCGCATCAGCGCTTTTGACCCCTCGCGCACCCACACCACGCTGCTGGCGACCAGCGCGCACGCCAACCAGTCGCCGGCAGCCAGTGGGGTTGTCTGGAAGGCGCGCTGAAGGGCAGGCAGATAGACAACCGCCACCTGCATGGCCAGCGACAGCAGCACGGCCGCCCACAGCCAGCGATTGCTAAACAGCGCCGTCCATGCGCCCTCGCGGTCGGAGCGCGCGCTGAAGACGTTGAACAACTGAAAGAGCACCAGCGTGGTGAAGGCCAGGGTGCGGGCATAGGTCACGTCGCCGCTGCCAGCGATCAGGCCGCCGGGCAACCCGTAGTCGAACATCAGCAGCGTCCCGATGGCCATCGTGATCCCCACCAGCAGCAGACCGGCCCACATGGCGCGGTCGATCACGCCTTGGCCGCGCGGGCGAGGCGGGCGGCGCATCAGATGGGGCGCCGGCGGGTCCACGCCCAACGCCAGCGCCGGCCCGCTGTCGGTCACTAGATTGATCCAAAGGATCTGCACGGCCAGCAGGGGCAGGGCCGGCATGCCCATCAGCGAGCTGGCGAACAGCAGCCCCAGGAACATGGTCAGCACCTCGCCGATGTTGGAAGAAAGCAGATAGCGCAGGAACTTGCGGATGTTGGAGAAGATCGCGCGCCCCTCCTCCACGGCGGCCACGATAGAGGCGAAGTTGTCGTCGGTCAGGATCATGTCGGCGGCCTCTTTGGCCACATCGGTGCCGGTGATGCCCATGGCGATGCCGATGTCGGCCTGCTTGAGCGCCGGCGCGTCGTTGACCCCATCGCCGGTCATCGCCACCACGTCGCCGTGCTGCCTGAACGCCTGCACCAGGCGCAGTTTGTGTTCCGGGCTGACCCGCGCATAGACCGAGACATCACGCACCAAACGAGCCAGGGTTGAGTCATCCAAGCTCTCCAGCGCCGCGCCGGTGATCACACGCGCGCCGGGCGGGGCGATGTCCAGCTCGGCAGCGATCGCGGCAGCCGTGCGGGGGTGGTCGCCGGTGATCATGATGACGCGGATGCCGGCCTGCATGGCGCGCGCGACCGCCGCTTTTGCCTCCGGGCGCGGCGGGTCGAGCAGGCCAAAGACGCCGAGGAAGGTCAGGTTGTGCTCAATGGCCTCAGCGGGCAAACCGGGCTGGCGCGGCATCCGACGATAGGCAACGCCAATGGTGCGCAAGGCTTGATCGGCCAGCCCGTCCACGGTTGCCAAGATCTGTCGGCGGCGCGCCTCGGAGAGCGGATGCACGTCTGCGCCGACCTGTTCCGCGCAGCAGAGGGCCAGCAATACATCCGGCGCGCCCTTGGCGAAGACCAGCATTTGGTCGGCATGGTGCGGATCAACGTGCAGCGTGCTCATGCGCTTGCGCTCGGCGGAGAAGGGCAGCTCACCGAGCCGCGGCATCTCGTGCTCCAGCGCTTCGAGTGACAGGCTGAGCTTGGCCGCCGCGACGCGCAGCGCGCCCTCGGTGGGGTCGCCCTGGATGGACCAGCGATCGCCGTGTACTTGGAGGGCGCTGTTGTTGGCCAGCGCGGCTGCGCGAAGGGCGAGGACGACTTCTGCGTATAGCGGGCTATCGGTGGCCAACGGCCGGCCATCCGCCGCCAAGACCTCGCCATGAGGCGCATAGCCACTGCCGGTGAACGTCACCTGTCCGCTGGCGGTGATCAGACAGCGGGCGGTCATCTCATTGCGGGTGAGCGTGCCGGTTTTATCGGTGCAGATCACGTTGGCCGAGCCGAGCGTCTCCACCGCAGCCAGCTGGCGGACGATCACGTTGCGCCGCGCCATGCGCTGCATCCCAAGCGCTAGCACAATGGTGAGGATCGCCGCCAGGCCCTCCGGCACGGCCGCCACCGCCAGCGACACGCCGATCACCAACGCATCCACGACGACCCGTGACGTGATCGCCGGGCTGGTGAGCAAGACGGTGACGACGATGAGGGCCGCGATGGCGATCACGACCGCGCCGAGGGTGCGACCCACCCGCGCGATCTCGGCCTGCAAAGGGGTCGCTTCGTCCTCGGTGCGCTGGAGCAGGCCGGCGATGCGACCGACCTCGGTGTGCATGCCGGTGGCGGTGACGACGGCGCGCCCACGCCCGTAAGTGACCACTGTGCCGGCGAAGACCATGTTCCGACGGTCGCCCAAGCCGGCGGCCTCGCCCAGCGGCTCAACGCACTTGCTCACCGGCAAGCTCTCGCCAGTCAACGCAGCCTCGGAGACTTGTAAACCGATCGCCTCGATCACGCGCCCGTCGGCGGCGATCGCATCGCCCTCTTCGATGAGCAAGATGTCGCCGGGCGCGACCTGGCTGGCGAGGATTTTCTGGCGCTGGCCGTCGCGGAGCACGGTTGCGGTTGCCGCGGTCATCCGCCGCAGCGCCGCAACGGCCTGCTCGGCGCGCGCCTCCTGGATGAAGCCGAGGACGGCGTTCGCCAGCACGATGACCAGGATAGTCAGCGTCTCAAAAGGCAGCTCGGAGTCGCGCTCAAGCAACCAAACGCCGCTTGAGATCACGGCGGCGACCAGCAACAACGCGACCAGCGGGTTTTGGAACTGGGCGACGAAGCGACGCCAGGCCGGTGGGGGCGGTTCGGCGGCCAGCGCGTTCGGCCCAAACTGGCGCAGCCGAGCGGCTGCCTCGGTTGACGTAAGACCGCGCGCCGGGTCGCTGCCCAAGCTGGTGAGGACGGCTTCGGCCGTCTCTTGGTACTTCATGCACTGCGCGGGACCAGGACGTTCTCGTTGTGGCGGCCGGCCTCGAAGTCGCTCAGGTTGCGAATGGTGGTCGCCGCGATCTGCGCCAGGGCCTCATAGGTGAAGAAGGCCTGATGGCCTGTAATCAGGACGTTCGGGAAGGTCATCAGGCGGGCGAACACGTCGTCGGTGATGATCTGGTCCGAGCGATCGCGGAAGAACAATCCTTCTTCTTCCTCATAAACATCCAGCCCGACCGCGCCGACGTGGCCTGACTTGAGCGCTTCGATCAGCGCTTCAGCATCCACCAGCGCGCCGCGGCTGGTGTTAATCAAGATGACGCCGCGCTTCATCTTGGCGAGCGCCTCGGCGTTAATCAGATGATAGGTGCTCGGCAGCAGCGGGGTATGCAGGCTGATCACGTCGGATTCGGCCAGCAGCGCGTCGAGCGACACATAGCGCATGCCCAGCGCCAGGCACTCAGGGTGAGGAGTCAGGTCATAGCCGAGCAGCGTCACGCCGAAGCCGTGCATGATGCGGGCAAAGACCGCGCCGATGCGGCCTGTGCCGATCACGCCGACCGTCTTGCCGTGGATGTCATAGCCTTGGAGGCCATCCAGGGCGAAGTTGCCCTCGCGGGTGCGGTTATAGGCGCGGTGGAGCTTGCGGTTGACGGCCAGCAGCAGGGCAACCGCGAACTCAGCGACGGCATAGGGCGAATAGTTGGCGACGCGCATCACCGTCAAGCCACAGCGCGCAGCGGCGTCCAAGTCCACGTTGTTAAACCCTGTGCTGCGCAGGGTGATCAGGCGCACGCCGCTGTGGGCCAGGCGTTCCAACACCGGCGCAGAGGCATCGTCGTTGACGAAGAGGCTGACCGCCGGGAAGCCATCGGCCAGCGAAGCGGTGCGTTCGTTGAGCAACGACTCGACAAAGACCAGCTTGTGCGGCGCGCCTGCGTCGGCGTTGGCAGCGTTTAGCGTCTCTCGATCGTATTTTTTGGTGTCGTAAACAAGCACATCCATGGTACGGATATTAGAACGCATAAGGACAACAGAAGTTGTCACAGCGAGCGCGCCACTGACAAGCAAAAGTCGCCCACCCTTTTAAGGAGGCACAAGCGATTGCCTCGTTTGGTGAACGCCCCCTGCGCCTTCCCGGTCTCCTGCGCGCTTATACTTCGCCCCGCCGATGGGCGTTGAACGCTTGATTGTGGGAATCAGCGGGGCGAGTGGGGCGATCTTGGGCATCCGCCTGCTGGAGGTGCTACACCGCACCGGCGTAGAGACGCATCTGATCATCAGCCCGGCCGCACGCCGCACCATCCCCGCTGAGACCGGTTGGTCGGTGGCCGATGTAGAGCGCTTGGCGGATGTCGTGCATCCCGTCGGCGATCTGGGCGCTAGCATCGCCAGCGGGTCGTTTCAGACCGACGGAATGGCGATCGTGCCGTGCTCGGTGCGCACGATCTCCGCAGTGGCCTATGGACTGACCGATGACCTGATCTCGCGGGCGGCTGATGTGTGCTTGAAGGAGGGCCGGCCGGTGGTGGCCGTCTTCCGCGAAGCGCCGCTGCACCTGGGCCATCTGCGCGCGCTCACCCAGTTCGCGGAATGCGGCGGGATCGTCTTCCCGCCGGTGCCGGCGTTCTATGCCGGCCCGGTCACCCTCGATGACGTGGTCAACCAGCTCGTGGGCCGCATCCTCGACCGATTGGGTGTGCCTAACACGCTGGTGCGCCGATGGACCGGCCTGGGCCGCGGCCAGGCAAAAGAGGGAGGCGCCGGCGCGTGAAGGGCATCGCCCACTTCGCCTCTGGTTTGTGCGTCGCCTCGTTCGTCCCCGGCGTGGTCGAGGACGCCGCTCAAGGTGGCTTGCTGATCGCGCTGGGCGGCGCATGCGCCATGCTGCCCGACCTGCTGGACTTTCGCTTCGCCAAGTTCCTCGCGCGCCGCGACGCGGACATCCTGCCCGACCGCGACCAGCCAACCCCCCAGGCGTTGGCCGATGCCTTAGCCGGCGAGTTCGCCGCGGTGACTTCGCATCGCCCACGGATCGTGCATCTACATCCTCTGCGGCGCGGCGTCGCTGACTGGGTGCTTTATAGCGTGCGCTTCGACACCGCGCACGGCGATGTGGTAGTGACGATGGGCGACGCAGAGGGGCGCGCGCACGTTGGCCGGCTGGACTACCCCTACGAGGGCGCGCTGGATGTGATCGAACTCGGCGGGCCGTCCTTTGCCATCGCCCAGGGCGCGCAGGGTTTTCGGATCGATTTCCTGCCCTGGCATCGCACCTGGTCGCATTCGCTGGTCTTGGCGTTGGGGCTGGGGCTGCTGTTGACAGCACTGCTGGGGCCGCTGGCCGGCCTGGTCGGCGGGCTTGGCTACGCCGTCCACGTGCTGGAGGACCAGCTCGGCTATATGGGGTCGAACCTCTTTTGGCCGTTCACCCGTCGGCGCTTCGCCGGGCTGCGGCTGATGCACGCCGGCGACGCCATCCCCAACATCGTCACCGTCTGGCTGGCGCTGGGCCTGCTGTTGCTGAACTTGGATCAGGCGCGGGACGTTCCGCTCATCGCAGTCGGCCCGTTCTTGGGCCTGGGGGTGCTATTGCCGGCCGCCGGACTGACGCTGATCTATGCCCGTCGCAAATGGTCGCGCGCGCTGGCCGAACAATTGGCCCGCGAGGCGCTGGCCGAAGGCGAAGCCGACGGGCGCTAGTCGAACTGGGTGGGCACGCTGGCCGCGCATAGCACCAGCTCCTGCGCCGCCCGCACGCTGCGCATGATCTTGGCCAGGTTGCCCTTGAGCTTGAGCTGGTTGGTGAGGATGGCCCTGATCGGGTCAACCTCGCGATTGATCACGCGCCGCCAGCTTTTGACCGGCGCAGCAATGCGGAACTCCGGCGTGCGCTCGCTCTCATCTTTGGCCAGGTAGGCAGCCCGGCATTCGCCGTGCCAGAGGTCGAGGTACATCAACGTGCGGGCGCTCTCCGGCTGGCCAGGCTCCGGCTCAACGATGAACCAAAAGTCTCCTTCCCAGTCCTTTGCTGCCTCACGGTAAGCAGCGCTGGCATTGATGGCGTCCTTAAAAGCAGCCACCCATTCAGGTGAAGCAAAAGGGATAGGCATTGCTGCGCCCACTATAGCGAGAAGCCGCTCCCCACGCAAGTGAGGGACAAGGCACGCGCTAAGAGGATGCTGCTTTGCTTTCTGCGCAGAGGATGCGCTCCCCTGTCATTTCGCGCGACGAGATGAGGATGGGCCATAGTCGAGGGTTCCCTTTGCGCGAAGCATTGCGAGGTCGCTCCTCGGCGCGCCCGCGCCCTGGCAGGCTGGCTTCCCAGCAAGCCAAATCACGCCGAAGTGAAGCACTCCCCTTTCAGGCGCCAACTGCGCTAAGATCGAGCGGGT
>JAGHYX010000120.1 GCA_017743375.1 Chloroflexota bacterium
TGTCAAGCGGCTGTCAAGTCAGCGGACAAGTTCGGTCAGATGTGAGCGCGCACAGATCACTACCATAGGCACGAGTAGTGATGAGTGTCGCGCTGACCATGCAAGATAACCTGGACTTTCGGCGGGCGCGCTCCAAGTGCCTGTTGCGGCGCGCCTGGGGCGTGCTCTCCGGTCACAGGACCGATCTGCTGCCCTGGGAGGAGGTGCGCGACAAGCTGAAGCTACGCGGGCTGATCCGGCGCGGCATCCAGACCGTGCCGATTGAGAAGATCAAGGGCAGCGTCGGGCGCTACAAGGACTTTGACGACGCATTTCTACCCACCAATGATGGCGTGAGCAGTCGCTGGCGCAAGATCAATCGCGCGTTCTACGAGGACATTCACCTGCCGCCCATCTCGCTGTACAAAGTCGGAGACGCTTACTTCGTCCTCGACGGCAACCATCGCGTCTCGGTGGCGCGCGAGCACGGGATCAAGTTCATTGACGCAGAGGTTCAAGAGGCGACCACGCCCGTGCCGGTGACGGCCGATGACATTGACGCCGAGTCGCTGACGCTGCTGGGCGAATACGCCGACTTCCTGGAGCGCACGCGCCTTCACCTGCTGCGGCCAGGCCAGAACATCCGCTTCTCGATCGGCGGTGGCTACGCGCGCCTGCTCGAGCACATCGCGGTGCATCGCTACTTTATGGGGCTGGAGCGCCGGCGCGAGGTGAGCGAGGACGAGGCGGTCGCCGATTGGTACGACAACCTCTACATGCCCATCGTGGAGGCAATTCGCAAGACGGGCGCGCTCTCCGACTTCCCCGGCCGCACCGAGGCCGACCTGTATCTGTGGATCATGGATCACCGGCATTTCCTAAAGGAACAATACGGCCGAGACGTTTCGCCGGAACAGGCCACGGCCGACTACGCCAGGCAATACGCCCAGAAATCGCGGCTGCACAGCGCGCAACAGGCCTTCCGCCACATGGCCGATAGGCTGCGCACCTTCCTCACCTACAAGCCAAGGTCAATGCTCGCCCGCGCTGCTGCTCACTGAGCAGGCGCTAGCGCAGATGGCACTGGCTGTTCAACATGCGCAGGTGCCAACGCCGGCCGTCGTAATGCACCTCAGTCACCGAAGCGTTGGCGAAGCTGAACGGCTGCCGGCGGGCGACCGGCAGTCCCAGCATGGTCGCCAAGAGGGCACCGAGCGTGCCACCATGGGAGACGGCGAGGACGGTCTGGCCTTCATGCTGGGCGATCACATCGCGCAGCCAAGCCGACACCCGCGCATGCACCTGATCCGCGCGCTCGCCGTTCGGGATTTGAAGCTCGACGTCCGCTGTTTCGCAAGTCGTTGAGGGAAGCGCGAGGATCTCCTCGCGGGTCAAGCCCGACCAGTCCCCCATGTGATACTCGCGCAGCCGTTCGTCGGCGATCACCTGGCAGCCACACGCCTCGGCGATCACGCGCGCGGTGTGGGCCGCCCGCACCAACGGACTGGTGTAGATGATCTGGACGCCCTGGTCGCGGAAGTGCTGCGCCAGCTTCTCGGCCTGCGCGCGGCCCGTCTCGTCCAGCGGCACATCCAACCAGCCCTGGACGCGGCCCTGGGCGTTAAACGCGGTCTGGCCATGGCGCACAAGGGATAGCCTGAGCATCGTTGCGGTCAGGGCTGTGAGTCGGCGGAGGCCGGCGAGAACACCTCTCGCAGCAGCGTCGCGGCGGCCTCGTCGGGGTGCAACTGACGGCTGGCGCACGCCTCGGCCAGGGCGCGGAGGCGGGCATCCGATATGTGCTGCGCCACCTGCTGCCATACCAGGTCGCGCAGCCGCCGAAGCACTTCCTGCTCCATGCGCTGCGCGGCGCGCGCGCGACCGTCACCTAGGAAGTGGCGGTGGCGCTCGACCGCGTCCAACAGGTCAGCAACGCCCACGTCCTCCGTGGCAACGGTCTTCAGCACCGGCACCTGCCAGCGCTCGGCCGTCGTTGTCGCCGTAGCGACAGATGTCGGCGCTGCCGGCCCATGGTGACCGGCGGCAAGCGGCGCGCTGATCTCCAGGGCAGCCTGCAGCGCGCTGAGCGTTCGCTCTGCCCCCTCGCGGTCTGCCTTGTTGACCACCAAGATATCGGCGATTTCAAGGATGCCGGCTTTGATGGCTTGGACATCGTCCCCCATGCCTGGCGCCTCGACCACGACGACGGTATCGGCGAGGCGGGCGATCTCCACCTCAGATTGCCCTGCCCCAATCGTCTCGACGAAGATCAGCTCATAGCCGGCGGCATCAATCGCGCTCACGACATCGGCCGTGGCGCGGGCGATGCCGCCGGGCGCGCCGCGGTTGGCCATGCTGCGGATGAACACCCCTGGATCCTCAAAGAGGTCGCGCATGCGGATGCGATCGCCCAGGAGCGCGCCGCCGCTGAACGGGCTGCTGGGGTCCACCGAGATGATGGCCACCGTCCGACCGCGCCTGCGCGCAAGCCTGGTCAGCGCGGCGATCAGGGTGCTCTTGCCGCTGCCCGGCGCGCCGGTGACGCCAACGACGTGGGCATGCCCCGTTAGGGCATACTGGGCGCGCAGCGTGCGCAGCGCCGCCGGCTCGCCGTTCTCGATGCCAGTGATCAGGCGGGCTAAGTCACGCTTGGCCGCCATCGGTGAAGACTCAAGCGACGTTGAGGATGACATGCGCTATCGGTGACGAGGCGGCGTGTGGTCGCGGATGAACTGCACGATCTCGCTCAGCGGGGTGCCGGGGCCGAACACGGCGGCGATCCCGGCAGCTTTCAGGCCGGGGATGTCTTCTTCGGGGATGATGCCGCCGGCGAAGACGGGCACATCGCCAAGGCCGTATTCGCGCAACAAGGCCACCACGCGCGGCAGGAGCGTGTTGTGCGCGCCGCTGAGGATGCTCAGACCAACCGCATCCACGTCCTCCTGCACTGCCGCCGCAGCGATCATCTCCGGCGTTTGGCGCAGGCCGGTGTAGATCACCTCCATGCCGGCGTCGCGCAAGGCACGGGCGATCACCTTCGCGCCGCGGTCATGCCCATCCAGGCCGGGCTTGGCGATCAGGATGCGCAGCGGGCGAGTGGCCTCCGGTGCTTGCGCCATGCTGAGATTTTAGCGCCGATGCGAAGCACATGGGTGCATGCACAGCTAAGGGCGGAGCCTGGGTGAGCAACGGCAGTGCCGTCGCCCGCTCACCCAATCAGAATGGTGGTCTCCGGATAGGTGATTAAGGTCTTATGGCGAGGCGTTGCCAGCGCCGCCACAACCGTGAGCGCGCCCAGCCGTCCCCAGAACATCATCAGCATGATCACAAACTGGCCGGCTAGGCTGAGCTTGCTTGTCGTCCCCAGCGAAAGCCCACAGGTGGCGAAAGCCGAGACGACCTCGAAGATGACTTCCAAAAAGCCGGCGGTGGGCGTGGTGAGGATAACGAGGTAAGCCGCGGTGATCACGACGACGAGCGAGACGGTCAGCACGGCGGCAGCGCGCCGCGTGCTCTCCTGGCCAATGGTGCGGCCCATCACGCGCGCGCTGGGGAATCCTCGCACGTAGCTCCACATGGAAATCAACATGGCGACGAAAGTGCCGGTGGTGATGCCGCCGCCCATCGAGGCCGGCGCGGAGCCGATGAACATCAGGCTAATCAGCGCCAGGTGCGCGCCGGGAGAGAGCGCATCGAGCTCAGAAATGGCGGAGAAACCGGCCGTGCGCGCCGAGATGACCTGGAAGAGCGACACGGCAGATCGCTCAAGCAGCGACCGCTCGCTCAGCACGCCTTGCGCCAACGTCTCGGCGACCAGGATCGCCAACGCGCCGCTCAGGTTTAGCCACCCCACGATCAACAGCGTCAGGCGAGTATGCGGCGAAAGCGACCGCGAGCGAGGCCAAGAGAGCAAATCGGCGATCACGGGAATGCCCAACCCGCCGAGCACGATCAAAACCGCGAAGATGAGCAAGGTCACGCCATCTTTGGGCAAGCCATCCGGGAAGCGCGGATGGCTGTTGAACAGGTCAAAGCCGGCGTTGCAGAACGCCGAGACCGCGTGAAAGAGCGCATAGCGGATCACCTCGCCCTCGCTCAAGGGCAGCACAGCTCGCCAGTGCAGCCATAACAACAGCGCGCCAATCAGCTCGAGAACGACGACGACTTGCAAGATGCGGCGCGTCAGCGTGATGATCTCCGTCAAACTCACCAGACCCAGCGAGTCGCGCAGTGCCAAGCGCTCCTCCAGCAGCATCTCTCTCCCGATCAGCCGATAGACCAGCAGGGCCAACACCATGAAGCCCACACCGCCGATCTGGATGAGCAACATCAGCACAAGCTGGCCAAGTGGGGTGAGGTCGCGGCCCGGCGCGATGACGGTGAGGCCGGTCACGGAAAGGGCAGAGACCGCCGTAAACAGAGCTTCGTTGAACTGCAGCGGCCGCGCCGCAACGCCAGGCAAGCTGAGGGCCAGCGACCCGATAAAGGTCAGCAATGCCAAGCCCAGCACCAGACGTAGGGGAGGTGGAGGGTGAAAAGCTTTGCGCCGGGAGCGGACCATCTAGTCCTCTGCGCAGCGCTCAACGTCGGCCAGTTTGCCGAGCACAACGAGCACATCTTCAGTCTGGGGGACAAAGTCTTGCGAGGGGGAGACGATCAGGTGATCGCCACGCTTCACGGCCAGCACATTCAGGTTGCGCTTGGCGAAGTCGGACCGATTCAGCGGCTGATTGGCGATCCGGCTGGGGGTTTTGATCTCGCTGATCGTATAGCCTGGGCCTAAATCAATCTGTCCGAGCATGCCAGGGATGGTGAGTTCAAGCGCCAAACGGTAGCCGGCCTCGTATTCCGGCAGCACAACGCGATTTGCGCCGACCTTCAACAGGATGTCGCGCTGGCGCAGATTCAGCGCCTTGCAGATGATGTTATTTACCCCTAACTCACGCAAGGCCACCGTCGTCAACAGGTTTGCCTCGAAGTTCGAACCGATGGCGACGATGACCGTGCTGAAGACAGCGATATCCACCTCACGCAGGGCGGCCTCGTTGGTGGCGTCTAGCACCACCGTCTGCGTCAACTCATCGGCCAACTCCTGAACTGGCTCCGGCGAACGGTCAATGCCGAGCACCGACGCGCCGCGACTGACCAGGGTGCGCGCCAGGCTGGAGCCAAATCGGCCCAGGCCGATGACGGCGAATTCATCCCTGTTGCCGCCTGAAGATACTTTAGGCAGACGCATGCTGAGCGCGCGAGCGAAAGCGCACGGGCAACGGCGGTGGCTCGCGATTTGGATCAAGGTAATCGAGCTTGGAGGCCATCTTGGCCGGCGCAAAGCCGAAGACGCGGTGCACGCCGCCGATCTCCGTGGTGCGATTGTAAGCCAGCGCGTCCATCTCTAACTCGGTCAGCGCGTTCCGGCAGCGCTTGAGGAAGGCGACGACCTGCTTGGTCAACGCGCTTGGGACGCGCACGATGCGCCGGCGGCGCTTCATCGCCTGGGTCGTGATCTGGGCGATGTCGCTCAGGCTCAACGCCTGCGGACCGCCGATCGGCACCACCTGGCGAAAGGTCGAGCGGGTGCTCAAGCAGCGCTCAACACAGGCGGCGACGTCGCCCACCCAGATCGGCTGGAGCTTAGTGGCGCCGCTGTGCGGCAGCGGCATCACAAACGGGAAGTCGGTTGCAATGCCGGCCAGCCAAGATGTCAACCAGTCGCCCTCTCCATAGACGACCGCCGATTTCAACACGGTGAAGTTCAGGCCGCTGGCGCGCACGATCTCCTCGGCCTTGCCCAGGCTGCGCTGCAGCGGATAGGGAGAGCGCGATTCCGCGCCCAGGCAGCCCACCACGATCAGGCGCTTGATGTTGGCGCGCTTCATGGCCGAGATCACGTTCCGCGTGCCGGCGATGTTGACCTCGTCGAAGGTGTCCTCTTTGGTCTCGCGGCGAATATAGGCCAGATGCACCACAGTGTCACATGCGCCGCCGTCGGTGATCGCTTCGTAGATTGAGTCTTCGTTGCGCACGTCCCCGCCGGTGATCACCACCCGGCGCGGGCACAAATGTTCGCGCCCCCAGTGAAACAGACACTTCACCTGATGGCCTGAGGAGACAAGCCTTTCCACGACAGCGCGGCCAATGCAACCCGTTGCTCCCGTGACGAGTATCATGTTGTGCGGTTGAACGTCAGGGTCAAGATGGCGATCAGGAAGAGCGCTTGCACAGCAACGCTGCCGGCCCACAGCATGTAGGCAGCCAGCGGCGTGGATGTCTGCGCGTCCTGATCGTTACTATCTGCCAATTTGTCTCTATTATATATTACAAAACCAACTGCCGTGCTGATAATCAGCATGAGGAGGCTGAAGAAGATGGGCACGAACAACTGTTGCTTGCTTCCCAGGCGGTCGGGGAATCCATCGGCGTCGAAGTGCAACGCGATTTGGGTCGGCAGTTCTGGATAGCGCGCCAAGCCCACCGCGAAGATGGTCAGGTTTAGCGCCCATCCGAGCGCCAGCAAGACCAGCGCCAGCCTATCGCGCCAGACCGGCCAGCGGGCGAAGGCGGGCAGCGTCCGGCTCGGCGCGACCACGCGGGTAGGCCCCATCCCCAAGCGCACGTGCAGCGCCTCTACGAAGCCCTCTAAATCATTCGGCGAGAGCAAGTAGCTACGTTGGGGCGTGACGATCAGCAACTGGCGCTCTGGCGGCTCGGTGGCGTAGGAGCGCACGCGGCCCAACGCAGGATGGCGACCCTCGCCAAACCAACAACCCGGCAGCGGAGGGCGCCACAGCCGGAGTTGGGCAGCAATTTGGCTGCCCTCAGTGACTTCATGAATGTTGCCGGTCGGCACGACCTCGACCATCGTCCCCCAGCGAATAACCAGGGCGTTTCTATCCAGCGAATAGCTCACATCGCGCAATTGATACGCCTGATAGCCCAGCCACGCTGCGATCGCCAACAGGGTGAGCGCACCTATGGCGAACAAAAAGGTCAGCAGCGAGAGCGGAAAGAGGAAGAGCGCGATCGCCAACGCCGAGGCTAAAACCAGCGTCAGCGCGGCAGCCACGACGCTGCTCGTGTAGGCCAGCCGGGCATCCGCCGGGAAGACGTTCATCGCGCAAACGGGCGCAAGTATACAAAA
>JAGHYX010000121.1 GCA_017743375.1 Chloroflexota bacterium
TGGGCGCAGGGGAACAGGTGGAGGGTCGCAAATGTGACCCTGGGGGTGGGATATAACTGTGCAAGTTGATGAAAGTACGGCTACAGCCGGTTTACTCACGGTTGGCGGAGACAGTTCCAGAGGAGCTGAGCACTCGACTGCCGCTGGGCTGGCGATTATCACAGCATCAAGTCGAGACCTATCAGGCGTTGACCAATGATGATGTGGAGGTCATCTTCAACACAGCGCTGACCGGCGATGGCAAGAGCTTGGCCGGACAGTTGCCCATCCTGGTGCGGGGTGGGATCAACTATCCCATCCTCGCCATGTATCCGACCAACGAGCTCATCGAGGATCAGCAAGCGCAAGTGGAGCGGGCGATCAAAACATGGAACGCCAACGTCGAGTACCGCCGGCTGAATAAGGCGGCGTTGGATCAGGCGATGGCAGAAGATGACTACACGCGACGGGGAGAAGCGTTCATGCGGATCATCCGCAACGGCGATCTCGTTCTGACCAATCCCGACATCTTCCATTACGTCATGCATCAGTTTTACACCTATCCGGATGACGCTCCTGACCGCTATGCCGCGCCGCTGGCGCAGAAGTTTTCTCAACTCACGTTCGACGAATTCCATGTCTTTGACGTGCCGCAGGTCATCAGCGTTCTCAATGCGTTGCTGTTTATCCAGGAGACCAGCGGCATCGCGCGCCCTCACAAATTTCTCTTCCTATCGGCCACGCCCAGCCCGCTGATGCGCGAATATTTGGAGCGGTCTGGCCTGCGGGTGAAGTTCATCGAGGGGCAATATGCAACGCACGGCGAGCCGGCGCATTGGCGCAGGATCCTCAACCCAGTCGCCGTCCACTTCGTCGCTGCGCAACGCGCCGAAGACTGGATTGAGCAAAGCGCAGACGATCTCGTCTTGCGGTTCTTTCTCGATCGTCGCCCGCATACCAAAGGCGCCATCATCGTGAACTCGGTCGGGTCGGCGCTGCGCATCTACCACAAGCTCAAGCCTCTCTTTGAGACGCACGGGTTGAGCGTTGGGCTCAACATCGGGCTGACCTCGCGGCACAGCCGGCGCGCCTCATACGAGGCCGACTTGCTGGTCGGCACGTCCACGGTGGACATCGGGGTGGACTTTCGGATCAACTTTCTGATCTTTGAAAGCCACAGCGCGGGCAGTTTTATCCAAAGGCTCGGCCGGCTTGGCCGGCACAGCGACTATCAGCGAGGCGGGCAGACCTTCGCTTTCTGCGACTACGTTGCTTACGCTGTTCTCCCTGCCTGGCTGATTGAGCGCTTGTTCAACAGCCAGGGTGAATCGCCTGCACCGTTGACCGCAGGCGCTGAGCTTGATCGCCAGCAATTTAATGAGGCGATTCGGTCGGCGTTTCCACCGGTCGCTGAATTTGCACAATACGCCCAGACCTGGGGCAAGTTTCAATCGCTCAAGATTTTGCTTGGTCTTTCGCGCAAGACCATCCGCGAGCAATATCAACAGCAGCGCGCAACCCTACAAAAGCGATACGAAGCAACCTTCGGCGTCCGTCTATCCAGCGCCATTCCGCAGTACAAAGAACTCGTCGGCCAACGCTCGCCGTTGCTGGAGGAAGCGCTTTCCTTCCGCGGCGGCAGCAGCTTGGTGTGCGGCGTCATTGACCCCTCGGAGAGCCGGCAAGCAGACCGCTTTAAGGTCATAGATTTGCTTCAGGCGATCGCAAACTATGAGTTGTCGTATATCAGCGAAGAAGCGTTCTACCAGGAAGTCATTCAGGCAAAGCTAAACCCAAAAGCCTTTCAGAACGAACAGCCGTTGGGTTTCTTTGAGCTAGGCCAGCCAAAGGAGTTTCAAGCCTATCAGTTCTGGTTGGACAAAGACCTGGGTTACTGGAGCGCAGACCAGTTTGGCAAAGCGCAAGCGATCAAGGGGCTGCACGTTGACGCTTCTTTTCCCGGATGCGACGAGGTCAACAACCGCTTGTCTCGGCGCACCTTGCCGGCGCTGCTGTGCGCAGGCATGCACCCACTAGAAATGAAGCGCCGGCTGGCGCTGCCTTTGCTGTTCCCGCTTTATTCTTTCACCAGCCGCGATAACGTCGGCGGCACGATCGCCCTGGAGCGCGCCGCGCTCTTGCTGGACGCCCGCTTACGCTACCATCCGCTCCAATGTGGCGGTAGCGCCGTGATCGTGTGATTCTTTGAAAAGGGAGCCTTATGAGCGAGGAAGACTTGATTGAAGACCTGGAGGAAGAACTTGAGACATTCGTAGAAGAAGAGGAAGCGCCGGACGAGCAAGCCCAGCCGGCCCAGATCGCCGCCGAGCCGCTGTTGGTCGTCTTGATGCGCCAGGCGACGGACAAGCTCTGGCCGGGCGATCCGGTGATGGCCGATTTCGTCCAACACGTGCTGCCGCCGCTCTCCGAGCGGTTAGGGCATGTCGCGGCCAAGGGTGGCGAGTTCGCCGCCCAACATCGCGCCGAGGGACGCATCGGCGTCGAGCGTTACAGCGCCGACCAGACCATGCGCGCGCACTTGCTCAACGGGTTGTTGCCCACGCTCCACGTCGCGCGCCTGCTACAGGCGTGGGGCGCGCCGCAGTTCCGCGCTTACGATGACCTCACGCGGCGGGTCTTCAGCGCCGGCTACGTCATGCACGACTTCCTAAAGCTGCCCGACGTTGAGAACGAGCTACAGGAGGCCGGCTTCAGCCACGAGCGCGCAGTGGGCGCGGCGCAGATGCCGACGCTAGAGCGCATCTTCGTAACCTGGTGTGAGCGCCTGGGCTTAGCCCCCTTCCTGGAGCCCGTCGGCGGGGCTGCGCATGTCTTGCACGACCTCATCTACATTGCTTGTAACACCCAGGTGCGCTGGGGCACGCTGCGCAACCTGAGCCTCCTGAAAGCGCTGCGGCTGAATCCCACCCAACTTGACCTGGCCGAGCAGCTCAGCCGGCTCGCAGACTTGCTGGCCTACGTGGTGCAGACGCCGCCCCAGGCCATGACGCAGAAGGTCCAGGAGGCGATCAAGACGCTGAGCGATGGCCGCGCCCGCCTGACCTATCACCACGTCGCTGACATCCGCGGGGTGCTGACCAATTTCATCCACAACGCTGCGCTGCGGGCGATGACGCACGAATACCGCCAGCCGCTGCTCTACGCCCCCAGCGGGGTGATCTATCTGGAGCACACGACGCAGGCACCGCCCCCACCCCCCTGCGGGCAGGTCGCCCAGGCGATCATAGACAACATCAAGGCGCTGGTGCGCCGGCGGCTGGCACAGAGCAAGACCGGTTTCAAGCGCGACGGCAAGGGCATCAAGTTCCCCGAATACTACTGGCTCTTCTTTGACTTGCCAGATTTGCTCGCGCTCGGCGCTGAGGCCATGCCAACGTTGATCCACGAATCAAAATCGCCTTCCGCAGGCAAGCGCTTCGAGAAGATGCAACGTGGCCAATGGATGTCACCAGAGGTTGACCTAGACCTGCCAAACGATATTCGCGTGGACCAACTGGCCGAGTGGTGCTATCTGGAAGAGAATCTGAACAGGGAGAAGCTGCCCGATTTTGATACGGCCGACTTCCTGTTGCGCGAGATGGGCCTCGCTGATCAGAAAGATGACTTTCTGGCTGTGCCGCGCGATAACCGCGCTGGTGGTGTGGGCTACCACTGGTACTTCGCCGCCGGCCATTTCATCAAGCGCAACCCTGGCCTCTCCCCCGCTGAGCTGGCGGAGAAGATAAGGTTGTGGGCCAAGCAGCTGGCCGACGCCGTCAGGCCGTTGCTCACACAAGACGCGCCCAAAGAAAGCGACGCCTGGGCCGATCTGGAGGACTACATCACCCAAACCCTGACCCTGGGCGGCTCGGACAAGGCCGACCTACGGCGCGCCGCGCAAACCGAGCTGGAGCGCTACACCAACGCCAAGCGCAAGGGGCGCGGCACAACCGCGGTCTGCTCGCTGTGCTCGTCGCCCTATCGGATAGAGAAGCAGCGTGAGGCGGCCGTTTTGTTCATGCCGCAGGTATATACCGGCAAGAAGCCCCTGGGCGGCTCTGACGCAGTCCGGGACATCTGCTCGATCTGCGGCCTGGAGATGATGCTTAGGCAGATCCTGATGAACCGCGCAGCGGTCAGCGGCGGGAAATTCGAGGGCCGGCGCATCCGCTACCTGTTCTTCTACCCTCTGTATTTCTTCACGCCGGAGACGCTGCAGGTCCTGCGCCGCGCGTACCTCAGGCTGCGGCGGGTGAGCGTGACAGACCTCAAGCGTCAGCTCAGCGCCAAAGGCGCGCTCGACCTTTCGCCCGCCACGCTCCAGCGCCTCCAGGCGTTCATGCTCGACCCAGAAGACCCGGCGCCAGAGGATGATCGCTACATCCGCCTGCACTTCCCGGAGAGCGACCCGGTCATGTTCGCCTTTCTGGGCGTGCCGCCGCTCAGCGGCCAGAAGGCGACCGACGTCGAAGCATGGGTGCATCCGGCCCTGCTCGCTTTGTTGCTGCCGCTGATGATAGACGTCAAGGTGGTGGCCAGCGAGTCGTTGCTGCCGGTGATGCTGGAGGCCAACGAAATTGATGAGACCGTCTTCTTAGACGCACCCCACGCCGCCATTCAGCACATCGTTCAAAAAGCGCGTCTCAACGTGGATGAACTCCTCCCCGCAATTCGCCGGTTGATGGTCACCTATGCCATCCATGTGGACGCCAACGCAGCCAGTGCGGGCGGGTTCGACTACCGCTGGCAACAACTCCCACCCGTGGCCCGCAACCTGGCCGCGTCGCCGATCTATGCCTTTCACTATCTGAAGAAGGGCAAGCGCCAGGAGAAGTCGGATAACCTGACGGTTCGCGACGCAATGCTCTACCTGCAATATGTTCACTTCCTCTCAGGAGACCAGACCATGACCAACCACGCCCGAACGCTCACCCAGCTCTATCGCCGTTTCTATCGTGCCAAACGTTGGAATAGCAACAGCATCCTACAACCCATCACCAAGACCGCCCGCGTGATCTTAGACGCCGACGCGCGGCTCTTCGCCGACGAGGACGCACTCACAGACGCAGCCTACGGCGCGTTGCACAACTTCATCGAGCGCGCCTACAAGGAACAGCTCGCCTTTCCGCCCAAAGGCAGCACCCGCGAAAGCCAGCAGGCAGCCATGCAGGAGTTCGCCCGCTACTTCGTCCACGAGATCTTCTTCGGCGTCTTCCGCGGCGACCGCAGCGCGCTGCGCGGCAAGCAGCTCAACCTGCTGAAGAACGCCTGCGAGGTGATCTACCTGGACGAAGCCGCAAAGGATCGCGCCGAGCGCGAAGAAGCAGAAACCACCGAGTCTTAGTCCCAGCCTTCAAAAACAAAGGAGTAAGCCCATGTCTACACTCAAGCAACATTGGTTCTTGTCCGAGGTCCCCGGCAAGCCGATGGGGCGCTATGCCCATATCGTCACGATCCGGGCCACCGATTCGTATCCGCTCTTCCAGACCGATGGCGAGCTGAACACCGCCCGTGTGTCCGCCGGCGTCAGGAACAAGGAGTTGCTCACGCGCATCACCATCTTCAAGCGCAAACAGTCCACCCCTGAGCGGCTGGTGGGTCGCGAGCTGCTGCGCCGCTATGGCTTGATCAGCAGCGAGCCGGCAGGCGACCAGAAACGGGACGTGGACGCCAACGGGCTGCTGATCTGCGATTACAACGTGAAGTTCTGTACCCAGTGCCCGGATTGCATCGCCTATGGCTTCGCCATCGGCGACAGCGGCTCCGAGAAATCGAAGGTGATCACCGACACAGCATATTCGCTGACCAGCTACGAGCACAGCCACGAGGCGTTCACCCTCAACGCGCCCTATGAGGACGGCACAATGACCCGCTACGGCGAGGTCACCAGCCGGATCAACGAACAGGACCACGTCACGCCGCAGGTGATCTTCCCCTCGGTGGTCACCGCGCGCGACCTGACCTATAACCTGTTCCTCTATGTCGTCAACAACGTGATGCGCACCAAGCGCTACGGCGCACAGACCACCCGCACGGGTCGCATGCAGAACCACATCGTGGCGATCGCGCTGACCGATGGCGAGATCTTCTCCAACCTGCTCTTCACCCAAAGGCTCTACGATGCCCTCAAGGAGCAGATTCAACCGCCCGATCCGCTGGACCCGCATTTAGTTGTCTCGGAAGCACAGAAGTTGGTGCCGGAGTTGCTGAAGCAGGACGGTGTGAACGTTGACCAGTTGCTGGTCGGCGATGAGCTGACAGCCTTCCTGAATCAGGTATCGAACGAGGACACCAAAGCGCTGCTGGAGCGGGCCTTTGCCGACAGCCGCGCTTACCATCAGGCGTGGATCGCCAAGGCCGGCAAGAGGAAGTGACCCCGCCATGCGCCTGACGCTGTGTCGGTTGACCTTTCACGAGAACCTGTTCTACATGACGCGCGAGGCAGGCCGGCTCTACGAGACCGGCCGCTACCTTCACAACTACGCGCTGACGTATGCGCTGGGGTTGGCCACGGCGGCGTATTACCAAGCCGACCATGTGCCCGCTTACAAGGCTGAGCTGGGCGCGCTGAATGCGCAGGGCATCTACGTCACGCCGGCGCGCGGCCTGAACGTGCGCTACCAACTGGTCACCTTTAAGTTCGCTGACAACGCCTATCGCGTCAAGATGGAACAAACCAGACGCAACTTGCCCAGCTTTGGGCGGGCCAAGGAAGTCGCGGTCGGGAGCGTCTTCGAGTTCGCGGTCCTTCACGCAGCGGACTTTCGCCCGCCGCGCTGGATCCGCATGGGGCTGTGGCGCAGCAAGGGACACCTTGAGGTGATCGAGCAAGCCGAGCTGAAGCCGGCCAAGGGGGAGTATATGGCCAGCCTGCCGCTGAATCCGCTGGACTTCGGCGGCAGGCTGAAAATCTACGACGTGATCTCGATGCCGCCCTCCAGCCTGGTTGACCATGCGATCATCGAGGGTGATTGGTTGAGGGCGACGCTGAGCAACGGCGAAGCGTTCTATCTGCCGGCCGGCATGCGCTATACCTTCCCCAAGTAATCTCCATGCGCCTCTACGCCTCCGTCATCACGTTGACCGCCCAAGAGCCGGCCTTCAT
>JAGHYX010000013.1 GCA_017743375.1 Chloroflexota bacterium
CCTGCCATCAACCTCATCAGCACTCGAGGAGTTTAAGAGGACAACTCTCTAGCGCGCCAGATGTCGCTGTTGCGAGCCTGGAAATCCCTGCCTTCGTGTAAAGGAGTTTGCCTCTCGCTGTGAACGCCCAACTTCGGATGCATTCACCAATCGGGCGTTCACCAATAGGGGCGACCGCTTGCGAGTTGATAAGAGGGCGGGCGACAGCAGTGCCGTCGCCCACTCAGGGTTCCGCCTCCAGCCGTGAACGCATCTAACTTCCCTTGGCAAGACGGCGGGGTACAATACGCTGCGCATAACACCGTAGCTGAGCATAGCCCTCTGCGTGAACCCGCCCATGCTCGACATTAACCTCATCCGCAAAGACCCCGATCGCGTTCGGCAAGCGTTGATCAATCGCGGCACCGACCCCGGCCCCGTGGACGAAATCTTGGCCTTGGATGCACAACGGCGCGCCATCATTGTGCGTGCTGAGCAATTGCGCGCCCTGCGTAACACCGTCAGCAAACAGATTGGTCAGATGCGCGACGAGGCCGAGCGAGAAGCCAAAAAGGCAGAGATGCGCCGCGTGGGCGACGAGATCGCCGCGCTCGAGGACGAGTTAGGTCAAGTTGAGGCCAAGCTTGATGAACTCACGGCTGGCCTGCCCAATTTGCCCGACCCGCGCGTGCCCATCGGCCCGGACGAGACTCACAACGTCATCGTGCGCGTCCACGAAGGCAGTCTGCCCAAGCCGGACTTCCCCCCCAAGCCCCACTGGGAGATCGGGGAAGCGCTGGGCATCATTGACTTCGAGCGCGGCGTGAAGCTCAGCGGCAGCCGGTTCTACGTGCTCAATGGTTGGGGCGCTCGCCTCCAGCGCGGGTTGATCGCCTGGATGCTGGATTTGCGCCTACAACAGGGCTATGAAGAGCGTTATTTACCCTTCATGGTGAAGTCCCAGACGCTCTTCGCTGCCGGCCAGCTTCCTAAGTTTCGCGATAACCTCTATCACGACGCCGAAGAGGACTTCTGGATGGTGCCGACGGCCGAGGTGCCGCTCACGAACCTGCACGGCGGCGAGATCCTGAGCGCTGAGGAACTGCCCAAGCTCTATGCGGCCTACACGCCGTGCTTCCGCCGCGAGAAGATGAGCGCCGGCAAAGATGTGCGCGGCCTCAAGCGCGGCCACCAGTTCGACAAGGTGGAGATGTATGCCTTCACCAAGCCTGAGGAGAGCGACCACTACCTCGAGAAGATGCTCGCCGACGCCGAAGAGACGTTGAAGGCCCTGGGGCTGACCTATCGGGTGAAGCTGTTATGCACGGGTGATTTGGGCTTCGCTGCCTGCATCACTTACGACCTAGAGGTCTGGGCACCCGGTGTCGGCGAGTGGTTGGAGGTTAGCTCTGTGAGCAACACCGGCGATTTTCAAGCACGGCGCGCCAACATCAAGTTCCGCCGCGAGCGCGGCGCAAAGCCGGAGTTCGTGCACACCCTCAACGGAAGCGGCCTAGCTTTGCCGCGCACGATGATCGCCGTGCTCGAGAACTACCAGCAGCCGGATGGCAGCGTGATCGTGCCAGAGGTCCTGCGCCCGTATGTGGGCGTAGAAGTCATCCGCAGCCCTAATAGCCAGCTCATCCCTCCCCACTAGACTATCCCAAAATCGGAACGCAATCTGGGTTGGGGGCATGGTCGAGAAAGAACCCATCGTCCTGATCGGTGGTTTTGGCTCGCATTGGAGCGATTATCGTAACGCAGCGCGGCTGCTGAGCAACGTCACCGGCCGGCGCGTCTTTATCGCCGGCATCACGCGCCTGAGTTGGCTGTTGGCCGGCGTGAGTGACTATAGCCTGTTGGTCGATCGCGTCCATGCCGCCGTCCAACATGCGCTACGCCGGACCGGCGCGCGCAAAGTCATTGTGATCGGCCACAGCGCCGGCGGCATTGTTGGGCGCGCTTACTTGGGCGACCGCAAGCTCAAACCCTATCATCACGCCCATCGCGGCTACGAGCGCGTCTCGCATCTGTTCATGGTGGGCAGCCCGCTGCGCGTGCCCAAGAACGCCTCGCAACGCGGCATGCGCGCCGCCGCGTGGGTAGATGAAGTCTATCCAGGCGCCTACTATGCGCCTCAGGTGCAGTACGTGAACATCCGTGGGCGCTACGTCGAGGGTAAGCCCAACGGCACGCTGCGCGAACGCCAGGCGTACTACAACTACCGCTTCATCTCACAAAATGGCGCACAGTGGGGCGATGGCGTCGTGCCGCTCTCGCTCAGCGAGCTGGAGGGGGCCAAAACCGTGGAGCTGGACGGCATCGGGCATTCCCCCGGCTGGGGACGTTGGTTCTTCGAGGATGCCGAGGTCATCCGCGCTTGGTGGCAGGCCGCACAGACTGGCGAACCGCAACCCTCACAAGCTACGCGCCATCCGACGCACAGCGCTTAGATACAATACGCAATACATAATACGCAATACGTAATACGCTATACGTAGATCGCGTTCCATAGTGTGCATATTCCGTATTCTGTATTCCGTATTCCGTAGTGCGTATTGCGTATTTACTGCTCCCCACCAGCCTGGAAGGTCGGCAGGAAGGTCTTGAAGGTGAAGACTTCATAGACGTAGTTATCGGCAAGCGGGACGCCGCGCGCCGAACCGCCGATGACGTAAAAGCGGTCGGGCATAGACGCAATGCCGACGTAGCGCCAGTCCCCCAAGCGCACCTCGGGCATTTCAAACGGCGTCCAAGAATCCCGAGTCGGGTCATAGCGCTCGTTGAAGCCGACGAATCCGGTCAACCCGCCGCCCACTGCATACAGTGATGTCCCGGTTTGCGCCAGGCCCAAGCCACCACGCGGGATAATCATCGGCGCACAGGCCGACCAGCGGTTGCTGACTGGTTCAAAGTATTCACAGGTTGGATATTCGCGCTGACCGTCGTAGCCCCCGATTGCATAAAGGCGGTTGTCCAGCACTGCGGCCGCCAGTTGACTGCGCGGGGTTGGCAGCGGCGCGGCAGCGCGCCATGCGCGTGTGCGCGTATCGAAAACCCATACTGCGCTGCTCATCCCCATAGAGGTGCGCCCACCGACGACGTAAAGCTGATCACCAAGCGCGGCCACGGCATGGCCGGCAAGCGGCTGAGGGAGGGGAGGCAGCGCCTGCCAGGTGTCGTCCGTCGCGCGCAGCGCCTCCACCCGGTCGGTGGGCATGCCATCCGCGCCAATGCCGCCCACAACGTAAATGACATTGCTGATGACTGCGGCGGCCGCGTTCATCACCGCCGTCGGCTTAGGTGGTCCGTCGCGCCACGCATCTCGCTGCGGGTCGTAGATGAGCACCTCGGCAGTGGGCGCGCGATTTACCTCGCCGCCGATCACATAGACCTGTCCTTGGACGGTCGCCACGGCAGGTCGCGTGCGCGCCGTGCGGATCGAGGCGCGCACGTGCCAGCGCGAGGTCTCGCTCGGCGGCGCCACCGGTTCGTTTAGCGGCGCGCCGGCTCGCTCAACGTCTGCCAGCGCTGGATCGGGGGCGTT
The DNA here is from genome assembly GCA_017743375.1 of Chloroflexota bacterium. Lineage (GTDB taxonomy): Bacteria > Chloroflexota > Anaerolineae > J036 > Brachytrichaceae > JAAFGM01. Next base: position 3,527 of record JAGHYX010000013.1, read on the forward strand.
AATTGGGCGTGGCCAAACGAGGGTCACCAGCACAACCATCAGCGCGATGGCGGCAACCGCTGCAATCCGTCGCCAGAGCGACAGCGCCGGCAGCGGCTGGGGGTCAGGCGCCACCTGGATCACAACAGTAGGCGGTGGAACTGCTGCGCGTGCGTCTTCCTCTTTTTTTATCGCCTGATCGTCTGCTTCGCTAGGCAGAGGGATATCAATCCATCCATTGCGCACGGCGATCATGGTCACCTCTGTGCGCGATTGCGCCTCCAGCTTAGCGAAGATGTTGCGCAGATGGACGCGAACAGTGTTCGTGCTGATGTGTAGTCGGGCGGCGATCTCCTTATTGCTTATGCCTGTCGCCAGCAGCCGCACGACCTCTAGCTCGCGCTCGGTAAGCGGCTCCCCTGGTTCAACCATCGCCGTGATTATAGGAAGGCAGCTATAACGATTTGCGCACGGTAAAAACATCCTTCTCTACGGCGATCCGCACATCGCGCGTAAGCGCGATCTCGCCGCTGGTGGCTGCGCTGTTCAGCACGGCGCGCGCTTCCTCCACAGCGGCGTAGGGCAATTCGATGAACTCACCGCGCAATTGCTGGGCTGCCCAGCGCAGCGTCGCCCGTTGTAGGCCGATCGAGAGCGCCTGCCAAGCGCGCCGATCGACCACAAAGCTGCCGTCCTCGGCAGCTTGCGCCAGGCGAACAAACGCCTCCTGCGTCGCTTGTGCGATGATGTCCAGGTCAGCAGCGATCGTGTCGGCCAGCCGGACGAGGACGGCACGGATGTTGGGGTTGTAGCGTTCGAGCAGCGGCAGCAACTCATGGCGGATCCGGTTGCGGGTGTGGTCCAGCGCATCATTGGTGGCATCGTGGCGGGGTGATAGGCGCTGTTCATGGCAGTATCGCTCAATATCTGCGCGCACCACGCGCAGCAGCGGCCGCACAGCGGTCAGATGCCTTGCGGTGGGCAGCGGGCCGTATGGGCGCATCCCTCGCAAGCCCCATAGGCCCGTGCCACGGATGAGGCGCAGCAGCACCGTCTCGGCCTGATCATCGGCGTGATGTGCCAGCGCAACCCAGGAGGCCTGGTGAGCCTCCGCAACGCGCGCCAGGAAGCGATAGCGAACCTGGCGGGCAGCGACCTCGATAGAGCACTTGTGCTGTTGCGCGTAGGCGCGCACGTCGGCGCGCTCAATCACGCATGGCACACCGCGCGCCTCGGCAAACGTCCGAACAAAGTCCGCGTCGGCTGCCGAGGCAGCGCCGCGCAGGCCGTGATCAAGGTGGGCGATGATCGGACGCAGCATGCGGCGCGGCGCAATGGCCAGCACGGCGTCGGCTAGGCACAGCGAATCCGGACCGCCGGAGACAGCCAGCACGAGATGCGGCGACGGGAGGGCAGCAAGCTGGCCGGCCACTTCCTCGCGGATGCGCGAGACCAGGTTGGAGATCATCAGCGCATCACCTGCCTGAGAAACGCCGCTGCTTGACGTCCGGCGATCCCGCGATGGCTGATTGCGTGCTTCTCGGCTGCCGAAAGCTCGGCCATGGTGCGTCCATCGGCGACCACGAACACCGGATCGAAGCCGAAGCCGCCTGTGCCGCGCCGCTCATGCGCGATTTGGCCCTCACACACGCCTTCGAAGTGATGCACGTCACCCTCGGGGCTGATGAGGACCAGGACACAGCGAAAGCGCGCGCTGCGCTGTGCATCGGGAACGCCGGCCATCGCGGCCAATAACGCTGCGCAGCCATCCCCGCCAGGTGCGCTTTGGTAGTAACGGGCCGAATGCACGCCCGGCTGCCCACCCAGCGCGTCCACTTCCAGGCCGGAGTCGTCGGCCAATATCCAGACCGGCTGCGCACCGCCGCTGTCTCGATAAGCCTTGGCCAGCGCTTGGGCTTTAATCAAAGCGTTGGCCAGATAGCTTGTGCCGCTTTCCTCCGGCTCGCAGCGCACGCCCAGTTCGTCCGGCGTGATGAGCACCACCTCTCGCAAGCCGGCCAAGGCGAAGATCTCGCCCAGCTCACGCCGCTTGTGCGCGTTGTTCGACGCCATCAGCACAGCAACCGCTGACATGCCGATATACTACCTTCCTGATATGCGCTACCTGACCACCATCGGCGACAAAACCTACGTGATAGAGATCAACCAGGACAACGAGGTCATCATTGACGGACAGCGCCGCGTGCTGGACATGCGCCCGATAGACGATGAGTTGTACTCCTTGCTGCTCGACAATCGCTCGTATGAGGTCCTGGTTGAGGAAGCCGGCGACGGGGAATACCGCGTGCTCATCAACGGCGTCGCCTATTACGTACAGGTCGCAGACGAGCGAGCCAGACGCCTGGCACAGGCCGCCGGCGCCTTCGCGCCCACCAGCGGCGAGGTCGTGATCAAATCGCCTATGCCTGGCCTGATCGTGGCCGTGCCGGTGACCGAGGGCCAAAAAGTGCGCAAAGGCCAGGTGGTGGTCGTGCTTGAGTCCATGAAGATGGAGAATGAGCTAAAGGCACCCCGAGAGGGAACTGTGAGCGCAATCAAGGTACAACCTCGCCAGGCAGTGGAGCAGAATCAAGTCCTGGTTGTGCTGAGTTGAGCGAGGCCGCGAGATGCGGCAGCTTGAGCATTAACACGTCCAGCGCCAAGCGGGCGTTGGCGTTGCGCTCTAGGTGGCGGAGCGTGTCGCTGATGTCGCGCACGACCTGCGCGATTCGGGCCGGCGCGAGCGCCTTGGCCAGGGCCGCGATCCAGTCGCGCTGGTCAAGGTTGACCAAGCACTCGCTTTGGCTCGTGGCGCGCAGGACATCGCGCCATAGCAGCAGCCAATCTTCGAGCACCTCAACAATCTGCGCGTAGTCGGCCTGGGCCAATTGCTCCGCGTAGGCGAAGCGGCGCGTGCGGTTGGCCGCCAACAGGGCGCGCAGATCGTCCAGGTGAGTTGCTCGTGCGGCCAGAACTGACTCGTCCTCAATGGCCCGCAGCGCCCAGCCTATCCGCCCACGCGACAATCGCGCAATCAGCGCAGCCTGTTCGGGCGCGCTGCCGCGCGCAAGCAGCGCCTGTTCAACGTCTTGTATCGCCAGCGGCCGCAGGTTCAATACCTGACAGCGCGAGACGATGGTGGGCAACATGGACTCGCTATTAGGCGCGATCAGAATGATGACCACCGCCGGATTCGGCTCCTCGAGAGTCTTTAGCAGGGCGTTCTTGCTGCTCTCGGTCATGCGATGGGCATCGTCAACGACCGCCACGCGATACGCGCCTTCCACTGGAGCCAGGGTAAGTCCGTGCAACAGCTCACGCACTTGCTCGACCTTGATCGCCTCTCCTTCAGCCGGCGGGGAGACCCAAAGCAGGTCGGGATGCCGGCGCTGGTCAACCAGGGCGCGGGCGCGCGCGTCGCGTCCCAGCAGCGCGCGCGCAGTCGCCAGCGCCAGCGTGGCTTTGCCGATGTTGGGTGGGCCGACGAACAGGTGAGACTGCGCAAGCTGCGCGCGTGCGATTGCGCTCTGCAGCCGGCGCACCGCCCACCCATGGCCGATGACGCCCCAGTCGCTCATTTGGCGCGTACCAAAGAGGCCGATGGGCGCAGCCGACGAGCGCGGCGGATCAGCCGGTAGGCCAGATACACCAGCCCCGCCGCAAACAGCACGAAGAGGACCGGCATGAAGATGGCCAACAGCGACCCGACGAGCGCCACAACATCCTCAGCCAGGCTGACGAACGGCGCGCCGATCCCCATCGTCGCACCGTTGACCACTGGCCGCGCGGCGGCCTTCGTCGCGTGCACGCCGGAGGCCAACACCAGGCCGCAGATCAGCGCCAAGGTGGTGTCTATTCCGGTCACCACGCCTGTGTTCGCAGCAAACAAGATCGCGCCGGCTGCCGGTCGCACAAAGGTCTGGATGGCATCGTTGACGTGGTCAACGCCGGGCACCTTGTCGGCAACGAACTCGATCAGGCCTAACACCACCAGAGCGATGATGGCCGGCCAGCTCGCCAGCGCGTCGAACGGCGGGCTGAGCTGCAGCAGGTTGAGGCGCGCCAGGATGGCCACGATCAGCAGAGGGATATAGGCGTTCAATCCTGCCGCCCCCGCCAAGCCAAAGGCAGCCACGATATTGGCCAGTGCCATCTGATCGGCATTGTACTCATCACGCCAAGCATCACCGACCTGCGCGATGCTTGGCTTGCTTCGCCGCGATGACGTGAGCGACGCGCTTGCGGATGGCCAGCTCAACGACGTGGCCTTTCATTCCGAATTGGAACACTCCTCGTGAGCGCACCCCTGCTAGGTAATATAGGGTTGCTCCTGCCAGTGGATGCACCTCACATACCTTCTACAGTAACCTTCCACCGCTAGAGGTGTTATCCTAGTGAGAGGAGAATTCCGTTGACCGGAGATTGAGGAATGACCTACGTTGTGACCGATTCCAACGCCGATTTGTCCCCTGAGCTGATCCGAGAGCTAGGCATTGACGCAGTTGCCTCCACTTACGTGCTCTTCGGTGAGAGGAGTTTTCGCAGCACCGAGCTGCCAATTGACGAGTTCTATCGCTTGCTGAAGACCGACCCGAACTTTCCCAAAACGTCGCAGCCCTCGGTGGGCGACTTTGAAGAGATCTACCAGCGCTTCAAAGGCGGCGAGGTGATCTCGATCCACATCTCGCGCGATCTGAGCGGCACGTACGCCAGTGCTGAGGCAGCGATGAAACTCATGGGCGGCGACCCAGCGATCACGCTGGTGGACACGCGCATGGTGAGCGCCGGCATGGCCTTGTTGGTGGCCGAGGGCGCACGGATGGCCAAAGCCGGCGCGCGCCCTGCCGACATTAAGGCGCACATTGAGTCGCTGATTCCTCGCACCCGCCTACATTTCGTCCTCGAGACGCTGGAGAACTTGCACCGCGGCGGGCGGATTGGTGGGGCGCAGGCGTTGATTGGTAACGTGTTACAGATGAAGCCCATCCTTACTATTCGCGATGGTCGCGTGGAGCCGTTGGAGCGGGTGCGTACTTTTGGCAAAGCTGTGGCACGCCTGAAGGAGATCGCGCTGCGCGACCTGCAAGCCTCTAAAGACCCGAAGGTGTTCTTCCTCCACGCGGCCGCGCCGCAACTGGCCGCCGATGTAGCCGGCGAGATCAGCGCCCAGCTTGGCATTCAGTCGCCGGTGATCCTAGAAGTTGGCCCAACCATCGCCACTCATGCTGGGCCTGGCGCTGTGGGCGTGGCTTATATCGTCTGAGCGTGTCCTCGGCGCGCCAGCTCGCGCAGCGTGCGCTCGTGGCTGGCCCTGTTGATCGGGAAGCGCATCACCAGGGCCATGCCCGCTGCCAACACCAGCGCTGCCGCCGGCCCCATCATCACGCGGATCGCCAGCAGCGCGCTCTCCGGCTGTTCGATCGGCGTGCTTGCGCCCGCCGGCGGGGTGATATATCCCGTGAGGCTGAGCACCTGGCCGACGGTGAACAGCCCCAGCGCCAGCCCCAACTTTTGTAAGAGCACAAACAGGCCGTAGAACGCGCCCTCGCGCCGGCAGCCGGTCTCCAGTTCGTCCAGCTCAATTACGTCTGGCAGCATGGCCCATGGCACCAGGTAGGCCACAGCTACCCCTATTCCAGCCAGCGCAGCCAGCGCGATGATGCTCCACGTCGGCCAGCCCGGTTGCACGATGAACAAGGCCAGCGAGGTGATGATCCAGGCCGTCATGCCGATGAGATACACCTCGCGCTTGCCCAGCCGCCGGCTCACCGCGCTCCAAATGAACAGCCAGACCATTGCGCTGCCCTGGACGCCCAGCAGCACCAGCGGTGTGATCTCCGGCCGGCGCAGCCAGTAGGTCAGGTAATACACGATCAGGGTGCTCACCGTTTGCACCACCAGCCACGAAAGCAAATAGATGCCAGTGACATAGCGAAAGGCGCGGTTGCGAAAGGTCCATTTGACGCTCTCCATAAACGGCAGCGCTTTGGCCTCTTCCGGCGTGTGGCGCTCGTATGTTCCCCAAAAGGCAAAGAAGAACGGGACGGTGCAGACGACCGCCCAGATGAGGGCCGAGACAGCGTAGCCGGTCTGCACGTCGCTGCCGGCGGCCACAGCGTCCACGATGATCGGGTGTGCCACCGCTGCGATCAGGCCGCCGGCGATGCTGAAGGCGAAACGGTACGAGTTCAGGCTGGTGCGCTCGTCGTAATCGCGGCTTAACTCCGGCGTTAGCGCGGTATAGGGCACGTTGACGACTGTGAACATGGTATCCAGCAGCAGCGACACGACCAGGTAATAAATGAACTTGCCGCCCTCGCCGAGCTGAGGCACCTGAAAGAGCAGGAAGAAGGCGAGGCCGAACGGCAACGCGCCGAAGAGAAACCACGGCCGCCGCCGGCCCCAGCGCGTGTTCACCCGATCGGAGAGCAGCCCGATCAGTGGGTCGTTGATCGCGTCCCAGATCTTGGTGACCAGCAGGATCACGCCGGCCAGCGCCGGCGGCAGGCGCGCCACGTCGGTGAAGAAGTAGAGGAGGAAGAAGCTCATGATCGCCGTGGCCACCGCCGGCCCGACGTCGCCCGCGCCAAACGCCAGCTTGGTGCGCAGGGGGACTTTCTCGCTCGTCAGTGCATCGCTTAGTGCAGACATACCCACTGGACGATGTGGCGATTTCGAATGTCAGCGCTGCTCGACTGCGTTCCCTGCGCCTGCTTCACCAGCCAGGTGCGTTAACCAACAACGGGAGCAGCCGCTTATGAGCTAGAGGGTGGGCGAAGGCAAAGCCTTCGCCCACCCTGGGTTTAACGCATCCTTAGTCGGCGATCAGGTCAAGTTAAGAAACCAGACAGGCGGAAGTATAGGATGGCTCACTTGTTCGGGGATAAACGAAGAGGTTGCCATTCTGAGAAGCCCGTGTCAGGAGTGTCGGCGAGGGGGGAGGGGGTGGGAGGGTTTTCCACTCCTGAGCAGCAGACTTCTCAGAATGACAACCTCTTCAGCACAACGCCTAATACTATACCACAGCGCTCATGCACAAATGTGAAAGCTTTAGCCCACCGGCTCCGGCTCAGGGACGACCTCCAATTCGGGCGTGCTTTCGGGCGCAGGGGCTGCTGGCTTGCGCGGACGAGTCGTTGTGCGCTTGGTTGTGGCCTTCTTGGTGGCGGGCTTCTTGGTCGTGGTCTTCTTAGCCGACGTTGACTTGTTGCTGGTCTTCTTCTTGCTGGTTGGTTTCTTGACTGCTGGTTTCTTCGTCGCTTTGGTGGCTGCCATCGCTTGTCCTCCTGATGTCGTGTAATGTAGCGCTTGTCGCCGGCTTGTCAAGTGGCCTGGCCCATGCGTCCAGCACATGATAGAGCGCTGTGGTGTTGGTGATCGAATGTCCATCGAGCGATCTTGCGCCTGGGTATAGGATGAAGGCATGGGTTTGTTCGCCGCCCAAACCGCCGTGCGATCCCACCAGTTCTTCAAACGAAGCAACGCTGCCGTCCGGATAGATCGCGCTGTTCAGGATGAGGTCGCCGGCGCTCTCGAACTGGGCCAGGCGCAGCAATTGCGCTGCCCGTCGTCCCGCATCTTCGCCTGCGAAAGGCAATAAGGGGTCTTGGCCGGTGATCGCGCCGCTGTTCAAATCGCGCGCCCCGTATTTGCCCAGCAACAGCGCATGGCCATCGTCGCCCAGCCCAACGACGAATCCGATGCCGGGATGCTTGACCAGGGCGTCCACCAATCCAGGATGCTGTGCTGCGATCTCGCTCAGCGTGGCGCGGCGCTCACCGATGGTGTTGAAGTAAATATGCGCCAGGTTACCCGAAACGCAGACCACGATGTCGTCCTGTTCCTTGCCCCTGCGCTGGGGTTGTAAAGCTTGTTGCTCCATGCCCTTCAGGGTGCGCGCGGTCGCTGCCATGGTGACTCGCCGGATGCGCTGCTTGTGTAGTTGTTGGCTGGCGGCGTTTAGCTCTGCGATCAATGCCTCGACGAAAGAATGGCCGGCGTCAATGATTGCTGCCTCGCCCACCTGCAGGTCGCCGCGCGTCAGCATGTTGATCAACTGGCGCAGCGTCTGGCCGTGGCGCTGCCGAAAGGTCGCTCCTTGCGATTGCCCGTGGTCAGAGAGCAAGACCAGGTCATATTCAAAGGGCGCCAGATAGCGGATCGTCTGCAGGACATGCCGCACATGGCGGTCGAACCCCCTGAGCGTGCCCATGGCGTCGGGGCTGCATGGGCCGGCGTGATGGGCCACCTCGTCGTAGCCCAGGAAGGAGGTGTAGATCACCGGCGCGCCGCGCGTGATCTCCCACATCGTCGCGTAGATCGCCAGGTCGCGCAGGAGGACGTTGGTGACCACGCGCAGGCCAGTGTAAGCGCTGGGGAAGCGCTTCTCCAGACGCGGCTGGGTGTTGCGAAGGCGTTGGCGCAGCGCTTGGGCGATCTCCAACAGCAGGTCGGCAGCGCATAACGCCAACGTGCGGGCGAACGTATATGGGTTCAGCCAAAAGGCGATCAACACGTCCAGCGCTCGCTCGGTGGGCAGTGCATTCGGGCGCGCGATCGCGCTCAGCGTCAGCAGTGAGCGCGCTGCGTCGCCGTTGATCAGGTTGTTGATCGAAGTACCCTGGCGCAACAGCCCATGGCCATTGCTATAGCGCTGGTTGAGCGCGTGCGCGTCGCTGGGCCGGTTCGAGACCCACAGCTTGCCGCGCCGCTTGTCATACCAGCGGAAGGCGGGGATGTCCTCGTTGTTGCCATACATGATGCCGGCCTGGGCCGACGAGGTCTGCGACGGCAAGCCACAGTCGAAGGCGCTTAAGCGATAGCCGGCCTTCAGCAACTCGCGGGTTGCGGGCATCAGCCCGCTCTCCAGCGCGACCTTCATCCGCTCGTATGAAAGCCCGTCTATCTCCAGGATCACCACGCCGCGCCGCCGCGGGTCTTTAGGGCGGCCAAACGTCACCGCGTTATCGCGCACCGCCTGGATGATGAAGCGCAGATAGGTGTAGTCATCATCCAGCGCGATCAGCCCATTGATCAGCGTGTTCATCAGCGAGAGCGCCAGCGCGCTTGGCAGCAGCGAGTCCGGCGCCGGCGCTGCCGCGCCGCGCATCAACTGATGGGCCCCGAGCAGCAGGGCAGCGTTGACGGCGAAGGTGATCAGGCCGGCGCTGAAGACCACCATCGGCACCCGCAGCCAAAGCAGCACCGGCAGCAGGGCGAAGTTGATCACCGCGATCACGCTTGCGCTCAAGGCCGCGCGCGCTAGCGTTTTTGTCGTTACCTCCTGGGCAGACCAACCGAGCGCTAGCAGCGCCAGCACAGCGACCAGGGCCGCTGCGAAGAACCAGCCCAGGCTAATCGCCAGCCGTCGAAAGTCGCGCAGCAGCAGCCGGCGCATCTGCCGCGTTTTCATCACACGCATGACGCGCCGACTATATCGCGCTCCCTTGCTGGGAAGGGTATTGTTCATGCCCAGGGGTGACCTTTCCGCGGTCTGCTTGTCAGCCGCGCCGGCGTGTCATGCTGAGCGAAGCATCTAAACTCGCGCCCAACCGCGGCCTCACGAAGCCGCCGACGGCGCGCCTCTGCGCGAACTCAGTCTTGCCCCTGGTCGCAGATGCGCTCGGCAGCGGCCCCCCGTCCACTTGACAAACACGCCCGCCGGCGCGACAGTTAGCCCCAACGTGGCCGATGCGATCAACGTCCTCTGCCTGAGCAGCGCAGTCAAAGGCCAGCGCCTACTGCGCGCGCTCAAGGCGCGCGGCTGCCGCGTCTTCCTGCTCACTGAGGAGCGCTGGCGCGGCGAAGACTGGCCCTACGACGTGCTGGATGGCATCCACTACATGCACAGCCTGGCCAACCGCCAGCACGTGATCAACGCTGCCAGTTACATGGCGCGCGGGGTGCGCTTCGACCTGATCATCCCGCTGGACGAATACGAGGTGCAGACGGCCGGCGCGCTGCGCGAGCACTTCGTCATGCCCGGCCTCACCTCCTGCCAGGCCCAGCCGTTGAACGACAAGCTGGCGATGCGCGTCCGCGCCCGCGCCGCCGGCCTCCCCACGCCCGATTTCACCCCCATCTTTAACTACGACGCGCTGCGCGAATGGATGGATCGCGTCCCGCCGCCCTGGCTGCTCAAGCCGCGCCAAGAAGCCGGCGCGATGGGCATCAAGCGCTGCGACGATGCCGAGCAGGTATGGCGCTGGCTCGACCGCCTGGGCGATAACCAATCGCGCTACCTGCTGGAGCAGTTCCTCCCCAGCCAGGTCTTTCACGTGGATGCGTTGGTCTGGGAGGGGCAGGTGATCTTCGCCGTGGCCAGTGCCTACGGCGCGCCGCCGCTGGCCGTGATGCACGAAGGCGGCGTGTTCGTCTCGCGCACGCTGCCAGCCCAGAGCGAGGAGGCCCGCGCGCTCTTCGCGCTCAACGCCCAGGTCATTGCCGCGCTCGCCCCGCCCGACTTCTGCGGCGCGCTCCACGCCGAATACTTGCGCGGGCTGGCCGATGGCGCATGGCGTTTCCTGGAGATCGGCGCGCGGGTGGGCGGAGCGCACATCGCCGACGCCATCGAGTTCGCAGCAGGCGTCAACCTCTGGGAGGCCTGGGCGCATATCGAGCTGGCCCGCTATGCCGGCCAGACCTACGCGCTCCCACCGCTGCGCGAAGATTACGCCGGCATCGTGATCTGCCTGGCTCGCCAGGCCCAGCCCGACCTCTCGGCCTACGACGCCCCGGAGGTGGTCTGGCGGCTGCACAAGCCCTTCCACGCCGGCCTCATCGTGGTCTCGCCCGACGCCGCGCGCGTCCAAGCCCTGTTGGACGACTACGCCGCGCGCTTTGCCCGCGACTTCCTGGCCCGCGCTGAGCCGCTGGAGACCGGTCGCGCCGTATAGTAAGCGGCATGAACGTCGCGATCATCGGCGCGGGGGCGACCGGCCTGGCGGCGGCCTACGACCTGCTGCGCGCCGGCCACCGCGTGACGATCTTCGAGTTGGGCGAGCAGCCCGGTGGCTTGGCCGCCGGCTTCAAGGCGCCTGGGTGGGCATGGTCGCTGGAGAAGTTCTATCACCATTGGTTCGCTTCGGATGCCGACCTGCTGCGGTTGGCCGATGAGCTTGGCGTCCGCGACCGCGTGATCTTTCGCCGGCCGATCACCGTCTCATACTGGGAGGGGCGCTTCTATCCGCTGGATTCGCCGCTCGCCGTGCTGGCCTTTCCCGGCCTCTCGCCGATTGAGAAGCTGCCCTTCGGCCTGGCGCTGGTTTACCTAAAGTATCTTACCCGCGACTGGCGTGCCCTGGAGCGCTACACCGCCCATGCGTGGTCGGCGCGCTGGATGGGCCGGCGGGCCTACGAGGTGATCTGGCAGCCGCTGCTGGAGGGCAAGTTCGGCGAATACTACACGCAGGTCAACATGGCCTGGCTGTGGGCGCGCATCAAGGCCCGCACGCCGCGCCTGGGCACCTTCGTCGGCGGCTTTCAGGCCTTCTTCGATGTCCTGGCTGCGCGCATCTGCGCGCTGGGCGGGGTGATCCACTACCGCGCGCGGGTGGAGCGCCTCTGGCGCGAGGACGACGGTCGCTGGTCGCTGCGCCTGGCGGCCTCAACCGGCGATCTGCCGCGCTTCGACGCCGTGCTCAGCACAGTCTCGCCGCGCGCGATGGCCCGGCTGGCCCCGCAGTTGCCGGCGGACTACCTGGCCGCGCTCAACGCGCTGCGCTCGCTGGGCGCGGTGATGGTGATCTTCGCCCTAGACCGCCAGTTAGATGCGCAGGGTTATTACTGGCACAACCTGCCCAAGCGGGCCGGCTTCCCCTACCTGGCGATGTGCGAGCACACCAACTTCGTGCCGGCGGCGCACTTCGGCGGCCAGCACTTGGTGTACTGTGGAGATTATCTGCCGCCTGATCATCCTTACTTCTCCATGAGCGAGGAGGAGCTGCGCGCGCATTTTCTGCCCTCCTTACGCCGCTTCAACCCGCGCTTCGAGCCGGCTTGGGTGCAGGCAGCATGGGTCTTCCGCGAGCCTTACGCCCAGCCGGTGCCCTTCGTCAATCACTCGCGCCACATCCCCGCTACCCGCACGCCGCTGCCGGGGCTATTCTTCGCCAGCATGAGCCAGGTCTATCCCTGGGACCGCGGGACGAACTATGCCATCCGGCTGGGGCGCGAGGTAGCGGCGCAGATCGCCGGCAGCGCACAGGATGGCACGAGATGACTATTCCCTCGCCCTCTGTTCGTATGCGCCGCGCGCTATGGCGCGGCCGCTCAACGCCCCAGTAGAGATCAAAAAGGCCGGGCGAGCACATCGCTCCCCGGCCCAGTGAGCACACTTTATTGCGCGCTCTTTGTGTGCGCCCTCGTGTCGGTACATCCGCAAGAGAAGCGCGGCGCTGCGCGATCAGATGGCGTGTTAAGCGCTGAGCTGCTGGCGCAGTGCGTTCACCTTGCTCAACACGCTGTCGTCAATGACTTTATCCCCGATGCGGACCACCAGGCCGCCCAGGATGGCCGGATTGACCTCAAAGGTGATGTGCTCGATTGCGCCGATCTGGCGGGAGAGGTCCTCTTTCACGCGGGATTGTTCCTCAGGCGTGAGCGGCAGCGCGCTCGTGACTACCACAGGCGCGCTGTCCACCGCGATGCCGGCGATTTTGGCCGCCGGCACCTTGCTGAAGAACTCGTTGATCAGCGCGCGCTGGCGCTGCGCGTCCAGCGATTCGCCGACGAGCTTGTTGGTGGCTGCGATCACCAAAGCGACGATCTGGTTGCGCGCCTCGGCCAGCAACTGATTGCGCTCAGCCTGAGCGTCTATGCGCGCCTGCTGTCGCATGCGCTCAACTTCGGCCAGCGCCTCCTGTCGAATGCGCTGGGCTTCTTGCTGGGCGGCGTTCAGCGCCTCGGCACGGATGCGCTGCGCCTCGATGTTGGCCTCGTTGAGCTTGGCTTGGTAGTCTTTCTCCACGTTTGCGAGGCGCTCATCGGCCAAACGGGCGTTCTCCAGGCTCTCCTCGATCCGCTTGCGGCGCGCCTCCAGGTTGCGCAGCACCGGCCGGATCACCATGCCATTCAGGAAGTACATGATCAACAGAAAGTTGATGGTTTGTGCGAGGAACTGGACCAGGTTAATGCCCAGCCCCTCGAACGGGTTGGCCGCACCACCACCCTCTGCTGCAAGCTGCGTCACAGCCACGAACGGCGACATGGTCTCCTCCCGTCTTCAGCCGGTGAAGGCGAACAAGAGCAAGAAGGCGATCACGAGCGCGAAAATGGCCAGCGACTCAGCGAACGCAATCACGAGGATCATGTACGTCTGGAGCGTGGAGGTGACCTCAGGATTGCGACCGATCGAGATCAGCGCCCCTAAACCAGCCAGGCCGATGCCGATGCCTGGGCCGATCATGCCAGCGCCGCCAGCGATGCCAGCGCCGATGGCCTTACCGAGAACGAGCGATGCTTCTGGTTCCATGGCTTCCTTTACTCCTTTTGTGAAATCGTGTCTCTCGCTTGTTCAGTTGCGATTCGCAATCTCTACATTCGTCAGTGCTCACCGTGGGCCACAGCCAACGCAGTGAACACTGTGACGAGCATCATGAACACAAAGGCTTGGATGACCGCGATGGCGAACTCCAAGCCGTAAAACACGGTCGGCAGCAGCACCGGTAGGATAGAGGTCATAACAAACACCAGCACCGTGCCGGCGAACATGTTGCCGAAGAGTCGGAAGGAGAAAGAGACGATGCGGATGAACTCCGAGATCAGCTCCAGCGGCCCGACCAGGCCGGCCTGGATGTTGCCGATCAGGCCCTGCATCATCCCCTGCTGCGCGCGCCGCCAGGCGTCCACTTGGATGAAGCGGCTGAAGTAGTGGATGCCGTTGGCGCGGATGCCTTGAATCTCGATGAACAGGAAGGCGATCACGGCCAACGCCAGGGTGGTGCTGAGCGACGAGGTTGGCCGGCGCAGGAACGGGATCAGCGCTGCGCCCGCGTTGGGGTCGGTGCCACCGGCGCGCGCCGGAGCAGCCGAGACATCGCTCGTCAGCGAGGCCAGCTTATCCCCGCTGGCGGCCACTTTACCCTCAGCCTGTTCCAGGCTATATCCGCACGACTCCTTGAAGCCTTTCGCCTTGTCCACCTCATAGCCGGTGATCAGCCAGACGCCGCCGGCGTTCACTGCGCAGAAGCCACGCAGGTTGGCTGGCGCGGCCTCTATCTTGCCAATGGACTCATGACCGGGCAACAGCTCGAAGAAGCCGGCAATCATGATGAAGGTGAACGCCGAGATGGCGATCGGCGCCACGACCTTTGCCCGCGAGCCGAGGGTCGGCACCAGGTAGTTGTTGTAGAGATACTCAACAAAGGTCTCCCACGCGCGGGCAAACCAGTTTGTGCCGGTGAGCGTGTTGCGCAGGCCGCGCGCCCCCAAGATCGCCAGCACGATGATCACCGCGTCCACGATCAGCGTGGTGAGCAGCGTGTTGTGGAACCAATCCGGCCCTAGCGGCTCTGAGGGCACAACGATGTTCGGGATGAACGTCTTAAACGGCACATTCACGCCATTGATCGTCAGCGTGAAGCTGCTCAGCAGGATGCCGGCAGCGATGGACAAGCCGAGGATGATGAGAAACTTTAACCCCTTCATAGCTCTACGTGATCATCAGATAGCGTTAAGCCATGTCTCTGAGCGCGCTGGACGCAGCCTCCTCCGCGCGCCTCTGTGTCTCAGCCCACTGTAAATACGCTCGCCGCGAGCGCTTGACGGCCAACATAGCGAGACGATAGGTGATGAGCAGCGCCACAACGGCGCCAGCGAGCGGCAACACCAACGTCCATAGCGGCGATGTGCCCATCTGCCGATCGAGCGCCAAGCCAAGAAACGCCCCGCCCAGCATCAGCGCGCCGTTCACCAACGCGATCTGAACGGCCATCAAGCCGATGATCTGCGGGGGGAACGCCTTGACGAAGATCTCAAGCGGTGACTTTCGCTGCATGAGCCTCCCTTTGATTCTATCGCATCATATATTAAGCAAGCACATACCTTGATGGGTTGCCGGCTGACGGATGAAGCGCCATCGAGGTCGAGCGAGCACGTCACCTTTCACTTGCCCAAGGTGATGACGAATGCGCCCGTTGAAGCTGCGCGCGTTGGACTTGCTCATGTCACCCCGGGAAGAACGACTGGGCTGCTTCGATGGCCAGGTTCCAGAAGGGCGGCGAGATCACCGTCAGCGCGACGATGCCCGTCGCGGTCAGCAGAACGACCACGCCGCTGGGCGCCGGCACGTAGAAGGGCTGGTCGTCGCGCTCGGTGCGCTCCACATACATCGCCCGCACCACGTTCAGGTAATACACCACCGACACCAGCACCATAACGATTGCAATCACCACCAGCGGCACAAGGTTCACGCCAATCGCAGCGCTGAAGACGACCAGCTTGGCCACAAAGCCCACCAGCGGCGGCGCGCCGAGCAGGCTGACCAGCGCGGCGGTCATGCCGAGCGCGAGATAGGGCGCTCGCCGGCCCAGGCCGTTGAAATGCTCGATGTCGTCCCCGCCGACGCGCTCGGCGACCAAGCCGGTCACCGCAAACGCCCCGATATTGGTGAGCATGTACGTGGCGATGTAGAAGATGACCGCCGCCAGCGCATCGGCGCGCCCAACCTGGTTAGCTGCCAGCGCCGTCACGCCGACCAAGATGTAGCCGGCTTGGGAGACGCTGGAGTAGGCCAACATGCGCTTGACGTTCGTCTGCACTAGGGCCAGCAGCCCGCCGATGACCATGGTGAGGATGGCCAGCGGCTGCATCAGCGCAGACCAAGTGAGCGATGCCTCCGACGAACCCGGCGGCAGGGTGTAGAACAGAAATCGCAGCAGGATGGCGAAGCCGGCAGCCTTTGAGGCCGTGCTGATATACCCGGAGACCGGCGTCGGCGCGCCCTGATAGACGTCCGGCGCCCAGAAGTGGAATGGGAAAGCCGATGTCTTGAAGGCAAAGCCAACCAATACCAGCAGCGAAGCGAAGCTAACCGGGATGCGCAACTCTGGATTCAGCAGCGCCTGGGCGATCGCCTGATAGCTGGTCTTGCCGCCGCTCAGGCCGTAAAACAGGCTCAGGCCGAAGAGAAAGATCGCTGAAGTCACTGCGCCGAAGATGAAGTACTTCATGCCGGCCTCGGCGCTGAGCTTATTGCCGCGATAGAAGCCGGCGAGGAGATACAACGACAGGCTCGCCGACTCGGTGGCCAAGAACAGCATGATCATGTCGTTTGCGCCGGCCATCAGCGACATGGCGATCGTGGTGAAGATGATGATGGCGTAATACTCGCTGCCGATCCGGAAGGAGCGGAAGTCTATCGTGACCAGGCAGGTGAGCGCGCCTGCGGTGATGAAGATCAGGCGGAAGACATAGGTGAAGAGGTCGTTGCGGATCATGCCGCCTAGAACGGTCTGCGATTCTGCCGGCCGCGCCAGGATCGCCACGACCAGGATCACCAGCATGCCGATCGCCGCCGTCACCCCCAGCGTCCGGCGCTTCAGCGCACGACCGGACACTAGGTCCAGGGCCAGGACCACCATGGACCAGAGGAGCAGCAATATCTCCGGCAGGATGCCAAAGAATTCGCCCAGATTGACCTCAACGAAAGCACCAGACATAGCCTTACACTCCGCTTCTGTGAATCAGCCAGCCGCAGTCAGTCCCTTCACGATGGCTTGCACGCCCGCGCTCACCACCGACATCACGGTATTCGGCAGCACGCCGGCGATGATGAGCGTGGCGCACATCAACACGATCGCCGTCTTCTCCAGCGCGTCCAGCGGGGGAAGGGATTGAAGCTCCGGATGCTGTGGCTCGCTGAAGTAAATGCGCGCCGCAACGCGCAAGGTCCAGGCGGCGTTGATCACGATGACGATCACGCTGGCCACAACCACGACGGCATACCAGCCGTTCGTCGCGCCGCTGAACATGGCGCTGGGGGTGGTCGAAGCCTGCCAGAGGCCCATGAAAATCTGAAGCTCGGCCGGGAAGCCCGGCAGCCCGGGCATCCCCATCAGCGTCAGCGACCCGATCACGAACCCCACCGCCGCCAGCGGCATGGTGCGCGCCAGCCCGCTGAGCTGCGTCACGTCGCGGATGTGGGCGCGCTCGTAGATCATGCCCACCAGCGCGAACATCAGGCCGGTCATCACGCCGCCGGCGAACAGCTCCAGGCCGGCGCCGTTAAAGCCCAGTTCGTTCAGCGCAGCCAGGCCGAGCAACACCAGCCCCAAGTGGCTGACCGACGAGAAGCCGATGATGTACTTCAGATCGGTCTGTCGGAAGGCGATCAGCGCAGCGTAGATCAGGCCGGCCATGCACAGGAAGACGATCACCGGCATCCAGAACTTTGCGCCCTCCGGCATGAGCTGAATGCCGATGCGCAGGCCACAGTATGCGCCGGTGGCCTTCAACACCCCGCCGTGCAACATCGAGACCGCCGTCGGCGCAGCGGCGTAGCCATCCGGCGACCAGTTGTGCAGCGGCCACAGGCTGGCCAGCACGCCGAAGCCGACGAAGACCGGCAGGAACCAGGTGCGTTGCAACTGAACCGATTGCTCCGGCGGCAGGCTGCGGATGCCGGCCTGTAGCTCGAACCAATCGAACGAGCGACCAGCCTGGAAGTAGAGCACCAGCAGCCCGATGATCGCCACCAGCGAGCCGACGAACAGATAGATCGTCAGCTTCATCGCGGCGTACTCGCGGCGCTTGCTCCCCCAGCCGGCGATCAGCACATACACCGGGAAGAGCACCAATTCATAAAAGATCAGCAGCAGGAAGATGTCCAGCGCCATGAAGCTGCCGAATACCCCGGCTACCAACAAGAGCAGGAAGGCGAAGTATTCGCGCGGGCGTTCGGCGGAGCGCCAAGACACCAGCACCGCGCTGAACATAACGATGCCGGTCAGCACCAACAGCGGGGCGGAGAAGCCATCCACCCCCACGTGGTAGCCAATGCCGAACTCCGGAATCCAGGTAGTCTTCTCGCGGAATTGGAAGCCGCCAGCCTGACGGTCGTAGCTCAGGAAGACCACCAGCGACAAGAGGAGCGAGATGAACGACGCCGTAGCCGCCACGGTCTTGATCGCGTCCTCGCGCTCGCGCGGGATGAGCAGGATCACCAGCGCGCCGAGCAGCGGCACCAGCATGATGAGAGTGAGAACGGGAAGATTTGTCATGGGTTACCTCAATAGCCCTTGCACGCCGACGTTTATCACGTTGAGGGCCAGCGCTGGCCACACCCCCAACACCAACATCGCGCCCATCAGCGGCGCAATGCCTAGGATCTCGGCAAAGTTCATGTCCGGCAGCGGATGATGCCGCCATTCTTCGCCCAGCGGGCCATGCAAGACCTTTTGAATGGCCTTCAGGATGTAGATGCCCGTGATCAGCAAGCCAGCCATCGAGAGGATGGTGAGCAACGTGTGCACCGACCACGCGCCGCGGGTCACCATGAACTCGCTCACGAAGCCCGAGAGGCCGGGCAAGCCCAGCGATCCCATTGCGCAGAAGACCAGCACCGCGCCGTAGATCGGCATGATCGTCCATAGCCCGCCGTATTTGGTCAGGTCGCGCGTGTGGGCGCGCTCATACACCACTCCGACCAGGGCGAACATGGCCGCCGATGAGAGGCCGTGCGTCACCATTTGCAACACCGCACCGCTGCCGGCGATCGTCGCGTCTATCTCGCGCACAGTGGCGTTTGGCGCGAGCGCCGCAGCCGCCGAGGCGATGCCCAGCGACACAAACCCCATGTGGTTGATCGAGGAGTAGGCCACCAGGCGCTTGAAGTCGTTTTGTCCCCAAGCCGCGAACGCGCCGAGCAGGATGCTCAGGAAGGCCAGCAGCGCCAGCAGCACCCCGTAGGTGAACGGCGCGCCGAACACGCTCAGGTCGGGCAGCACAGGCTGCGAGAACACGTCGGGGAAGAGCGGCATCACCAGCCGGAAGAACCCATAGCCGCCCAGCTTGAGCAGGACGCCGGCCAGCATCATGGAGCCGCCCGTCGGCGCTTCGGTGTGCGCGTCGGGCAGCCAGGTGTGCAGCGGCCAGATCGGGATCTTCAGCGCGAAGGCGATGCTGAAGGCGATGAAGGCGATCGCCTTCCAGACCGTCGGATCCCAACCGAAGTAGTTCACCTGGTTATTGCCGGTGAATGGCCGGCCCAGCTCGGTCTCCAGGTAAGTGATGTCAAAGCTCTTCGAGGCCAGGCCGATCACCTGAATGGCCAGCAGCATGCCCAGGCTGGCGAACATCGTGTAGAGGATGAACTTGAACGACGCATAGCGGCGGTTCGCGCCTCCCCACTGGCTGATCAGGAAGTACATCGGCACCAGGCTGACCTCGTAGAAGAGGAAGAACACGATCAAGTCGAGGGCGACGAACACGCCCAGTATCGTGGTCTGCAGGAGCAGGAACAGCGCGAAGTAGGCTTTGGGGTTCTTCTCGATGCTGAGCGAGAAGATCATCGCCAGCGGCGTGAGGAAGCAGGTGAGCACCACCAGCGGCAGGCTAATGCCGTCCACCCCAACCTTGTAAACCGAATTGATCTGGGGAAACCACTCGAAACTTTCCACGTACTGGTAACCGCCGCGCGCCTGGTCATAGCCGACCCAAGCCACGATCGAGAGCGCCAGCGGGATCAGGCTGAAGGCGATTGACCCCCACTTGATGAGCTTGGTCTGATCCGCCGGCGTCGCCAACACCAGCAGCATCCCCACCAAGGGGAGAAAGGTAATCACCGAGAGCAGATTCGTGTTCAGCAGGTCCATGTCAGTCCACTTGAAACTGCGATTACTGGAACAGGAACAAGAAGAAGACCAGGATCGCGATCACCATGATCAGACCGGAGAGCAGGTAGTTCTGCACCTGGCCGCTTTGTAGTTCGCGTCCCCAATCGCCCAGGCCGCGGAAGAAGCGCCCGACCGCATCTGAGAAACCGGTGATCACCACGCGGTCGAATTCGGCAAAGCCCTTGGTCATCCGCGCGCCGAGCGCGTAGCCGCCCTCCAGGATGCGGTCAATGACCCCCTTGTCCACTGCGCTGGAGTAGCCGTCGGCGATCGCCTGGAGCGGCGCGACGAAGATCTTGCGATACAGCTCATCCCAGTACCAGCGGTTGGCGAGGAAGTTGAAGATGGGCAGCCGTTCGACGGGGTCGGTCTGGCCGGCCTGCAGCGGGCTGCGCGCATAGACATACCAGCCCAGCCCCAACCCGCCGAGCGCCACGCCGATCGAGAACAACACGGGCACGGCGTTGAAGGCCAGCGGCTCAGGCTTCTCCAGCAGCATGCTGGCGACGAAGTTCTTCAGCCAATATGCGCCGTCGCCCACCAGCGCGCCGAAGACCGGGAAGTCCTTGGGGATATTGATGAAGCCGATGAACAAAGCGAAGACCGCCAGCACGATCAACGGAAAGGTCATCGAGGGCACGCTCTCGACCGCATTCGCAGCCGCCTCGCTGCGCGGCTGACCGAGGAAGGTCATTGCGATTTGGCGCATGGTGTAGAACGCGGTGAGCAGCGCGCTCACCACCAGCACGATGAACACCAGCGTCGCCAGTCCGTCGCCTTTCACCAGCCCATGGTAGTAGGCGTCGGCGAAGATCTCGTCCTTGCTCCAGAAACCGGCGGTGATGAAGGGGAAGCCGGCCAGCGCCAACCCGCCAATCAGGAAGGTGACAAAGGTGATGGGCATCCGCTGGCGCAAGCCACCCATGTTGCGCATGTCCTGAGGGTCAAAGTCATGGGCTGTATGCTCGTCCTCATGGCCATGCGCATCGTGATCATGCCCGTCATGATCGTGATGGTGATGGTGGTGGCTAGCGTGATGATGCCCGTGCTCCATGCCGTGGATCACCGAGCCGGAGGCCAGGAACAGCAGCGCCTTGAAGAAAGCATGGGTGAGGAGGTGGAAGGTCGCGGCCACATACGCGCCGATGCCCACGGCAGCCACCATGAAGCCAAGCTGCGAGATGGTGGAGAAGGCCAGCACGCGCTTGATGTCGTATTGGGCGACGGCGATCGTCGCGCCCAGAAAGGCGGTGAACGCGCCGATCAAGCCGACGATGGTGAAGGCTGTGCCATGTTCGCCGGCAGCAACCAGCAACGGGAAGAAGCGCAGCAGCATGAAGACGCCGGCGCTCACCATCGTGGCGGCGTGGATCATCGCAGAGACCGGCGTTGGGCCTTCCATTGCGTCGGGCAACCAGACGTGCAGCGGCCATTGCGCGCTCTTGCCGACCGTGCCGCCGAAGATCAAGATGGCGATCAAACCGGCCGCCGAGATGCCCAGCCCCAGCACCGCCGGTGTGGCCGCCAGCGAATTCAACACTTCCTCGTTGCGCAGAATCTGGTGGAAGTTCAGCGTGCCGGTCTCGGCATACAGATACACCATGCCCAGCAATAGGAGCATGTCGCCCACGCGGGTGGTCATGAACGCTTTCACGGCCGCGCGATAGGCCGACGGCTTCCGATAGAAGAAACCGATCAGCGAATACGAGCAGAACCCCATCAGCTCCCAGAAGATAAAAAGGGTGAGCAGGTTGTCGCTGACCACCAGGCCCATCATCGAGCCAGCGAATAGGCTCAGGTAGGCGAAGAAGCGCGCGTAGAGCGGGTCCGCCGCCATGTAGCCTGTGCTGTAGATGAAGATCAGCGTACAGGCCAGCGGCACCATGAAGAGGAAGGTCGCCCCCAGCGGGTCCACGGCCACGCCGATGTTCAGCACGGTGTCGCCGGTGGGCAGCCAGCCGATCTGTGACCCGATCGGCTTTTTGCCCAAGTCTTGCATTTGCCAGACGTTGAAGAAAACCAAGAAGGAGATCACCAGCGAAGCGATCATGGCCGAGACAGCGATGGTCGCGCTGGTCTGTCGGTAACGATTGGTGAACAGGGCGATGACTGCAAACGCCAGCAGCGGCGGCAGCGGCGCAAGCCAGAGCAAGGTAGCAATCGTTTCCTGCGACATGCGTAGGTGAGAGATTACTAGAGTTTTACGTTTTATGTTTTGTGTTTCTTATTCCGTATTTCGTATTTCCTTTTTCTTACTTCTGTTTCACACCCACGTTCTATCCACAGGACGCAATACGGAATACGGAATACGCAATACGCAACACCCCTCACAACTTCATCTGATCCAGCGTCTCCGGGTCAATGCTGCGCGTGGTGCGATAGACCGAGATGACCAGCGCCAGACCGACGGCAGCCTCGGCGGCGGCGACCACCAACACAAAAGCGGCGAAGGCCAGTCCGCCGGCTGTATCGGGTGCCAGGTATCGCCAGAACGCCAGAAGGTTGATGTTGGCCGCGTTGAGCATCAGCTCCACGCCCATCAGCAGCGCAATGGCGTTTTTGCGCGCCAGCGTGCCATAGAGGCCGATGCAGAACAAGGCCGACGAAACGACCAGATACCACCAGAGCGGGATGCCGTTGAGCACGTTTTGCATGACTCGTAAACCTCTTGCGCCTCGTTTGGTTCAGTGATCAACAGCGGAAGCGACAGCGCCCTCCGGCAGGGCAGGAGACGCGCTGGCGCGGCGCATCGCTTCGGCTTCCTCGGCGTCTTCCTCGGCTCGCAAGCGGCGCTCCTCAATAACCTCGGCAGGCCGGCGCTGGCGGGCGATGAAGATCGCGCCGGCCAGCACCACGTCCACTAAAAACGCGATAAGGAGGAAGGGCAGCAGATACTGATTCAAGTCAACCAGCGCGCGCCCAAAGTCAGCGATGTAGGTCTCCGGCACGGGCGGGATAGCCCGATCGGCGGGCGTCCAGGCGATGCCGCCGACCTCGCGCGGCGAGGCGTTGCCGGCGAAGAGCGAAATCACCGGCCAGCGCGCCAGGTCAATTGTCACGCGCAGTGGGCCGAGGATCAACAACAACACGGCGAAAATGATGGCCGCCGTCACCGCCGCGCCGATCGCCTGGGAGTTGCGCGGGACCATGCCCTGCATGCCGCGGGTCAGCATGACGGCGAAGATGACCAGGATGGAGATCGCGCCGATGTAGATCAACACCTGCGCTACGGCGAACAGCCCGATCTCCAGCAGCACGAACAGGCCGGCGATGCCGAAGAATGCCAGCATCATCATCAGCGCCGCGCGAAACAGGTTGCGCGTGGTGACGACGAACAGCGCCGCCCCCAGCACCACCAGTGAGATAACGATGAAGAGCACCTGTTGAACGGTCATGTTGAGTTCACCTTACTGTGACTGAGACTATGCCCTCGCTGCCGCCAGGTTCTCTGCCCGGCGCTGTTCCAGGATGGCTTCCTCTTGCAGGCGCAGGACGCGCGCGCGTCGCGCCGCGATGGCCAGCGAGACGAGCAACACGGTCATGCTGGCGACGAACAAAATAACCGCCTGGACGATGGGCGCGACCAGGATGCCACCGAAGGCCTCGGCCTGAGCTGGGTCGGTGACAAATAGCTTCATCAGCGCCATCACCACCACGAGATGCACGATTGACACCGGCACGAAGAACTTCCAATTCAGGTTGTGCATCTGGTCAATGCGGATGCGTGGCAGCGTCCCGCGCAGCCACATGAAGATGAAGAAAATCAACGCCGCCTTGAGCAGCAGCCAGACATACGGGGGCAGGATCGGCCCTGCATAACCACCCAGGAAGAACGTGCTGAACACGAAGGCCACAGCCAGCGCGTTGACGTATTCGCCCAGGAAGAACAGCGCGAACTTCATGCCGCTGTACTCCACGTGAAAGCCAGCCACGATCTCCGACTCCGCCTCCAGCAGGTCGAACGGCGAGCGGCCTGTTTCGGCGATACCGCTGATGAGGAAGACCAGCGCGCTGAGCGGGAAGAACACGATGAAGGGGATGCCGGGATTCCCATCCAGGGTCGTCTGTTTGTTGATGATGTCCACCAGGCTCATCGAGCCGGCCATCATCACCACCGGTAGCACGTTCAGCAGCATGGGCACCTCATAGCCTACCAACTGCGCCACCGTGCGAAAAGCGCCCAGCAGGGCATATTTGTTATTGCTTCCCCACCCAGCCATCAGGATGGCCACGATGCTGCCGGAGCCGATGGCGATCAGGTAGAAGACGCCGACGTTGAGGTTGGTGCCGACCACGCCGGGAGCGAATGGCAACACCGCGTATGTCGTCAGCGCGAAGATGGCGATCACCAGCGGCGCCAGGTTATAGACCCAGCGGTCGGCGTTGGCCGGCGTGGTGTCTTCCTTTGTGAACATCTTGATGCCGTCGGCGATCGGCTGGAGCAGGCCGAACGGGCCGGCCTGGTTTGGCCCCAGCCGGTCTTGGATGCGGGCGACCACCTTGCGCTCGACATACGTCAGGCCCATGAAAGACAGGGCGGCGAACGTGCATAGGATCACCGCAGCCAAGCCCATCGTCACCAGATCGGCCAGGAAGGGGCTGAACGCGAAGATGCCACTCACGATGCCGGCGACAAAGTCGCTGAGTATCTTGAGCAAATCGTTGATCGGATTCATGGCACCAGAAAAACGCTAGGATGGTCTAAGTTATCGAATCCGGCATTTCATTTCACTTATTCCCAATCCAACGCACCTTTGCGCCAAGCGTAGAGCAGCGCAATGAGCAGCACGACGATGAAGAGAATGACGTTGGCGACGGCAAAGAAGGTGAGCGAATTAAACGCCACCGCGATCGGAAACAGCAGGATGGCCTCGATGTCGAACACGACGAACACCAGCGCCAGGACGTAGTATTGGACGCGAAATTGCACCCACGTGTCGCCCACCGTCTCCATGCCACATTCGTATGTGGACAGCTTAGCCTTGTTAGGTTTCTTGGGACGCAACAGCGCGGCCGCGATCAGGGCAACGCCCATCAACAACGCCGCCGTCACCAGCATCACACCGACGAACGCAAAGTCTGTTCTCATAGGCCAGGCACAATTTAGCCACAGCGCATTCGCTGTTCGCTTACCCACCGCTGCGCTGTGGCTGTCATTCTGGGCTGTTCAACGCTTCACAAGCCGCGGGCATTATAGCCGCTCCCTTTCCGGCCCGTCAACCGCTCTCAGCCTTTCCTCACCTCACCGACCACAGCCGCGCTGCAGCCTCGCGGGCGCGGGCCAGCAGCGCCTCAGGGTCAGCGTCGAGCACCAAATAGTTGCGCTTCAGCCAACGGCCGGCCACCATCACGCTGTGCACGTCCACCGCATCGCGCCAGAGGATCAGTTGCTCGAAGAGGTTTTGCGCAGTCACCGGCGTGGGCAGGTCCAGGTCAATTGCGATCAGGTCTGCTTGCTTGCCGATGGACAGGCTGCCGATCAGGGACTCCATGCCCAGGGCGCGCGCGCCGTCGGCGGTGGCCATCTGCCAGACCTCGCGCGCCGGCATCACGCCTGGATCTAACAGCCGCGCTTTGTGGATCAAAAAGGCGCCGCGCAAGGTGGCGAAGAAGTTGGCCACGTAGCCATCTGTGCCTAGGCCGACGACTGCGCCGGCTCTGCGCATCTCCGGCACGGGCGCGATCCCGCCGCCCACCTCGCAGTTGCTCAGCGGCATGGTCGTCACTCGGATGCCGCGCTCGCCCACGATGCGCACCTCTTCGGGCGAAAGCTGAACGCATTGCGAGGCCAGCGTGGTCTCATCGAGGATGCCTAAATCGTCGTAGTGCTCGATGGTCCGCCGGCCATAGCGCTTGAGTGCCTGCTCCGGCTCATATGTCCCCTCGGCGCAGTGGAAGTGAAGCAGGACGCCCAGCTCCTTCGCCATGCGGTGCGCCTTGCGGATGAAGTCGTCGCTACAGGTGAAGGTGGTGTGATGGCACATCGCCCCGCTGAGCAGCGGGAAGCTCTCGCTGGTGCGGCACGCACTGATGAAGTTCGCGTTCTCGCGCAGCCCGAGCTCGCCGTTATCCCGGCTCACCCGCTCGGTCGCCTCGAAGCACAGCACGCCTCGTATGCCCCAGCGCGCGGCCACCTCAGCTTGCGCAAAGAGGCCATCCGGGATGGCGTTCGGGGCCTCCAGGCAATCGAAGAACGTGGTGACGCCGCTGCGGATCATGTCGTAGCACGCCAGATCCATCGCCGCGCGCAGCATCGCATGGTCCAGTCGGTCCTCGACTTGCGTCCACCAGAACTCGTTGAGGAAGGCCCAGAAGTCCGCCGGCGCGTGCTCGGTGGGGATGCCGTGCGCTAACACACCGTAACAGTGGCGATGCGCGTCCACGAACCCAGGGGATACAGCGCAGCCGCGCAAGTCCACCGTCGTGGCGTCAGGATAGCGCTGTTGCATAGATGTCTGGTCGCCGATGTCGGCGATCACGCTGCCTTTCACGAGCACGGCCTGGTCGGGCTTTGGCGGTTCGCCTGCCGAGGTGATCAGCCACGAACAGAGCAGCAATTGCTGGCCAGCGGGTTCAGAGTGGTCTGCCATGAGTGTGATTGTAAGAAAGTGCCCCACGTCGGGGTTGACTTGGCTTACTGAGGTTTAATCCGCCGAGGCGCAGAGAAATAACCTTTGCGTCCTCGGCCGTCTCTCACGTTTCTTGTGTCACCTCCAGTCGGCGCACTCCTAATTGTAGAAACATCCTCGCCATACAATACGCTTATGCCACCTGCCGATGGCAAGCGACCCAAGCT
>JAGHYX010000122.1 GCA_017743375.1 Chloroflexota bacterium
TGCGCTCATGGCGTGGTCAAACCTCTCGGTGCGTGATCTAGGTGTCTATTGAAATCCTAGTGTTGAGAGATTAACTTCGGCTGAGTCTTCGCGCAGGGTTGATGAAATCTTTTGACGCCTGCTTATGCAGTTGCGAGCTAAAGCCGCGCAGGGCTGCGAATCAGTCGTCCCTGTCCACGCGCCTTCGCCTACTTCGGCGCCTCGCGGCGGCTGGAGCGGATCAGCGACAATGCGACCGGCGTGTTCGCCAACACGATCACCAGCGATGGGATTGCCGCCGCCTGCCAAGCGGACTCAGACGCCAACATATACGTCCAAATAGAAAGGGTCTCCATGCCGAAGGGGCGCAGGAACATCGTCGCCGGCAGCTCCTTGAAAGTGTCCACAAAGACGGTGAGCCAGCCAGCGACAATGCCCCCGCGGATCAGAGGCAAATACACCCTGCCGAGCACCCGCAGCGCACCGGCGCCCAAGCTGCGCGCCGCCAGCTCCATGTTCGGCGTGACCTTCTCCAGGCTCGCTTCGACGCTATTGAAGCCGATGGCCAAAAAGCGCACGAGATAGCCATACATCAGGCTGAAGAGCGAGGCGCTGAGCAACACCGCGCCGCCGGTCGCCGAGAGCACAGCTTCATTCAAAGGCGCGGCCAGCAGCAACACGCCCAGCGCGATGACCGTGCCCGGCACGGCATAGCCCAACGTGGCCAGGCGCGCAACGGCCAGCGGCCGCCCCCCGCCGGCGCGGCGCAGCGCATACGCAAGCGGCAGCGCGACGACGAGGACCAGGCTGGCCGCGCCAACCGACAGCCCAGCCGTGTTCAGCAGATATTGCCCAAACACCATCTCCAACGTCCCCAGGTCGGTAGTGGTCAGCTCTTCGATCGCCCAGGTGAGGAGCTGGATCAGGGGGAGAGCGAACGCCAGCAGCAACACGCTCCCCACCGCTGCTACGGCCAGCGTGCCGCGCCACCCGTGTAAGCGCGTGCGCGTGAAGGGCCGCGCCTGGCCGCCAATTTGGTAGTAGCGTGCCTGACGACGAAGGAAGCGTTCGATCAGAATGACAAGCAGCGCGATAAGCAACAACAGAGACGCGAGTTGAACCGCTGCGTCGCGGTCCATCTGGCCCACCCATAAGCGCACCACGCCCTCGCTGAGGGTGACCGTGTTGAAGTAGCGCACAACCGCGAAATCGGCCAGCGCTTCCATGATCGCCAGCGAGACGCCGGCGGCCAGCGAAGGTCGGATGAGCGGCAGGGATACTTTGAACAAAATGGCCAACTCGCTATATCCTTGCACGCGCGCCGCGTCCTTCTGAGCAGCGGCGAGTTCCAAAAACCCCGCGCGGGCCAGCAGATAAACATAAGGGTATAGGCTCAGGCTCAAGGTGAAGATCGCGCCGGGTAACGAACGGAATTCAGGCAGTTCAAGCGCCGGCCCGAACCAAGCTCGCAGTTGGCTCTGAAAGGGGCCGGCGTAATCAAACAGCGCCATGAAGACATAGCCGAAGATGTAGCCAGGGATGGCCAGCGGCAGCACGAGCAGCCATTCCACCGCTCGCGCGCCCGGAAACTCAAAGTGCGTCACCAGCCAGGCCAGTGTCGTGCCAAGGACCAGCGTGACTACGCCTACGCCAGCCATTAACAGTAGGGTGTTGAACACCATCTCCGGCAGCAGCGTCTCCCAGAGGTGCTGCCATACCTCCGGCGTAAGGTTCAACCAGGCGAGCGCCAGCCGAATCAGGGGCAGCAGGACTGCGCCGGCCAGCAGCGCAACCGGCCAATGCGCTGGCGACATCCAGCGCCGCACGGCAAGGCGATAGCTGATCTGCATAGAGCCAAAAATTATGCACGGCCAGGCTCTTGGCCTGACCGTGCATTCAAACCTCAAGGCTAACCAAGCTTCACTTATAGCCGGCGCGCTCCAGCAGCTTGATCGCCTGAGCCTGGAGCGGGCCATACTTGGACAGCGCGGCCAGGTCGGCCTTGAATGGGCCGAAGCCCTTGATGATCTCCGTCGGCTGCGCCGATGGATTGACTGGGAACTCGTTATTGCCGCCGGCCAAGCCAGCCTCACCCGGATCCTGTCCGCGCGTGGCCAGCCACTCCAGCAGCTTGATGGCGTTCTCGCGGTTGAGCGCGTTGGCCGTCACGCCCGCGCCGGAGATGTTCACATGCGCGCCCTGGGCGTTCTGATTGGCCCAGAACACCTTGACCGGGAAGTTCGGGTCCTTTTTCAGTGCGTTGCCCACGTAATAGTGGTTCGTAATGGCCACATCGCACTTTCCGGCAGCGATGTTCTCTAGGATGCGCGAGTCGCTGTCAATGAACGTCGGGCGGTTGGCCACCCAACCGCGCACCACCTGCTCGGCGCGCTTCTCGCCCAGGTTAGCGATTAGGCCGGCCACGAGCGAGATGGTGTAGATGTGCGTGGCGGGGCGCATGCACAGCCGGCCTCGCCACTTGCGGTCGGCCAGCGCCTCATAGGTCGAGAGTTCGCTGGGCTTAACCTTGTTGCTGTTATAGACGATGGTGCGCACGCGCTGGGTGAGCGCAAACCAGCGGTTCTGCGGGTCGCGCAATTCAGGCGGGATGACCGTCCTGAGCACCTGTGAGTCCACCGGCTGGAGCAACCCCTCCTCGGCGGCGAGCTGGAGCGTGCCGGCGTCAATCACGAAGAAGAGGTCGGCTGGCGTCGCCTTCCCTTCGGCACGCAGCCGTTCCAACAGCGCCTGAGAAGAAGCGTTGGACAGGCGCACGCGGATGCCGGTCTCGCGCTCGAACTCAGCGAACACCTTCTCCAGAGCACCATAGTGGCGCGCGGAGTACACGTTGACCACGTTGGCTTGGGCGCTGGCTGCGCGCGGGCCGGAAGCGCCCACGGCGGCCAAGGCCACTGCACACGACACGAACGAAGCGATGACTTGACGTCTATTCATCTGACAGATTCACCTCACATTCGATATACGGCGGTGAGTGATGCCCGCCTATGCCTCCCTTTATAAGATTGGCGCGGGGCACAGCGCAATACAAGCCGGCAATCACGGCATTTGCCGACGTTTATCGTGCGCCGTTAACCTGCTTAAATGCCGATACCTGTCGCTCCCTAAACTGCGCTTGCGAGCCATGGTCCGATTCGGAATGAAAGGCTGCGTCGTTGGGCACACGTGTCGGTCATTCGCAAGCGCATCGCTCACGTCCTCGTTGCGAAGCATCGCGCAGGTCGGTGATGCTTGGCGTGTTGAGCGCACCAGGGTCACCAATACCCTGCCTCACCCTGTCATTCTGAGCGAGAGCGAAGAATCTAAACTCGCGCTTGGGCGAGCCGCTGCGGGGTCACCAAGGCTGCGCAGCCTTTGTTTCGCGGCACAGCGACATGTGAATCCATGGGGGCTGGTTGGGCGGGATTTTAGATGCTTCGCTGCCGCTCAGCATGACAGGCTAGCGCAGTGAGTGATTCGGGAATGGGCACATGCACATCCGGAAATTAATATCTTCTCTTGGACCACTCCCGCGAGCCAAGGACACGCACGGAGCCGGTTACACTTAGCCTGTCCATGGTGAAGCTGACGATCTTCTTCCGCCAGCCGGCGGATGTGGAGGCGTTCGAGCAACACTTCGCCAACCGCCACGTGCCGCTGATCGCGGCCATGCCCAACGTCATCCGCACCTCGGTTTCGCGAGCGCTCGGCGCGCCGCGCGGCCCAGCCCCGTACTACCTGATTCACGACATCTACTTCGCCGACATGGCTGCGCTGAACTACGCGCTGAACTCGGCGCAGGGTCGAGCCGCCGGCGCCGACCTGATGGCCTTCGCGCGCGACATCGTCTCGCTGATGTTCTCGGAGGTGTGGGGCGAGGAATCGCCACCGGCCAGCGCTACGCGCGATACACCAGCGCAGGGGGATGCCCCGCCACATCCACCGTCACCCGCGCCGGCGGGGCAGACAGGGTGAGCAAATAGTCAGCCAGCGCGTCGCGCACGTGGCGTTGGAGGATGCGCCGCAACGGCCGCGCCCCCATGCCTGGCTCGCGGTTTTGGGCCAGCAGCCAGGCGCGCGCCGCGGGTGTCACCTCCAGCGCGATCCCCTGCGACGCGGCCAATTTGACCTCGCGCGCGATCAACAGGTCGAGGATCTTCGCCATCGTCTCCGGCGCGAGCAGCTTGAAGATCACGATCTCATCTAACCGGTTCAGGAACTCGGGGCGGAAGAAGGCGCGCACCTCGGCCAGCGCCAGCTCGCGCGCCCGTTCGCCCAGCGTTGGGTCGCTCAGATAGGCCGCGCCCAAGTTGCTGGTGAGGATGATGACCGTCTCGGCAAAGTTGGCAACGCGCCCCTGGCCGTCCGTCAGCCGGCCTTCCTCCATCACCTGAAGCAGGACATCCAAGATGCGCGGGTGCGCCTTCTCCACCTCGTCGAAGAGCACAACGGCATACGGCGATTTAAGGATGCGCTCGGTGAGCTGGCCGCCGCTCTCATAGCCCACGTAGCCCGGCGGGGAGCCGATCAGGCGATTGATCGCGTCGTCCTTTTGATACTCGGTCATGTCCAGCGCGACCAGGGCATCCTCATCGCCGAACAAAAACTCGGCCAGCGCCTTGGCCAGCTCGGTCTTGCCCACCCCGCTCGGGCCGAGGAAGAGGAACGAGCCAATCGGCCGCTTGGGGTCTTTCAACCCGACGCGGGCGCGCTTGACGGCGCGGCTGACGGCGAGCACAGCTTCATCTTGGCCGATCACGCGCTGCTGGAGCGCCTGCGCCATCTGGGCGTATTTGGCGCGCTCGTCCGCGCTCAGCTTGTTCACAGGGATGCCGGTCATCAGGCTGACGGCATAGGTCACGTCCTCGCCGTCAACAACCGGCGCGCCGCCCGCCGCCGTCCGCGCCACGGCACAGGCGCGATGCAACACGTGCACAGCCGAGCCGGGCAGCGGGCGCTGGCCGACGTAGCGCGCGGCCAGCGCCGTCGCCGTGCGGATCGCCTCGTCGCTAATGGTCAAACCGTAATCGCGCTCAAACGCCGGCTTGTGCAACGCAAGCATGTCAACGCACTCTTCGACGGTCGCGGGCGGCACGTCCAGCCGCTGTGCGTGGGCGATCAGCGCAGTATGTGGGCGAATGCGCTCGTTGTACTCCGCATCGCTGACCGTCCCGATCACCGCGCATGCATCCTCGATGATCGCCTTGTGCAAATCCTTCATCGCGCTCGCATGCGCACTGCTCTCGGCGCGCCCGAAGAAGCGCTGGATGTTCGGGATGAGCAGCGCGCCACCCTCCGCCTGGCGCAGCGCGATCTGCATGGCCAAGCCGGGGTTGTCCAACCAGGCCGACTCGCTCACCTCGATCAGGCGCTGGATGCCGCGCGGGCCTTTGCCCTCGGCGATCAAGAAGGCCAGCGACTGGGCCAGGCTGCGCCGGCCACTGCCGGGCTGGCCAACCAGGAAGACGCTGCGCCCTTTGGCCAACGAGAGCACGCTCAGCAGCGTCTGAAGCAGCTTCTCACGGAAGAAGAGCGGCCCCAGCCGGCCATGTTTGGCCTCAGCCACCCAATCTATGGTCGTCGTGCGCTTGCTGACGATCCCTTCGTGCATTAGCGCGGCCAGCGCGGCGGGGGTGATCCCCCTGCGCTGGAGCATGCCGGCGGTGCTGATGCCGGGCTGCGCCAGCGCGCTGAGCAGATGTTCGGTGGCGATGTAGATCTCGCCGTTGGCCAGCGCGATGGCGCGCGCCTCGTCCAGCGCAATCAGCGTCTCGTCGCTGAGCGTGACGGGGGTGTTGTGATCGGTGATGTAATCGAACTTGGCCGAGCGGCCTTCGCGCGCGCGCATTTGGGCTTCGGCCTCGCGTTCTAGCTCAACCAGGCTGAAGCCGCGATCGCCGGCCAGGTGAGCGATCGCGCGATGCGCAGTGGACTCAGGCATCCGCAGCAGGGCCAGCAGCAACATCTCGGGCATGAGCAACGACTTACCGAACTGGCGCATGATGTCGCTGGCGCGGTTGAGCGCCGCCCGCGTCGTGCTGGCCAGCAGGTCTTTATTGAGCGTGCCCATCGGCCCGCATTGTCGCACCAGCGGGCCTACTTTTGGT
The DNA here is from genome assembly GCA_017743375.1 of Chloroflexota bacterium. Taxonomy (GTDB): domain Bacteria; phylum Chloroflexota; class Anaerolineae; order J036; family Brachytrichaceae; genus JAAFGM01. The sequence goes on from JAGHYX010000122.1 coordinate 6,084, forward strand.
GGGCGGCCTCGTAGGCGTTGATCGCGTCCATCATCCCCAGCAGGTAACCGATCTCATCCACGCCGTTGAGCAAGCAGGCCTTGCTGAAGGGGTCAATCGGGAAGTGGACCACTCGACCATCGGGGAGGGCCAGGGTTTGCGCGGCCAAGTCAATATGCACTTCGATCTCCGGCTGCGCCTGGAGGGCCTGGAAGAGGCCAGTGTGCGTCGCCTTATCCACGACCACCGGCAGCAGGCCATTCTTGAGCGCGTTGTTGCGGAAGATGTCGGCGAACGAGGTGCTGATCACCGCGCGGAAGCCATAGCCGACGAGCGCCCAGGGCGCGTGCTCGCGGGATGATCCGCACCCAAAGTTGTCGCCGACCAGCAGCACCTGCCGGCCTTTCATCTCCGGCCGGTTGAGCACAAACTCCGGATTCGGCGAGCCATCGGCGCCGTAGCGCCAGTCGTAGAACAGGCACTCCCCCAGCCCTTGCTTGTCGGTCACCTTCAGAAAGCGGGCCGGGATGATCTGATCGGTGTCAATGTTCTCGATGGGCAGCGGGACGATCTTGCTGGTCAGGGTTGTGAATCGGTTCATTGCTCATCAGGGAGTGGAACGCAGTCGGAGGCTATTCGGGCCAGGAAGTCTGGATCCGTGCGGTAGTAGTCCAGCACGTCCACCCGGAAGGGAAGATCGGAGTCCTCGAAATCCAGACACAGCTCAGCAAAGCGATAAGGGTCTATCGGGCCTTCAGCGCGCAGGAGCAGGTCCAGGTCGGCGTGCGGTTTAGGCCGGCGGCCGGCGCGCGAGCCGAAGACGAAGACCTGTGCGTGCGGGGCATGCCGACGCAGGATGTGCCACACCAGGCGCAACTGTTCAGGCGTGAGGTGAACGGTCATCTTCTCCCAACCGTTGCTCTAACTGAGCCAACAAGAAGCGCGCATCTTCCAGGAA
>JAGHYX010000014.1 GCA_017743375.1 Chloroflexota bacterium
GCTTCGCAACCTACCTCTGCGCGCTGCTATTTCTCACGCCGGTTCATCCGCCTAGCGTTTAGATTGCTGCCCACAACAGCCGGCGCAGCGTCGGGTCAGGGGCAAGCGCCAGGGCGAGCGGGGCGTATGCTTGCGCGGCCAGGTCGCACAGCTCGGCACGGCAGGTCTCGGCGTCGCTCACCCGCCCCAGCGCCTCATGCAGGCGCCGCAGGGCGATTAGGCACTCGCCGAGCAGGGGGAGGTCGGGGCAGGCCCGCGCCAGGGCCAGGGCGCGCTGGGCAGCATCCAGCGCGCCGGTGAGGTCGCTGCGCTGCTCCAGGTGAAGCGACAACGCCAACGCAGCCCGTGCCTGTTGGGGCAGCTCGCCGGCGGCATGCGCGGCCTGGGTCAGCGCTTCGAGCCTGGCTGGGTCGAGCGCGCCGGTCATCGCCTGGATTAACGCTGCCTCCAACTCAGCATGCTGGGCGAACTGCGGCACGCCGCTGGCTTCGGCAGCGTGAAGGGCGCGTTGGCAGGCGGCCAGCGCCATCTCGTGCGCCCCCAACAGCCGACCTAGGCTGGCGCGGCCCAGGCCGGCGGTCAGCGCGACGGCGTGGATGCCATGCGCGCTGGCTTCGGCCTCCAGATGGGCGAGCGAATCCCGCGGCGCGCGCCCCGCGGCCAGGTCGGCCAGCGCCAGGTAGGTGCGCATCAGCAGGTCGGCATAGATGCTCTCGATCTGCCGGGCGATCTCCAGGCCGCGCGCGAAGTCGCCGCGTGCCTCGGCCAGGCGACCCATGCGCAACAGCGCCAGGCCGCGGCCGGCCAGCTTGCTCCATAGCCCCGGCAGATGGATCGCCTCGGAGGCCTGGATGGCCTCGGAGTAAAGGCGAATGGCTTCGCTGTAACGGCCCTGGTTGAGCGCGATCTGACCCAGCATGGTCAGCGCAGCGCCCTCCAGCCGGCGGATGCCGCCCTGCCGGGCGAGGGCGGCTGCTTGCGCGAGCGCCTGTTGCGCCTGGGGGTAGTCCTGGACGAAGACCAGCGCGGTGCCCAGATAGTTCAGGCTGTGGGCGGTGCGGGGCGACGCCAGCCCCGTCTCGGCAGCCAGCGATGCGCGCAGGTCCTTGATGGCGACGTCCACGTAGCCCATCAGCAGGCCGACGACCCCGCGGATGTTCAGGGCGTTTGCCGTGGCCTGTTGGTCGCCCAACGCCTGCGCAATCGCCAGCGACTGGCTGGCGGCCTGGTGCGCCTCCGCATAGCGATCGCAGATAAACAGGACATGTGCCTTTCTGGTCAGGGCTTCGACGTAGAGCGGGGGAAATTCGCGGCAGGCGGTCAGCGCTGCGTCCAATTGGGCCAGCGCCTCGCGCGTCTGACCGCGATAATGGGCGATCAAGCCCTGCTGGATGAGCGCTTGGCCTCGCAGCGCGCAGCGCTGCGGCTCATCCTCTGCGCTTTCCGTCAACGCCAGCGCGCGCCTGATCGCTTCATCAGCCTGGGCAAAGCTGCCCAGCTCGATCAGCGCCTGTGCATGGCTTAACCAGAAGCGCGCGGCGGGAAGGGGGCGCTGCGCAGCTTCGTAGTGCGCAGCGATGGCTGGTGCTCGCTCCGGTCGGTCGTCGCCGGCCTGCTCCAGCGCGTGCGCGGCGCGCGCGTGCAGGTGCATTGTCCGCTCGGCGGGCAGCAGATCGAGGACGACCTGATGGATGAGCTGATGTGAGAAGGCGTAGTCGTCCAGCGCTGGCGGCGGCGCCATTGCGATCAATCTCCGCACGCGCAGGTCATCCATCGCGGCGACGACATCCGCCTGCGGCCAGCCCAACATGGCCTCCAGGGTCTGAGCGGAGAAGGAGAAGCCCAACACCGCTGCGGCTTCCAGCGCCGCGCGCGCCTGACCGCTCAGGCGGTTCAGGCGCAGCGCGATCGCCTCGCGCAAGGTCGCCGGCGCGCCCTGATGGGCGTCTTTCAGGCTCTCGGTCGCCTCGCGCAGCAGCAGGGGCAGCCCGCGCGCGTAATGGCTGATCTCGGCGCAGAGCGCCGGGCTGAGCGCGCGGTCCTCAAGTGCTTTCTCAATGTAGAGGCACGTCTCTTCTTCGCTGAAGGCCGACAGCAGCATCTCCTCTCCACAGCGGCGGCGGTGAAGCTCGCACCGCAAGTCCTGTAGGGCAGCCGGCGCTTCGCCAGCGCGTTGGGTGGCCAGGATCAGCAACGGCGCGTTCTGAAAGACCTCAACCAACTCGGCCAGCACGGCCAACGACTCGGCATCGGCCCAGTGGACGTCTTCAAGTGCCAAGATCAGCGGCCGGTCAATGGTCAAATAGATCAGCGCCTGGCGGATAGCAGCGCGAAGCCCCGCGGCGTCTGGCTCAGCAGGGGGCAGCAGCCCCGGACACAACGCGCGGAGGTCGGGGAGGAGTGGCAGCAGCCGGCTGAGCCACAGGTCTGTGCTGCGGGCGAGCAGGGGCGCGGCGATGGTGAACACTTGGCGCCAAGGCGCATAGGCCAGCGGCAGCGCGCTGCGCGCCGGCGGCGGGCAATGTCCCCAGAACAGGCGCGGCGCTGATTCGCCGGCAGCAGCCATAAAGCGCCGCAGCGCCTCGCGCAGCAGCGTGGTCTTGCCCACGCCGGCCTCGCCGATGATGAACGCGATCCTGCCGTGGCCGTCCTGCAAGTCGGCCAGCCAGGCGCTCAGTTGGGCCAGCTCGCGCGCGCGGCCGACGAAGTGTAAATCGGCGGGCGCGGGCGCTGGTTGTAATGGGCGGCGGTTCAGGATGGCGCTGTAAAGCGCCATCGTCTCTGGCATCGGCTGCGCCCGCAGCTCGCGGGCCAGCGAGTCCGCCAGCCGTTGATAGGTTTTGATCGCGGCGGTGCGATCGCCCAGCGATGCTTCCAGCGTCATCTGCAGGCGCACTGCCTCTTCGTCCCAGGGGTCTTGCTCGGTCAGCCGGCGCGCCCAGTGCAGCCCACGCTTAGGCTGCCCTTGCGCCTGGCAGAGCTGAACCAGCTTCTTGAGCAGCGCCAGATAGCGGCTGCGCAGCGCCTCGCGCTGGGCCATGATGACCTCATCGGTGTATATCCCCGCGGCCAGGTCGCCGCCGTAGAGGCCGACGATGGCCTCCAGCTCATCCACGTGGTCGCTGTCGCCGGTGAAGGCGCGCACGTCCAGCCAATAGGTAAGCGAGTCCGCCCACGTGACGGCCTGGGGTGAGATGGTGAGGAAGGATCGGGCGGTTGGTGGGAGCGCGCTGCGCAGCAGGTGAAGATGCCGGCGCAGGTTGGCCAGCGCGTCGGCTTCGGGCACGTCGGGCCAGAGCGAGAAGGCCAGCGCCCTGCGGCGCTGTGGCTGTCCCCGCGCGAGCACCAGCCGCACGAACAGGCGCAGCAGCCCTTCTCGCCGGGGCAGGGGAACGATACGATTATCTACCTCTAATCGAACCTCGCCCAGCAGAGAGATGCGAACCGGCTGCGTAGTGACCGTCATTGCTGAACCGCGCGTCCTCGCTGTCTCGTGCACCTGCTGTCAGCCTGCGGAGAGTGAGCACAGACTCGCCAACCGAGAAGGGATGATGGTTAATTCGATTATATGCGCAGCGGAGAGCTCCTAATCAATAAGCATCCAGCTCATCCAGCCGCTCATCCGATATGCCGAAGTAGTGCGCAATCTCATGGCGGACGGTGCGGCGCACCTCCGCGCGCAGCTCGTCCAGCGTCTCGCACATTGCCTCGTGCGGCCGCTGATAAATCGTGATCAGATCGGGCGTCACCAGGTCGTAGTGCGTCGTGCGTTCGGTCAGTGGGATGCCGCGATAGAGGCCAAGCAAATCCATCGGATCTTCTACGCCAGCATACGCCAGATCATCCGGCGAGGGCAGCGCCTTCACCTCGATTGCGAGATTGGTGATCCGCGCGCGGAGCGACTCCGGCAACTCCGCCACTGCCTCCCACACCCATTGCTCAAACTGCTTGCGGCTTACGCGCATAGGGTAAGCATATCCCACGCCAAGCGCATCCTTGCCGCGTTCTTGCCGCCACGCACGTACGCCTATTTGCCAAAACAAAAGGCTGGCTTTATACTCGCATCAGTCTTGGCTTCCACAGTGTTTGAACAGCGAGGGATAAAAACATGAAGAAGATTCGTTTTGTCTCACTCATTGCGTGCGTGAGCGTAGTGCTCAGTTTATCCGTTGCGCCGGCCAGTGCCGTCCGCGGCACCGCGCCCGACTTCCACGTGCTGGACTTGGCCGGGCGTGAGATTTGGCTGAGCAAACTCAAGGGCTGTGGCGTCGTGCTTCAATTCGCAGCCAGTTGGTGTGGATACTGTAACGAGCAAGCACCGGCGCTGGTCAAAGCCCACCAAGAGGTGCGCAACAAGGGCGTCCTCTTCATGGTCGTTAACATCTACGACGATTCAGACAGTGACGCGCTGGGCTACGCCAGCCGGCATGGGATTACCTTCCCGGTTATCCGCAACCACAGCGATGCCATCGCCAGAGCGTATCGCGTGAACGGCGTGCCCCACGTGGTGCTGATCGCGCCCAACGGCACGGTGCGCAAAGTGCTTAGGGGGTATAGCTCAGGGGATAATTTCGTGCGCGAGGCCAACGCCATCGCCGGCGGCAAACAGTGCAAGGTGACCACCGAGCAGATTCCCTAGTCAATCATCCGTAGCGTGCGAGGCCAAGACACACCCCCGGTGATCAACGCCGGGGTTTTTTATACCCACTGAGCGACCCTCACTCAGGACAACCCCACAGGGGAGGCATTCATAACGCTGGGTGGGCGACGGCAGTGCCGTCGCCTACCCTCTATATGGGTTTCACCCCTCGCTGGCAGCATCGCCTGTGTGGAAGGCTGCTCGGATGGGTGCATGCACCCACCCGCAGGAAGGAGAGTGGTGTTAGCATAGACGAGCGATGTTCAAGAAGATCCTGATTGCCAACCGCGGCGAGATCGCCGTGCGCATCATCCGCGCATGCCACGAACTGGGCATCCGCACCGTCGCCGTCTATTCCGACGTGGACCGCAACGCCCTGCACGTGCGCTTCGCGGACGAAGCCTATCACATCGGCCCGCCGCCGGCCCGCGATTCCTACTTGCGGATAGACAAAATCCTGGAGGTGGCCAAGAAAGCCGAGGCCGACGCGATCCACCCCGGCTATGGCTTCCTGGCCGAGCGTGAGGACTTTGCCCAGGCCTGTGCCGACGAGGGGATCGTGTTCATCGGCCCCTCGCCCAGCGCGATCGCCAAGATGGGCGATAAAGCCGTCGCCCGTGCCACCGTCCAGCGCGCCGGCGTGGCCGTCATCCCCGGCACGGAGGGCGAAGCCGACCTCAGCGACGAGGAGCTGCTGAACATCGCCCCCAAGATCGGCTTCCCGCTGTTGATCAAGGCCAGCGCCGGCGGCGGCGGTAAGGGCCAGCGCGAGGTGCGCAGCTTAGAGGAGATGCCGGCGCTGCTGGCCAGCGCCCGCCGCGAGGCCGAGTCCGCGTTCGGCGACGGCGCAGTCTATCTGGAGAAGCTGGTGGAAGGCGCGCGCCATATCGAGTTTCAACTGCTCGGCGACCACTACGGCAACATCATTCACCTCGGCGAACGCGAATGCAGCCTGCAACGGCGGCGGCAAAAGCTCGTCGAGGAATGCCCCTCGCCGGCGCTCACGCCGGAGCTGCGGGCCAAAATGGGCGAAATGGCCGTGCGCGCCGCCCAGGCTGTGAACTACGTCAACGCCGGCACGATCGAATGCTTGCTCGATAAGCAAGGCAACTTCTACTTCATGGAGATGAACACCCGCCTGCAAGTCGAGCACCCGATCACCGAGCGGGTCACCGGCGTGGACATCGTAAAGGAGCAGATCCGCATCGCGCGCGGCCGGCCGCTGCGCTACAAGCAAGAGGACATCGAGATGAACGGCTGGGCCATCGAATGCCGCATTAACGCCGAGGATCCCTTCGCCAACTTCATGCCCAGCACCGGCGTGATCAAACGTCTGAACTTCCCAACCGGTCCTGGCGTGCGCGTGGAGAGCGGCGTGTATGAAGGCTACGAGATCACCCCTTACTACGACTCGATGATCGCCAAGCTGATCTGCTGGGGCGACACGCGCGCCGAAGCCATCTTGCGCATGAAGCGCGCGCTCAACGAGATCCGCATCGTCGGTGTGAAGACCAACGTGCCGTTTCATCAACAGCTCTTCCGCTCCACGCGCTTCCAAGCCGGCCAGTTCGACACTCGCTTTGTGGAAGATCGCTTTGAAATTGAGGAGCAATCCCCAATCCACAGCGACGTGGCATCCATCGCGGCGACCCTGATCGCGCATCAACGAAGCCGCGCAGCAGCTGAGCGCATCGAACGCACCGATTCCAATCGGCCCTCGCTGTGGCGCTGGAGCATGCGCAAGACCTGGGCATAGACAGACAGTGAGCCGCTCTCCCGAACGGATCGCCTGGGCTGTGCTATCCGCCGCCCTGCTGACCTGCTGTGCGCTGACGATAGGCGTGCCGATGGCCGGGCTGGCCTTTTATAACTCTGCCATGATCGAGGCCGGCATTAATGTTCAGCTCCAAGCGGGCCAGATGGGCGTTTGGCGGCCCGATCAGAGCGACCGCGATCCGCCCAGTGTGGTCTCGCTCGAGGGTTATGACGTGAGCGAGGGCAGCCTCATCGCCCTTAGCACCGATTCAGCCGGTCTGTTGACTGTATTCGACCCGCGCACTGATCCGCCGCAGGCGCTGCTCACCGCGCAGCTCCACGCGAATGCGCGTCTGCGGATCGCGCGCGCGCGCCTGCCGCGCTTCCCCGCCAGCACAGCGCAAGATGAATACACGCTCTATCTCAGCGAGGGGCGCGCCCAAATCACGATCCCACAGGCCAACCGTCGGTTCACCTTGCAATTGGCAGGTGATTACGCGACCGCGCAGACCAGGACACCGGGCATTTACGTCGCAGAGGTCAACGGTGAGTCACTGCGGGTCCACGTTGTAGCGGGAAGCGCAACGGTGGTGAACCGCGACAATGACCTGGCAGTGAACTTGAACGCCGGCCAGCGCACGATAGCCACGCGCTCTAGCCTGGCCGGCGCTCTGCCCCCGCCGCGCAGCCTGGTGCGCAACGGCCAGTTCACTTCGCCTCTACAGCCGGCTTGGACCATTGAAACACGCACCGGTCAGCCAGACGCCACGCCTGGCGTCGTCCGCGTCACAGAACAACCCGCAGGAAGCGCCTTGTTGCTTGAACGCCTAGGGACAAACCTCGGTTGGGGACGCACGGGCATTGCCCAAGTGCTGGACGCGCGGGTGGATGGCGCGCGCGATGTGCGGCTGGTGATAGAGTTCGCCATACTCCTCCAGGAGTTGCCGGTGTGCGCCAGCCTCGGCAGCGAATGCCCTCTGCTGGTCGCCATCACCTGGCGCGACGACCAAGAGAACAGCCGCGAGTGGATTCAGGGCTTCTACGCAGTCGGCACGCCGCAGATGTCCGCTGGCGCGGCGCTATTACCCGACACTATGTTGGCCAATCCCCAGCGCAAGCATGTTAAGGTGCCACTCGGCCAGCGCGTCCGCTGGGAGACGGACAACCTGCTGCCTTACCTCCCAAATGTCCGCACCATTGAATCGCTCAAGATCTACGCGGAGGGACACGCGGTTCAAGCGCAAGTCTTCGCCGTCGCCCTCCTCGTGGAATAACAAAAGAATCACGGTGCAGCCAGCAATCGCACGTCCGCTGGCAACTGCGGGATCAACTCGACCCGCCCCCGATATTCGCTCACCTCGCCGGCCACCGCAAGGCGATCCGCGATGTCCAGCGTCATCGAGAACGGCAGCCCGTTCCAAATCTCATCAAACATCACGACGGTGATGCTGCCCCCGGAATCATCGGTCACGTCGGCGCGCATGCCCGCTCGGAATGGCCGTAGATCGGTCACCTGTCCTTCGATGCCGACCCAGCGCCCGACCAAGTCGCTGTTCAACTCGGCGATTGGCCAACGTGGTGTATCGAGCGCAGCCGCAGGGCGCACCGCCGTGACCAGCACCTGTTTATTGCCGCGATATTCGCCGACTGCGCCGGCAACGGTGACCCAATCGCCAGCTTCCGGAACCGACAGCGTCGCCAGCGCCGGCAACGCCCGCGAAATCAGCGCATCAGCAGTCGCATCGCCGTGGCGCAGCGTGATCACCGACAACGCCGGGCCAATGGGCCGCGCGCGGCGCACCTGGGCGGTGACCTCGACCCGCTCGCCCAGCGCAACATCCCCAAGCGCTGAAAGCTGAACGCTTGTCGCTGCTGGCGTCTCAATCAGCAAGCCGTCAGCAGCGTTCAGGATGAGCGAAGGTTCGTCATCGCGGATGCGCAGGGTGCCCTCAACGCTCACGCGATCCCCGGGCAGCGGGATGCGCTCGCCGGACAGCAGCGCATCCACCACCGCCCGATAGGCCGTCACGCGCAGCTCCCCGCTGCCGTCCCAGATTTGAAAGCTCAGATAGCGGTCGCGGGCTGAGAAAGAAGGGAAGGCCATCACCGTGCCCTGCACGCGCACGTAGCCAAAGTTCATCGCCGGCTGGATGGCCGCGATGCGCATCAACGGGCGAGGGGTGGCCCGCGCAGCGACGATCAGCGCGATCACGCCGCCGACGGCCAGCAGGACGGTGAGGGCCTTAAGCAAGCGCATGAAGGGCGAGGAAGCGTGCTAATCTGGCGGCGGCGGGATCGGCAGGTCTTCTGGCTTAACGTGCATCCACTTCTCGCCTTCCTCGATCAGCATGATCGGGATGCCATCTTTGATCGGGTATTTACGGCCATAGACCGGCTCGATCAGCCAGCAGTCTTTGTAGAGGATCAGCCGGCCTGGATCCTCGCCGGGCTGGCGTGTGGCAGTGCTCACGCAGTAAGGACAGCGCAAAATCTCCAGCAGTTCGGGCGAAATGGGCGATGCCATGCCTAAGATTCTAGCGAATCCGGCAGATGCCGCCCTCTTATAGCGCAAAGGCGCCGACTGCGTTCACCAAAAGAGACAACCGCGTGCGCGCTACTCACTGGCTACGGTCAATCTTCTTACTTCTTATAGAGGGTGGGCGACGGCAGTGCCGTCGCCCACCCAGGTTCTGACCCTTGCATGAACGCTCCCAGGGTGCCATCTGTGCGTAGAATGCGCGCAATGCACATTGCCGACTGGGACGCGACGCAGGCGCTGCTCCCCTATGTAGAACTGGCCAACGAGCTAAGCAGCGTGATCCGCGATGCACAAGCGGTTGCGCCGCCGCGCTTGATCATGCCGCTCAGCGCCGATGGCGCGTTGCTGGCCATGCCGGCGACCGACGGCACATTGGCCATCACCAAGCTGGTCACCGTCCATCCGCACAACCGAGCGCGCGGCCTGCCCAGCGTTCAAGGCGAAGTGATCGTCATGGATGCCCGCACCGGTCAGCGGCTGGCGCTGCTGGACGGGCAGGCAGTCACTGCGCGGCGCACAGCGGCGCTCTCGCTGCTCGCTGCGCAGCGCTTGGCCAGCCCCCAAGCGCAGCGCGGCCCACTATTGATCATGGGTGCCGGTGTGCAGGGCAAAGCCCACCTGGAAGCCTTTACCCAATGGCTGCCCCGGTGCGATGTGTTCATCTGCGCACGGACGTTCGACAGCGCCGAGGCGCTGGCACACGCCGCACGTCAGCAAGGGGTGAACGCGCAAGCGGTCGGCACGGCAGCAGACATCCTGCCGGCCTGTGGCTTGATCATCACTGCCACCACCAGCCGACAGCCGCTGTTCGACGACCGCGTTCACGACGACGTGTTCATCGCTGCCGTGGGCGCTTACACGCCTCAGATGGCCGAGCTGCCGGCTGACTTGGTGCGCCGCGCCAGCCTCTTCGTGGATACGCTCGAAGGCGCGCAGCGCGAAGCGGGCGACCTGATCCAGGCCGGCGTGGACTGGTCACAGGTCACGCCGCTCTCCGCTGTGCTCGCAGGGGCCAAGCCCACGCCTGGCCGGCCGGTGATCTTCAAGAGCGTCGGCCACGCGCTCTGGGACCTGGCAGCCGCGCGATTGGCCATCCGCACGTTGGCCGAAAAAGAAAGGCCGAGCGAGACTCGCTCGGCCTTGGGAACGCCAAAGGTTGGCTAATGCGCCAACGCCGCATGCGCGGCCGCCAGCCGCGCGATCGGCACGCGGAACGGCGAGCAGCTCACATAGTTCAAACCGGCCTCGTAGCAGAAGGCCACCGAGCGCGGGTCGCCGCCGTGCTCGCCGCAGATCCCCACTTCGAGCGTTGGCCGCGTCGCACGCCCCTTCTGAACCGCCATCTTGATGAGCTGGCCCACGCCTTCCCGATCGAGCGTCTGGAAGGGGTTATCGGGCAGGATGCCCTCTTCCACATACTTGAGCAGGAAGCTGCGCTCGGCGTCGTCGCGCGAATAGCCATAGGTCATTTGGGTGAGGTCGTTCGTGCCGAAGGAGAAGAACTCGGCCATCGTCGCCACCTCATCAGCGGTCAAGGCCGCGCGCGGGATCTCGATCATGGTGCCGAACTTGTACTTCACCTTGACCCCGTGCTCAGCCATTACTTCGTGGGCCACCTTCTCCAGCTCTGGCTGCACGCGCTTTAGCTCGTTCACATGGCCGGTGAGCGGGATCATCACCTCCGGCACCGGCTCATAGCCTTCCTTCTTCACCATACAGGCAGCCTCGAAGATGGCGCGCACCTGCATGGCGATCAGACCGGGGATCATAATCCCCAGGCGGATGCCGCGCAGGCCCATCATCGGGTTTTGCTCATGCATCGCGTTCACCGCCTGGAGCAAACTTTGCTTGCGCTGGTAATCGGTTTGCTCTTCCTCGCTCAGGGCCTCGTATTGGCGCTTGGTCTCGTAGCGCACCACGTCGCGCAGCAGATCTTCACGCGATGGGAGGAACTCGTGCAGCGGCGGGTCAATCAGTCGGATGATGACCGGCAGGCCGGTCATGACGCGAAAGATGCCGGCGAAGTCCTCGCGCTGGAAGGGCAATAGCTCGTCCAGGGCGCGCTGGCGCTCTTCATCCGAATTGGCCAGGATCATGCGCTGGACGATGGGCAAGCGATCGGTCTCGAAGAACATGTGCTCGGTGCGGCAGAGGCCGATGCCGCGCGCACCGTAAGCGCGCGCCCGCTCGGCGTCCTTCGGGTAATCGGCGTTGGCCCATACCTGCAACCCACGGCGCGGCTTGCCATCCTCGCCCACGCGGCTGTTGCGCGCGCTGATCTCATCGGCCCACTTGAGCAGCGTCACCAGGTCTTCCTGCTCCTCGAACGAAGGATGCACCATCGGCAACTGACCGACATACGCTTCGCCGCGCCCACCGTCAATCGAGACCCAGTCGCCCTCGCGCAGCACATGGCCGTTGCTGGTGACGACGCGCTCGGCCAGGTTGATCTGCAGTGAATCCGCGCCGCACACCGCCGGGATGCCGAACTGGCGGGCGACCACCGCCGCGTGCGACGTGGCGCCGCCTCGAGCAGTGAGGATGCCCTTAGACGCCACCATGCCATGCACATCGTCGGGCTTGGTCTCCGGCCGGATCAGGATCACCGGCTTGCCCTCTTTGCCCCATTGTTCGGCAAGGTCAGCATCGAAAGCCAACATGCCGACAGCAGCGCCTGGCGAAGCATTGACGCCGGTGGTCAGCAGCCGGCCTTCATGCTTGGCGTCTTGCACAGCCTGGTCATCGAACTGAGGATGCAGGAGGAAGTCCACATCCGCCGGCGTCACGCGCTTCACCGCTTCTTCCTTTGTAATCAGCTTCTCCTTGGCCATATCCACAGCGATCTTGATGGCGGCCTTGGCGGTGCGCTTGCCGTTGCGGGTCTGAAGCATGTAGAGCTTGCCTTGCTCGATGGTGAACTCCACATCCTGCATGTTCTTGTAATGCTTCTCCAGCAGGTTGGCGATGCGCACGAACTCTTTGTAGGTCTTGGGCATCTCCTTGGCCAGCTCGTCGATCGGCTTGGGTGTGCGGATGCCGGCCACCACGTCTTCACCCTGCGCGTTCACCAAATATTCGCCGAAGATCTTCTTCTCGCCGGTGGATGGATTGCGGGTGAAGGCCACACCGGTCGCACTGTCGTTCCCCATGTTGCCGAAAATCATGGTGACTACGTTCACCGCCGTGGGCAGTGTGCTCTTCCAGCCCATCTGTTTAGCATAGGTGCGCGCTTTGTGGCCGGTGGCGCTGCGGAACACGGCCATCACGCATTCCTTGAGCTGGTCATACACGTTTTGCGGGAAGTCACGACCGGTCTCCTCTCGAATCACCCGCTTGAAGATGTCCACCAGCGCCTTCAGGTCATCGGTGGTGAGGTCGGTATCGCTGGTATAGCCCTTCTCGCGCTTTAGGTGCTCCATCGGCTCGTCGAACTTCTCGTCGGGGATGCCTAGCACCGTGCTGCCAAACATCATCAGCAAGCGCCGGTAGCTATCCCAGGCAAAGCGCGGGTTCTTGGTGACCTCGGCCATTTCCTCAACAGTGCGATCGTTCAATCCCACGTTCAGCACCGTCTCCATCATGCCTGGCATAGACTCGCGCGCGCCGGAGCGGACCGAGACCAGCAGCGGGCGCACGCCTGGCACGCCGCCGCCGAATTTCTTGCCCGTCTGCTTCTCGATCGCCTTCATCGCGTCCAGCGTTTGCTCCCACGCCTCCTTGGGGATCTTGTTGCCGGCCTTGACGAATTCCGTGCATACCTCAGTGCTGATGGTGAACCCAGGCGGCACCGGCAGTCCAGCCCGCGTCATGTCGAATAGGCCAGCACCTTTACCGCCGAGCAACTCTCGCAGCTCTTGCCAAGTCTTGGCCACCTTGCTTACGCCTTTCTCATCGTTGAACAGAAAAACCCACTGCTTCTTCGCCGGGGTAGCCTTGGCTTTCCCATCACTCTTTGCGGGAGCAGTGGTCTTGGTTGGGGTCTTCACTGCCATAGGTCTTGCTACTCCTGATAGTTGAACTTCGTTCATGCGAGCCAGCTAAGTAGCTGACTGCGCTTTCATTGTACTGCTCATAGACAGGGGCAGCACGCTGGGTGCACAACAGATGCGCCTTTGTTGGCAACGCACATCATGGCCGCTTAAGGCGAGAAGAGAAAATGCTGTGCAGCGGCCTTGGCCAACCAAGCCAGCGGCTCTGGCCACAAGCCCAGCACCACCAGCGCCACAGCACCGGCGGCGACAGGCAGACGCTCATCAAGCTGCTGACGCAGCCGGCTGAGCACGTCAGACAGAGGATTCACAATTCCGACAATTCCGATCACTGTCGGTGCAGTCGCCGGCGTGCGCGCGGGGTAAACAGGGATTCGATTTGCCCAGCCCAGATCAAGCGTCTCGCTTCTCGACAAATCCCCAACAAGCTCGGGATCGCTCTGTTGAAACATCGCGCTTAAACCGCGCACAAGGCCGACCCCGATACTTATCTGGGCAAAACTCAACAGGGCTAAGCTCTCCGGATCGCTGAGGCCATAGGCCTGGATAGTGAGCCAACGCGAGACAAAGCCCAGCGTCCCGGGCAAACCGGCCAGCGACAAGCCGCCGATCCCCAACGCCAAGCCTCCCCACACATCACGCAAACCACGGACAGCGACAAAGTCATCGCTGTTGCGCGCTGCGCGCAGGCGCCACACGCCCAGCCCAAACGTACCTAGCGCAAGTGCGCGAGCGGGCAACGAGAAAGCAACTGCCTCGGCGCCGGCTTGTGAGGCGCTTCCTAGGTTGAGCAACAAGCAGCCGACTTCAACGAAGACAGCACAGGCCAGCAAGCGTGAGAAACTCCCCTGCGCCCAAGCCAGCACTCCACCGAAAGCAATCATGACCAGACCACCGGCAATGAGGGACTGACTGAACAACGGAATAAGGCGCAGCCATAGATAAGCCTGTAACAGCTTCATCAACAAGAAGCTGGCCGCCCCTATGCCTACCGCGGTTAAGAAAGCAGCCACCAGCGGCGGCGCATCGTGGACCACCGGATGTATCCAAGTAAAAATCGGAATAGCGCCTAGCAATAAGCCGAAGCTGATAAGGAGCAGAATAGCAGCCGCGCCGTATGTGGACTCTGCAGACGCTGCGTCCACAGGGCTAGGCACGCTCGCGCTATCAATCACCCACCCGGCGAGCAGAAGCAGGGGCATGGCCAATGTCACCGCGATCAGGTAACGCAAAGCTCCCAGGGTTGAGCGCTCCCCGCCGCGTTCTGCCTGGATCATCAACACAGCAAAAGCAGCCGCTGCTTCGAACGCCAAAGCGGCGTATAGAAAAGGGCTAACCAGCAGCGCAGCGACAAGCGCGGCAAGCGCCATTAACCCAAGCGGCACAAAGAGGCTTCCCTGAGGCACGCGCCAAGAGAGAAGGAAGAGAAGCGCCGCAGCGATGAACAACAGCCCTAACAGCGCACGATTCTCGGGCTGCACGCGCAATGTCCGCCCCAGCACCTCCAACGGAGCGTCCAGCGAAATTGCGACATTTGCGCCGGGCACAATGGGCAGAGGGGTGGTTGGCACGAAAATGATCAGCGCGCTGATGAGCAGACATAGCAATGCTGCGACAACAGCCTCAGCCCTTATCCAGCGCCTGAGCACAAAAATCGCGGCACCGCTCATCAAAGGAATGAGCACAACAAGGGGAGCGCCAGGGATCATGGAGCGCTGCGCGAACGGGGATCAGGAGATATATCTGCGTCTGCGTCGGCCAGGATGAGATATGCGATCGCCAACCCAATCAGCAGCGTTGTCAGGGCCAGCAGCGCGCTCACCCCGACGCTTGGCTCTAGAGGGACATAGGCCAACTCAAACCCGGATACAAGCATCAGGATCCCCGTGCCGACATTGAGCGATTCATATGCAGTGGCCATCAGTATCAGGCCGCAACCAATCAGCATATACGCGCCCAGGTTTAGCTCGCGCGTGCCGCCAGGCAGCGGAAAGCGCACTGCAGCCCCGAAAGCAGCGGTGAGCACCAGCGCCATCGTTACCGCGCGCAGGAGCAATTGCGCAGGCAGACGTTGCCAGTTTGGCCGCGCTAGGCGCTCACGCGCTACTGACTCACCGCGCTCGGCGCGCACGTCGTCAGCGCGCTGAGCAGCCAAGCTAAGCACAATGAGGGTGATAGAACCTGCCATTGGCTTGAACAACGCAGCTATCGGGTCGAAGAGGCGCGCCAACAATAGGCCAACCGCGACGTATTGAAGCACCATCACCGGCAAAACCAAACGCCAGTTGCGCACCAGCACGACAAAACCCGCTGAGACAATCAGAAGGACTAGAGATGGACCGACTGCTCCTTCAGCTAACTGGCGAAGCAGCTCGGCGAACGACAGCATTTAAGTGAATTGTAGCCGACCCAAATCGTGCAGGGGCATTCACAGCCAGGGGCAAAGCATCCGCAAGCACATCGCTCATGTCATCGCTGCGAAGCGAGCCAAGAATTGCGCAGGCAGGTAATGCTTAGCGTATTGAGCGCACTAGGGTCACCACTACCCTGCCTGACCCTGTCATGCGACGCGCCAGCGAAACATCTAGACTCGCTCCTGATCGAATTGCTATGGCATGACCAGCTTCGCGGCGCAGCAACAAGGATGAATCCTTGGGGGCTGGTTGGGCAGGAGTTGAGATGCCTCGCTTAGGGGTTGCAGCGACGCTGCGTCCCTGAGCATGACAGGCTGGCGCAGCGAGTGATTCGTGAAAAGACACAAGTCAATCCAGAGATTAAACATCTTACCCATTGGTCACCTCCACCATTTCCAAAGTCAAGCCACCTCCGATGCAAAGTGCAAAGTGCCCGCAGCCGATCAAGATGTATATTCACCAGCACATATGACCGACCATCCAGGCAAGCTGTACCTAGGACGGGAGTATGACCTTCACACGCGCAGCGTCACGAGCACACCTGTGCTCCTGAGCACGCGCACACTCACCACTCACGCCGTATGCCTGGGCATGACCGGCACGGGGAAGACTGGATTAGGCATTACAGTGCTCGAAGAAGCGCTCTTGCAGGGCATCCCCTGCATCATCATTGATCCCAAAGGGGACATTGCCAATCTCGCTTTGACCTTCCCCCGTTTAGCGCCGGACGACTTTCGCCCTTGGTTAGATGCTGATGAAGCAGCCCGCCAAGGACAGAGCCTGGAGCAACTTGCCAGCGAGACAGCACAAAAATGGCGCGCTGGTCTCCAAGAGTGGGGCATCGGCACGGAACGCGTGGCGCGCTTGGCCGAGCGCACGTGCATTGACATCTATACGCCTGGCAGTGATGCCGGCATCCCTGTGAACGTGTTGCATAGCCTAGCGCCACCGGCCGAGGCCAGCGCAACCTGGGAGAAGAGCGCTGAGGTGCTGCGCGAGCGCATCGCCCAGGTCGTGCAGGCACTGCTCAGCCTAGCTGGCATCGCTGCCGATCCGCTAACGAGCCGTGAGCATATCCTGTTGGCCACCATCTTCGAGGCTGCCTGGCGCGCCGGCCAGGAACTGAGCCTCCCCCTGCTCATCCGATCCATCCAGGAACCGCCCGTGCAGCGCATCGGGGCGTTCGACATGGAAGCGTTTTACCCACGCAGCGAACGCTTCGCGCTGGCCATGGCGCTCAATAACTTAGTCGCCTCGCCATCTTTTGCTGCCTGGACGGCAGGCTCAGCGCTGGACATTGGGGCATTGATTAAGCCTAAGTTCCAATCTGGCCTGCTGCGTACGCGCGCTGCGATCTTCTACTTAGCCCATCTCGGCGAGACGGAGCGCCAGTTCTTCGTCACCCTGCTGCTCTCGCAGCTCGTGCTGTGGATGCGAGCACAAAGCGGCACGTCGGTGCTGCGCTGCCTAGTTTATTTTGACGAAGTGTCCGGCTATGCGCCACCTTTCCCGCGCAACCCGCCGACCAAATCCCCGCTGATGACGCTGATCAAACAGGGCCGCGCTGCCGGCTTGGGCATCTTTCTGGCCACGCAAAACCCAGCCGACCTGGACTACAAAAGCCTATCCAATGTCGGCACATGGTTCATTGGCCGGCTGCGCACCAGCCGGGATCGCGAGCGCGCCTTGGAAGGGCTGGAGGGCGCTGGCATTGGCTTCGTCCGTGCGCAATTCGAAGCACCTCTCAGCACACTTCCTCCGCGCGTGTTTTTGCTCCACAGCGCCCAGGGCGATCCTCACTTCTTCCATTCGCGCTGGGCGATGAGCTTTCTGCGCGGCCCACTCACCCGCGAACAGGTGGCGATGCTTGAGCCAGACGAAGCAGAACCCACGCCCAGACCAGCGAATCGCTCTGCACACTTGCTCGTCACCCGGCCCGAGTTGCCGCCAGGAGTGCCAGAGGTGTTTCTGCGCGTTCCGCTATCTCGACTTAGGACAAATAGCGCGCCGGCAACGGCGCATCGCACACCGTCAGCTTCCAAGTATTACATTCCTTATTTGCTCGCTGTTTGCTCGCTGCGCATCGCCGATCGCGCCAGCGGCAACTTCTACCAAGAGCGGTGTTGTTACCTGCTGGCCTTAGATCAACCAACGGCTTTAACTCCTGACTTCTCAAGGGCACAACGCCTCAGCCATTTCTCTCTGGAAGATTTAGACAACACGCCGGCAGATCACGCGCGCTTTGATCCATTACCCTCAGGCATCAACACGCGCTGGCTCAAACAAGCGGAACGCGCCTTCGTGGACTATGTCTATCACTACGAGATCAAGACCATCTGGTTCAACCGTGCGCTGAAGCTATACGGCCAAATTGGCGAGAGTCGGTTGGCCTTTCGCCAACGATGTGAGGCCCTGGCTCGCCAGCGGCGCGACGCTGAGGCAGCCAAGCTTCACGATCAGTTTGACCGCCGCATGAAAGCACTGCAGGATAAGATCGCTCGCGAATATCGTGAGCTGGCAGCCGACCGAGCTGAGCTGAGCAGCCGCAAACGCGAAGAACTCCTCGGCAACGTAGAGGCGCTGTTCAATTTGCTGGTGGGACGGCGGCCAAGCTATGCCATTGCCTTTGGTGCGCGCCGCCGCCGCGAGGTGGAAACCGCAGCTCAGGACGTGCGCGAATCAGAGGCAGCGATTGCCAAACTCAATGCTGACCTAGAAGCGCTGGCTGAGGAGTACAAAACCGCGCTCAGCCAGTTGAATGAGAAGTGGGCGCGCGTGCCAAACGACGTGACAGAGGTGCCCATCACCCCGAAAAAGAGCGACATCTTCGTCGAACGATTAGCGATAGCTTGGGTGCCGCTGGAGTAAGAGGGGACGCTCGCCCTGTTCGGCAACGATCTCAATCATGACACCGTGCTCTCGCTCAGTGTGCATCTCCACCCGCATCCAGACTGGCTGTAGGCGTTCAAACAGCTCATCAAGAATGCGATTTGCGGCTGACTCCAGAGAGATTGGCTTGTTCTCAAAGGCGCGCAGATAGGTCATCAGACTAGGGAAGTCAAAAAGCAGTTCATTCGGCGCATAATCAATCGTCAAAGTGGCAAAGTTGACCTTCTCTGGCTCCATCTCATAGCGACAGCGAAAGGCTGGATAGGTAAACGTTACCGTATAGGTGCGCAAGCAGTGCGTATTTGGGATGGTTTTAACCAGGTCTTGCATCACTTCTTGCCTCTCGTGTTGTTCACCATTCATAGCTCTGGAAAACCTCGACCCCCTGCGCCTTCACCTCCTCGATGAACACCGGCCGCGCGTAGTGCGTCACCAAAATCACCACCACCTCACGCCCAGGATACGCCCGCCTCACCGCTTCCACCTTCCGCCGCAACTGCGCAAACACCCGCGCCCGTTCGCTCGCCCGCGACCGCCCGCAGTCCAACTGCAGCTTCGCTTCCCCGACCACCAACACCACCTCATCCCCGCGCCGCGCCTCACCAAAAATGTTGATTTCCTCCCCCTCCACCTCCCGCCGCATCAGCCGGCCCACCACCTCCAGCCCCAGCCGCTCCTTCAGCAGGCGCGGCAACCCGCGATACGCTTCGTTCTCCAGCGCGTAGCTCACCGCCCGCGACAATCCACCCAGCTCCACCGCCAGCCCCTGCACCACCATCGTCAGCTTCGCCAACCGCTGCTCCGTCTGCTGCTGCGCCTCGGCCAGCCGGCGCACGATCTCCTTCAGCTCGTTGAAGTCATCCGCCTTCACCAGCGCGTTGTAAGCGTCGTAGATCACCCCCGCCAACACCTCCGCCTGCTCAGCGGGAAAGACCTGCGCTAATCGTTGTCGCATCGTCTGTTTATTCATTGTGAGTATTATCCGGCAACAACCTGTGCTCGGTCGAGAGAGGCATATACTCTAAGGCCAACTGCCGATAGGTTCAATACGATGGCGCTGAGTTCAACTGTCCACGTCTCCGACTTTATCCGCGCTGCAGTGCGAGAAGACCTGGCTACTGGTCGCTTCACCTACGTGCGCACGCGATTCCCACCTGAGCCAAACGGCTATTTGCACATTGGCCATGCCAAGGCGATGGCCATAGATTTTGAGATTGCGCGCGAGTTCGGCGGCACCTGCAACCTGCGCTTTGACGACACCAACCCAACCAAAGAGGAACAGGAATATGTAGATGCCATCATCGAGGATGTGCGCTGGCTGGGCTATCAGTGGGACGGGCTGTATTTTGCAAGTGATTACTTCGAGCAGCTTTATGAATTCGCGGTAAAGCTGATCAAAAAGGGCAAGGCCTACGTATGCGATCTCTCGCCGGAAGAGTTGCGTGAGTATCGCGGCACGCTCACCCAGCCTGGTCGAGAAAGCCCGTGGCGCAATCGCAGTGTGGAGGAAAATCTGGATTTATTCGCGCGCATGCGTGCTGGCGAGTTCCCCGAAGGCAGTCGCACGCTGCGCGCCAAGATCGACATGGCCTCCGGCAACCTGAACCTGCGAGACCCTGTGATGTATCGCATCATCCGCACGCCGCATCATCGCACTGGGACACGCTGGTGCATCTACCCCACCTATGACTTCGCCCATGGCCAGTGCGACAGCATCGAAGGCGTGACCCACTCCCTCTGCTCCTTGGAATATGAAGACCACCGCCCGCTCTACGAGTGGTTTTTGCGTGAGCTGGAGATCTTCTCTCCCAGACAGATCGAGTTTGCGCGCCTGAACTTAAGCTACACCGTGCTGAGCAAGCGCAAACTGCTCCGCTTGGTCCAGGAAGGTCACGTG
This sequence comes from Chloroflexota bacterium, assembly GCA_017743375.1. GTDB lineage: Bacteria > Chloroflexota > Anaerolineae > J036 > Brachytrichaceae > JAAFGM01. Next base: position 20,123 of record JAGHYX010000014.1, read on the forward strand.
CGCGGCTGGGACGATCCGCGCATGCCCACCCTGCGCGGCCTGCGGCGGCGCGGCTATACCCCATCCGCGATCCGCGATTTCTGCGCGCGAATCGGCGTGGCCAAGGCCAACAGCATCGTGGACATCGCCATGCTAGAGCACAGCTTGCGCGATGAGCTGAATAAGACCGCCCCTCGGGTAATGGCCGTGCTGCGCCCGCTGCGCGTCGTTATCGAGAACTATCCTGAAGGCCAGACCGAATGGCTAGAAGCCATCAACAACCCAGAAGACCCGAGCGCCGGCACGCGCCTCGTGCCATTTAGCCGCGAGCTTTACATCGAGCAAGACGACTTCATGGAGAATCCACCGCCCAAGTTCTACCGGCTGTCCCCTGGCCGTGAAGTGCGGTTGCGCTACGGTTACTTCATCCGCTGCAATGAGGTTGTGAAGAACGCCCAAGGCCAGGTTGTCGCTCTGCGCTGCACTTACGATCCCGAGACGCGCGGCGGCAGCGCGCCTGATGGTCGCAAGGCGAAAGCGACCATTCACTGGGTGAGCGCTGCGCACGCCCTGCCGATCGAAGCGCGACTCTACGACCATCTGTTCACTCGTCCAGATCCGGACGAAGCCGAAGACTTCCTCAGCGTGTTAAATCCACACTCCTTGGAAGTGGTCAACGCTTTTATCGAGCCAAGCGTCGCCGGCTCACCTGTTGGCAAACACTATCAGTTCGAGCGCCTGGGCTACTTCGTCGTAGATCCCGATTCCACACCTGAACGATTGGTGTTCAACCGATCCGTAACGCTAAAGGACGAATGGGCCAAAATCGCAAAGCAAGGCTAACTATCACTGTTCATAAAGTTGAAGATTCAAAGACTTCTCACTGCCTTAGTCGTGACCGCTGGCTTGTTCTTCACCCAGGTTCATCCATCGTTCGCCAGCACGCCCGCACCCATCGAAGAGGTGACCGTCATACCAAGCGAGACTGACATCCGAAGCACCATCCCCTCGCGCCGAGCATCCGAGCACTTGGAGGTCGTCGTTCAGCTTAATGACCCACCGCTGGCGGCCGTCGCTGGCAAACGGAGCGAACGGCTCGGCATCGCAGCAGCACAGCGCGCTTACGCTGCCCAGCTCGCTGCCCGCCAAGATAGTTTCATGCAATCCGCCGGTCAGCTCGGCGCGACAGAGCTGGCCCGCGTGAGCAAAGCCCTCAACGCAGTCATCGTGAGCATCCCCGCCAATCGCCTCGCCAAGCTGGCAAAGCTCCCCGGCGTCAAGTCGGTGCGGCCGGTGCGCCACTATGAGCGCGACCTGAGCGAGACCGTGCCCTATATCGGCGCCGGCTTTGTCCAGAACACGCTGAACATCACCGGTACTGGCGTCACCGTGGCCGTGCTCGACAGCGGCATTGACTACACCCATGCTAACCTGGGCGGGCCAGGCACGCCAGAGGCCTTCGAGGCGGCCTGGGGCACCAGCATCTACGACACGCGCAACACTACCGTCACCGTCTCAACCGGCTTCCCCACCGCCAAGGTGATCGGCGGATACGACTTCGTCGGCGAGCTTTGGCCGACCTACGGCCCGCGCAGCGAAGATCCCAACCCGATTGACGCACCGCCCACGCCGCCAGCCGCCGGCGGCCACGGCACGCACGTGGCCGACATCATCGCCGGCCAAAACGTCAGCGACACCCATCGCGGCGTCGCCCCCGGTGCCAAGCTGTATGCCGTCAAGGTATGCAGTGCGGTCTCTCCATCGTGCAACGGCATCGCGCTGCTGCGGGGTATGGACTTCGCGCTCGACCCCAACGGCGACAACAACCTGAGTGACGCGGTGGACATCATCAACATGTCGCTGGGCGCGTCCTACGGCCAGAAGGAGGACGACTTGAGCGAGGCGTCGGCCAATGCCGTGCGCGCCGGCGTAGTGGTCGTCGCCTCCGCCGGCAACAGCGCCGACCGGCCCTACATTGTCGGCTCGCCCTCCTCGACGCCGGAGGTCATGAGCGTGGCCCAGACCCAGGTGCCCAGCGCCAAGAATTACCCGTTGATCATCAATTCCCCAATCACCATCGCCGGCAACTATTCCAACACGGCGACGGTGGAATGGGCGCCGATCGTCAACGGCTTCACCGGCGAGGTCGCCTACGTCGGGCGCGGCTGCCCGGCCGATCCCTACCTGGCCGACCCAGCCGGCAAGATTGCCCTGATCGATCGCGGCCTGTGTGCGGTCAGCGTCAAAGTGGACCGCGCAGTGATCTCCGGCGCGATCGGGGTATTGATCGCCAATAACGTGCCCGGCGACCCACCGTCCTTCTCCTTCGGCGGCGGGACGAACATGACCGAGACCTTGATCATCCGCCTGAACGAAGGCAACCTCATCAAGAGCCAGATCCCCACCAACACCGTCAACGTCTCGGTCTCGCCAGCGATTTCTGTTCCGCTGGTTGGCAGCATGGTGGCCTCGTCGTCGCGCGGGCCGAACTACAGCTTCAGCGCCATCAAGCCGGACATCGGCGCGCCGGGCGCGTCGGTCTCGGCGGTCTCCGGCAGCGGCACCGGCATGGCCGCCTTCGGCGGCACATCAGGCGCCGCGCCGATGGTGGCCGGCGCAGCCGCGCTGCTGCTCTCGGCCGAGCCGGGCCTGACGCCGGCGGAGGTGAAGGCGCGCCTGATGAACACCGCCGAGCGCAATGTGTTCATCAACCCCGCTGCACAGCCAGGCGTGCTGGCCGAGATCACCCGCATCGGCGGCGGCGAAGTGCGCGCCGACCGCGCCATCAGCGCGACCACAGCGATGTGGGCAGCCAACCCGCAGATCCTCAACGGCGAGCCATACACCGACGGCGTCAGCCTGTCGCTGGGCTATCACCGTTTGCTGACCGGCACGCACATCTTCACCCGCACTGTGCTGGTGCGCAACTACAGCAACGTGGATCGTGAGTACCTCATCACGCCCACCTTCCGCTACGCCAGCGACGCGCTCAGCGGCGCAGTGCTGCCCAGCGTGCCGGCCACCGTATCTGTGGCAGCCAACGCAACCACCACTTTCGAGATAAGCTGGACGGTGAACGCCGCGGACCTGCCGATCTGGAACTACCCATCCAACCAACTGGGCACCGGCAGCCTGCTGCGCAACTTCGAGTTCGACGGCTATCTGCTGCTCGGCGATGTGACCGACACGGTCAGCCTGCCGTGGCACATTCTGCCGCACCGCGCCGCCGGCATCCTCACGCCCACCGTCACCAGTGCCGTGGTCACCACGACCGCGCCGATCGTGACCGCACTTAACAACCCTAACGGTGCACGCAGCGGGCGGGTGGATGCCTTCATGCTCACTGACGTTAACCCCCGGGACTACACCACACTGCCGGGGCGCGGCGACAACGAGGCCGTGATTGACCTGCGCTACATCGGCGTGCGCGCAGTCAGCCTTGGCGGAGGACAATTCGGCGTGCAGTTCGCCATCAACACTTGGCAGCCGCGCACGCATCCCAACTACCCGGCCGAGTTCAACATCTACATTGACAGCGACCGCGACGGCAATGAAGACTACGTCATCTTCAACGCCGAGCAAACCGGCTTTGCCGCCACGGGCGTCAACCTGGTGTTCGTCGGCCCATTGCCGAACGGGCCTTTCCAGGCATTCTCTTTCGCCGACGCCGACTTCAACTCCGGCAACATCATCCTCACCGTGCCGGCCAACACCATCGGCCTGAGCCTGACCAACCCATCGAGCTGGCAGCCCTTCGACTTCTACGTGCTGGCCTTCGACAACTACTTCACCGACAACCTGACCGATTTCTCGACCGACATCATGACGGTCAACCCGGCTTTCCCGCGCGCGACAGCGAGCATCTCGCCCAGCCCGGTGCCGGCAGGCGGCAGCAGCAGTCTGACCATCAACAAACTGCCTTACAACGATCCCGAATCGCCCTCGCAGCTCGGGGTCTTGCTGATGTACCGCGACGCGGAATGGGGCCGCGAGGCCGACGTTATCACGTTGGACATGCCGTCCATCGTCATCACCAAGACCGTGGGCACAAACCCTGGGGTGTGCGCCACCACCACCGAGATCACGGTCACGGCCGGCACGACGGTGTACTATTGCTACACCGTGCAGAACACCGGCAACATCACGCTCACGACGCACAACCTGACCGACTCGGCCCTGGGCGTCATCCTGAGCGGCTTTGCCTACACGCTGACGCCCGGCGCCAGCGTGTTCGTCACCCAGAGCGCCACGCTGGTTAGCACCACAGTCAACATAGCAGAGTGGGAAGCATACGCCGAAGGCGGGGACTTCCCGGCCTACAACTTCGCCTCGGCCAAGGTGAACGTGTATGTGCCGGTGCCCACCACGCTCACCCTGTCCGCCACGCCCAACACGCTGTTCGCCAACGGCACGGCCACAGCGACAGTGGTGGCGACGGTGCGCGACCAGCTCAACGCGCCGATGACCGGCCAAACGGTCACGTTGCTGACCAGCCAGGGCGCGCTGGCGGCCAACAGCGGCACAACCGACGCCAGCGGCAAGGTCACGACCACGCTCACTGCGCCGCTGGACGCAGGCATAGGCACAATCTTTGCGGTGGCTGGAGGCCTCAACGCCTCGACCGTGGTCACCTTCGTACAACAACTGACCGACACGGTGACCTTCAACCTGAGCGCGCTGAGTCAATCGTCCAGCACGGTGGTGAGCAAGGGGCTGATCACCTACACCTTCACCGTGACCAACGGCGGCCCCGGCAACGCCTCAAACGTGCTGATGGTGGCGCCGATCCCGAACGGCAGCAGCTACATCGCCGGCAGCGCCAGCGGCGGCACACCGTTCGGCGGCAGCCTGATGATGCTATTGAGCGGTCAGGAGATCACCAGCCCGGCTTCACCGGCGGCCACCACAGCCATCGTCTGGCAAGGCAACATCCCGGCCAACGGCAGCCACACCATCGCCTACACGGTGCGTGCGGACATCCTCGAAGGGGTCATCACCAACACTTCAAAGGTGTATCTCGATAACATAGAAGGAGGCGCGTTCACAGTGGTCGCCAACGTCCAGCCGGTTGCGCGCGTCTTCCTGCCGATCGTGCGTCGGTAAGCCTCGCCATTCCAGAGGGACGCAGCGGCGTCGCCAAACAGGCGACGCCGCTGCGTTTATGGAGGCCAAGGCAGCAATTGGACCTGTTCGAGGAATTGGCGCGCGTCCTCAGGTTGGTAGTCCGCAGTGGCCAACGTGCGCAGCACAGCGCCGGCCAAGGCGAAGCCCAGCCGTAAACCAGCCTCTGGCGGCTCACGACGTGAGAGCGCGACCGCCATACCGGCCAGGATGGCGTCGCCGGCGCCGGCCGTGCTCACGACTTCCACCCTCAGCGGCGGGATGTAATAGTGCCTTTGGCCGATCAGCGCCAGTGCGCCTTGCTCACCCATCGTCGCAATCAGGTCCACGCCAAACGTTCGTTGTAGCACGCTGGCAGCCCGATAGGCGTCTTCTAGGCTCTTCACTACTTGGCCGGTCAGCTCTGCCAGCTCGGCCTGATTGGGCTTAATCAACTGGGGTCGCGCAGCCAGGCCCGTGCGCAAGGCTGAGCCGCTGCTATCGAAGATGACGGGGATGTTTCTCGCGCGCGCAGCGCCGATCAAATCAGCGTAAAGCGAATGCGGCGCGCCCTCCGGCAGGCTCCCGCCCAAGACGACGCAAGTTGCCCGGTCGAGCGCGCGCATATAGCGCGACCAAAGCTGATCCACATGCTCGGCGCGCACGCGCAGCGTGTTGGCGGTCAACGTGGACTGCTGTTTGCTTTTGGCACAAACCACCACGACATTGAGCCGCGTCTCCCCTTCTGCTTCCACGAAGTCAGTCGCCACACCACGCGCCCGCAGCATCGCCTCCATGCGCTGGCCGATCTGGCCGGCGGCAAACCCCATCGCCAGGCTCGGCACGCCCCACCGCCCCAAGATCCACGCCGCATCGGCGGCCTTGCCGCCCATGCCCCAGGCCGCCTCCGTGGCGCGCAGCGTCTCGCCCAGTCGAAACTCCGGGAGCAACAGGGTGTAATCCACGCACGTGTTGGGCGTTACGGTGACGATCATGCTTTCTGCTCGCGCAGCCGTGCGTGGATCGCCTCGGGGTCAACCGGTTCGCCGGGCAACAGCCGGCTGAACAAGATGCACTGTGCGTTGACCTCAATGCGCTCGGCAGCGTCGAAGGCGGCCTCTAGGTCTTTGCCCAGGACGAACAGGCCATGCCAAGGAACAATTACCGCCGCCGCCTGTTTGCGAATGACAGCTTCTTGACCGCGCAGCCCGTCGGCGATGTTCTCGGCAAGCGCGTCGGAGTGGGCCGGCGCAAACCGACACACCTGGATGACCCCGAACTTGAGCATGTTCTCCAACACCGGCGTGATGGGCCGACCGGCCATCGCAAACACCATCACGTGGCGCGGATGACCATGCACCACCGCCTGCCCATCGGGGAACTCGCGCAGCAGGCGAAAGTGCACCTTGGACTCGCGCGATATCTCGCCCTCGCCCGCCAGCTTTTGACCGTTCAGGTCGGCGACGATCACCTGCTCCGGGCGCAGCCGCCACTGATATTTACTGCCTGCGTAGCGGGGGGTGATACAGACCAGGTCGCCAACCCTGGCGCTGATGTTGCCGCCAGAGGCATCGGTGAGATAACGTTCATACATCAGCCGGCCCAGCTCGGCGATGCGGGCGCGGGTAGCGTGAATGAGGTCGTCCATGTCTTCCTCGCTGAATGAGCAGGGTGATTATAGGGTTTAGGGTACTCGCTATACTGTTGCCCATGACATCGCCCTCCCTCGACTACCGACGCCTATTTGATCTAAGCGACCGTATCGCGCTGGTCGTGGGCGCCGGCAGCGGCATCGGCGAAGCCTCAGCCCACGCCCTGGCCGCCCACGGCGCGCGCGTGATCTGCGCTGACCTCGACTCGGACGCCGCTCAACGGGTCGCCCAAGCCATCGGCCCTGCTGCCGAGGCTGTCCAACTTGACATGCGCGATGCGACGAGCGTGGCGCGCGTGTTGAGCGACCTGCCCGCCCCCGATGTGCTGGTCAGCACACCGAGCATCAATGTGCGCAAGCCGCTCTTGCAGACCAGCGACGAAGAATTCGACCGCGTGATCGCGCTGAACTTGCGCGGCACCTTCTTCTTGCTGCGCCGAGCGGGCCAAATCATGGCCCAACGCGCGCGCGGCAGCATCATTGTGTTCACCAGCATCCGCAGCGAGGTGGTTGAACCGGGTCAGGGTGTGTATGCGGCCACCAAAGCCGGCGTGCGCCAGATGTGCCGCGCGCTGGCCGCCGAGCTTGGTCCGCACGGCGTGCGCGTGAACCTGATCGCCCCTGGGATCGTCGAGACGCCGCTCACCGCCCAGATCCGCAATCATCCGGATTGGTATGCCGCCTACGCAGAGAAGACGATCTTTCGGCGCTGGGCGCAGCCGCATGAGATGGCCGGCGCGGTCGTCTTCCTCGCCTCCGACGCCAGCAGCTACGTCACCGGAACGGTGCTGTTCGTGGATGGCGGCTGGACCGCTCACGATGGGCGCTTCACTCCACCGCTCTAAGCCATGCTCACCGAACAAGAACGTCACGCGCTGAGCTATATTGACGATGACCTGCTCATCGCTTGGGTTCAAGACCTCACCCGCATCCCCAGCGTGTGGAAACCAGCCGAGGGCATCGGAGAAGAAGCCGCCGCGCGCTGGGTAGAGGCGCGCTGCCGCGAGATCGGCCTGGAGACGCACTTTGAGTTCGTCGCGCCGGGCCGCCCCAACGTGGTCGCCTTGCTTCGCGGTCGCCCTGATCAACAAGCCGGCGCGCCTCGCCTGACGCTGATGCTTGAAGGGCATACCGATGTGGTGACAGAGGGCGACCCGTCGTTGTGGCGCGATCCGCCGTTCAGCGCGACGATCCGCGATGGCCGCATTTACGGGCGCGGCGCCAACGACATGAAAGCCGGCCTGTGCTGCGCGTTGATGGCGCTCAAGGCCCTGCGCAACAGCGGCGCGCCGCTCGACGGCGACATCATCTTCGGCGCTGTGTGCGACGAAGAAGGCGCGATGCTCGGCATTAAGCACTTCGTTGACCGCGGCTGGGCCGACACGGTCACGGCCTGCATCGTGTGCGAGCCGGAGGAGAACCACCTCTGCATCGCCCAGAAAGGCGTAATGTGGGTGCGCTGCGTGATTCAAGGCGTGATGGCCCACGGCGCGATGCCGCTCACCGGCGTCAACGCGGCCTATCCAATGGCGCGCTTCCTCACCCAGATGCACGCCCTTGAGGAGCGCCTGATCGCGCGGCATGGCCGGCACGAGTTCTTGGGCCAGCCCAGCATCACGCCAACCATCCTCCTCTCCCCGCCACGCGGCGGCGGCGAGCCGCAGAACAACGTCATGCCCGGCGCTGCGGAATGCGTCTTAGACATTCGTCTCATCCCCGGCCAAGACCCCACCGCGCTCGCCAAGCAGATCGAGGCCATCCTCGCCGGCGTGGTCGCCGTTGACGACCGTCTGCGGTACGATTTCCAAGTGCTGGAGGTTCGCCCGCCCACCAGCACAGAGCGCGCCCATCCGTTGGTACAGGCCTTGGCCAGTGCCTACACCGACTTAACCGGCAATCCGCCTGTTTACGGCGGCGTGCCCGGCAGCACGGACGGCACCATCCTCAACGCCCGCAAGGGCATTCCCATCGTCACGTGTGGACCAGGTGACATTCACATCCCACACCACGTGGACGAATGGGTGAGCATTGAAGAAATCAAACTTGCTGCCCGGCTCTACGTTCTAGCCGCCATGCGCTATCTCAAGCACGAACACGCGACCTGATGCACACCGATAATCACACCCTTACTGCGATCCCCGGTTTGCGTGTGGGACACTGGACCAATCTAGAGGGCGGTACGGGCTGTACGGTGGTGCTGTGCCCGCAGGGCGCTGTCGCCGGCGTGGACGTGCGCGGCGGCGCGCCGGGCACGCGCGAGACGCAACTGCTTTCCCCCACCTGTGCCATCGAGCATGTCCACGCCGTCCTGATCGGCGGCGGCAGCGCCTATGGCTTGGCCGCTGCCGATGGCGTGATGCGCTGGCTGGAGGAGCGCGGATATGGCTTCGACGTCGGCATTGCTAAAGTGCCTATCGTGCCGGCTGCCATCTTATTTGACTTGCCCGTATTGCGCGCCGATCGGCGCCCCGACGCTGCTGCTGGCTATGCCGCCTGCGAGGCCGCAAGCGATGCGCCGGTCGCCCAGGGCAACATCGGTGCTGGTGCCGGTGCAACGTGCGGCAAAGCGCTAGGATTCGGCCTGGCCACCAAGGCGGGCCTCGGCTCAGCCGCGATCCCGCTGGAGGGCGGCTTAATTGTCGCTGCCCTTGCTGCGGTGAACGCCTTCGGCGATGTCATTGACCCGCGCACCGGCCGCATCCTGGCCGGCGCACGCCAGCCCGACGGACGTGGCTTTGCCGACACCATGGCTTATCTCCGCGCGGCTGATCCGCTCTCCCTGGCACAGTTGGCCGAGCAACAACGCGGCCAGAACACCACCCTCGCTGTTGTGGCCACCAACGCTGCCTTGACCAAGGCGCAGGCCACCAAGGTGGCGCAGATGGCGCACAATGGCCTGGCGCGCACCATCCGGCCGATCCATACCATGCTCGATGGTGATACCATCTTCGCGCTCTCCCTCGGCAGCCTCCGCGCCGATGTCAGCCTGCTGGGTGAGTTAGCTGCTGAAGTGGTGGCGCAGGCCGTGGTCAATGCAGTGATGGCCGCTGACCCCCTGGGCGACCTACCTTGCGCACGCGACTTTCTCTCGTGAGCGTGAACGACAACCCTTGCTGTCTGGCCGACCAGACACACTCATTCCGTGAGTTCGCTGACCTC
>JAGHYX010000123.1 GCA_017743375.1 Chloroflexota bacterium
AAGAATAACCTGGCCGCTTCAGCCACCGTTCTATGAGGACCCTTTTACGGTCCTAGATATGATCGTCGCCGAAAAGTCGTCGAAGACATGAGCAGCTCAATCCCGAACAAAGGCACCGCGCTCGTGTTGGAGATCCTGCCGGCATTCTTTGGCATATACGGCATCGGCTGGTTATACGCCGGCAGGGTAGCGACTGGCCTCATCCTGTTACTGACCGGGCTGGTCGTGATCTGGGGCAGCTACGCGGCTATCTTCCTCCTAAGTGCATTGACGCTAGGGCTGGGAATTGTGTGTATCTGCGCGGTGATCCTTTTACAAATATTCATCGCTGTCTTATCCGTCTTGTCGCTGAACAACGCCCTTGAGCGCGCCAGCGAATCTTTGTCGCGCCCTTAAAGGACACGCAGCGCAGCCGGATAGCCGTATCGCTTGCGCGGCTGCTTAGCCCCCGGCGCGCGCAGCCAGCGCCATGCCCTCATCTTCCTCGACCGGCGATGCCAGCAGCGCCTGTAGCCTCCGCCAGGCGTCCACTGCCTCCTCGAACGTGGTTGGCACAAAGCGCAGCGCGTCGCCCGGCAACACCTGCGCGACGCGATGGAGATCGGCCTGAATGGCGATGGCGATCACCGGGTAGCCACCGGTGGGCTGGGCGTCGGCGGTTAGCAAGATCGGCTGGCCATCGGGCGGGAGCTGGATGACGCCGGGGAAGACGCCGAACGAATCACGTGCGCGCGGCTGATCTATCTCGATCTGCGGGCCGCTCAGGCGCAGGCCGATGCGGTTGGACTGTGTGCCCACCCGCCATGCGTGCGCGATCAGCACGTTGGGCACCGGCCCGTCGAACGGGAGCAGGCGGACCTGGGGCGCGTAGTCCGGCGGCGTGGGCCAGATTCGCCCAACTCGGCGTGCCAGATCGCCCGCCGGCTGCGCCGTGATCACGTCCCCTGATCGCAAGGCCCGCCCAGCCAGGCCACCGAACTCGCCCGGCAGATAGGTGCTGCGCGCGCCAAGCACAGGAGGGACATCTATCCCGCCGGCCAGGGCCAGGTAGGCCCGTGCTCCCCAGCGACGACCCTCAAAGGCCAGCTCGCCGCGCCCGGCCAAGTAATGGGCCATCCAGGGCGGCAGCGCCCTGCCGCGAAAAGTCGCGCCGAGGTCAGCGCCGGCCAGCGCGATCACGCACGGCGCAAGCACCTCAAAGACAGCGCCTGGACCGGTGATCTCCAGGCAGGCGGCATCGGGCGGATTGCCGACCAGGCGATTGGCGATGACGCAGGCGGCGCGGTCCATCGCGCCACCCAGCGGCACGCCGAAGCGCTGATAGCCGGTTCGCCCCAGGTCCTGGATCGTGCAGAGCGCGCCGGCGGAGATCACGCGCAACATGCCACGAATTGCACCTCGTCGCCGGCGCTCAGGAGCGCCGGCGGGGTGCGCTGTGGGTCGAAGAGGACGACGTCGGTCTGGCCGATCAGGTGCCAGCCGCCCGGCAGGCGCGCCGGGTAGATGCCAGTGAAGCCTGCGGCGATGGCGACCGAGCCAGCCGGCACGGCGGGGCGCGGCGTGGCGCGGCGGGGCAAGGTCAGCGCCGGCGGCAACGGACCGATATACGGGAAGCCGGGCGCAAAGCCGATCATCAGCACGCGCCACGGCTGCGCGGTGTGCCGGCGGATCAGCTCGTCCGCTGAGAGACCGAGCGAGTGCGCCGCCTCTTCGAGATCAGGCCCATCGTAGCGCACCGGTATGGTGACGATGCGGCCTTTGGGTGGTTCTGGCGTGCCAAGCTGCGCGATCTGGGCTTCGATCGCGGCGATCACCTGCGCCGTCGTCCGATGCAGCGGGTCGAAGCGGATCAACACCGAGCGGATGGCCGGCAGGACGTCGAACGCTGTGCCCAGCGCGTCGGCCAGAGCGTGGGCATGGGCGTTGGCCGCCGCCACGTCCGCCAGCGCGCACTCGGCAAGCACGGCAGCCTCGCCCATCGGGAGGATGCGCCAGTCCTTCATCGCACGCCAACGCAGAGGACGCCGGCCTGGGCCAACGCGCGGCGAAGATGTGCCGCGCGCTCGGCAGCGCCCGATGTGTCGCTGTGAACGCAGATCGTGTCCGCCGCGAGCGGGAGGCGCGTCCCGTCGTGCGCTGTCACCTCGCCATCAAGGACCATCGCCAGCGCCTGGGCCGCGCACTGGGCGGGATCGGTGATCAGCGCGCCGGGCAGCTCGCGAGGGCGCAGCGTCCCGTCGCGTTCGTAGGCGCGGTCGGCGAAGCCCTCGCGCAGCACGCGCAGGCCGGCAGCCTCTCCGGCGCGCGCCAGCGCCGAGTCGGGCAGCGCAATCAGCGCCCACCCTTGGCCGAACTTGGCGATGACGCCGGCGATCAGCTCGGCCAGCCCTGTGTCGCGTGCTGCTTGGTTGTAGAGCGCGCCGTGGGGCTTGACGTGGGTGAGCGCGACGCCGACCTGATCGGCGAGGCGCTGAAGGCTCTGAATCTGCGCGCGCAGCGACGCAGCCAGCTCAGCCGGCGGTATGGTCAAGGTGCGCCGCCCAAAGCCGGCGCGGTCGGGATAGCCGGGATGCGCGCCAGCGCTCACCCCCAGCCTGCGGCACAGGGCCAGCGCTGTGCGCATGCTGGCCTCGTCGCCGGCATGTCCGCCGCAGGCGATGTTGGCCGCGGTGACGTGGGGCAGGATGGCTGAATCATCGCCGATGCCCTCGCCACAGTCGCAGTTCAGGATGACGTGCGCCCGATATGGCTGCGTCATGCGCATGAATTATCTACCTCAGGGCGAGCTGGGATGCGTTCGGGCGCATTCACCGATAGCGAAGTCTAAAATCCTGCCCGACCATGTCGTAGAGGGCGTAGCGGTGCTACGCCCCCCGCAGCCGCCAAGCGTCCCGCCTCAGCGACCCTGCCGCACTTCAGTCGAGCTCGACCCTAGACCCTTCGCTTCACTCAAGGCGACAAAGTGCGGGCGGGATGCAGGCAACCCCGCAACGCTTCAACAAGACAAGCACAACCCTTAAACCCTTCGCTCGACTCAGGATGACGAGCAAATCAGGCGGGAGAATCAGCAGAGAGCACTTTACGAAATACGCCCTACGCAATACGCACTACGGAATACGCCCTGCGCAATACGCCCTACGAAACACGCCTACAATTCCCCCCATGAGCAAAGCCGCCCATCTCGCGCTGCCCTTCCGTTTCGGCACGGTCGGGACGCCGATCAGCACGCCCAAGAACGGCGGCAGCGCCGGCGGCATACAGCGCATCCGCGAGCTGGGGCTATCGGCCCTGGAGCTGGCCTGGGTGCAGAGCGTGCGGGTGAGCGACGAGGCCTGCGCCCGCATCCGCGCCGCCGCCGAGCAATACGACGTCGCGCTCAGCGTGCACGCGCCGTATTACATCAACCTCAACGCGACGCCAGAGATGTGGGCAGCCGGCCGCGAGCGCCTGTTGGCCGCGGCCCGCGCCGGCGCCAAGGCCGGCGCGACCGACGTGGTCTTCCACCCCGGCGCTTACATGAAATCCAAGCCGGAGGCCGCCTACCGCACCGCGCTGGAGCGGCTGAGCGAGGTGGCCGACGCGCTGCGCAAGGAGAAGATCAATATCACGCTGCGCCCGGAGACGATGGGCAAAAGCGCCATGCTGGGGACGCTGGAGGAGACCATCAACTGGAGCCGCGAGGTGGAGAACGTGCTGCCGTGCGTGGACTTCGCGCACCTGCACGCCCGCGCCGGCGATGGCTCGTTCAACTCGTACGATGAGTTCGTCGCCGCGCTGCGGCTGATCGCCAGCGCGCTGGGCGAGCGCGGCCTTAAGCAGATGCACATCCACTTCAGCGGCATCGCCTACACCGCCAAGGGCGAGACGCACCACCTCAACCTGGCCGAGGCCGACATTCAATACAAGGCGTTCTTCAAGGCGCTGGCCGACGTAGGCGCTGCCGGCCGCGTGCTGTGCGAGACGCCCAACCTCGAAGAGGACGCCGTGCTAATGCAGACGACTTATCTGCGCGCCTTCCAGGCCGCCGGCCGGCGCGCTGCCTGATGCAGGTCTCACTGATCTTCACCGTGCTCAACGAGGCGGCCAGCCTGCCCGCCCTGCTGGACTCGATCGCCGGGCAAACCCGCCTGCCCGACGAGGTGATTGCCTGCGACGGCGGCAGCCGCGACGAGACCATTGCGTTGCTGCGCAGCGAGGCGCGCTTCCCGCTGCGCGTCATCGAGGCTCCCGGCGCGAACATCTCGCAAGGGCGTAACCTGGCGATCGCGGCGGCCAGCCACGAGGTCATCGCCTGCACCGACGCCGGCGTGCGCCTACACCCGCGCTGGCTGGAGCACATTACCGCCCCGCTGTGCGCCGATCCCGGGCCGGTCGCCGTCGCCGGCTTCTTCTTGCCCGACCCGCACACCACCTTCGAGGTGGCGATGGGCGCGACGGTGCTGCCGGCCTTGGAGGACATCCGCCCGGCCACCTTTCTGCCCTCCTCGCGCTCGTTCGCCTTTCGCAAGTCGGCCTGGCGGGCCGTCGGCGGCTATCCGGAGTGGCTGGACTACTGCGAGGACGTGATCTTCGACCTCAAGCTGCGCGCGCGCTTCGGCCCGTTCGCCTTCGCCCCGCAGGCGATCGCCTATTTCCGCCCGCGCGGTTCGCTGGCGGCTTTCTTCAAGCAGTATTACCGCTACGCGCGCGGCGACGGCAAGGCCGACCTATTCCTTGTCCGCCACCTGGTGCGCTACACCACCTACCTGATAGCCCTGCCGGCGCTGCTGGCCGGCATCGCGCTGGGGGGAACGCCCGTCAAGATGGCGGCGCTGGCGGCGTTGCTGGGCGGCGTCGCCGCCTATACCCGCGGGCCGTATCGCCGGCTGGCGCGCGCGTGGGGTGCCCTGCCGCCTGTCGAGCGACTGAAGGCCGCCGCGCTGGTGCCGGTGATCCGCTTGGTCGGGGATGTCGCCAAGATGATCGGCTATCCCGCCGGCGTGGGATGGCGCTGGCGGCATCGTCCCCCCGGCTAGCCCAGTCAACCGTAGGGGACAGCCCCCTGTGATCCCCTGCACGCGGGGGACGCCCCCTATGGTCCTCTGCAGGCGGGGGACGGTGCTGAGTCGCCCCTCTTGGCGAACACGCCTAGGCTCACAGCACCGCGTTCGCGGTCGCCACGTCGCGCAGATAATAGCCGCTGTCCTTGATGATCCGCGCTTGGGTGGCGTATTCCACGCGCACGATGCCGAAGAACTGCTGATAGCCGAACGACCACTCGAAGTTATCAATCAAAGACCAGACAAAGTAACCGCGCAGGTCAACGCCGTCCTGGATGGCGCGATGGGCCTGGGTAAAGTGGGCGCGTAGATAAGCCACGCGGCGCTCGTCGTGCACGCGGCCATCCACGACCTGGTCGGCAAAGGACGCGCCGTTCTCGGTAACGTAGAGCGGCAGCCGGCCACGGGTGGCGCGATGCAACTGCATCAGGATGGCGTATAGCCCTGCCGGTCGCACCGCCCAGCCCATGCGGGTGAACTCCGGATCGTCGTCGTATACCGCCCCGCGCTGGGCGCTGATCAGCTTGGCGCTGTAGTAATTGACCCCCATAAAGTCATTGCGCCCTGCGATGATGGCCATATCCCCTGGCCGAATCTCGACACCGGCCATGCGGGCCAGGATTCGCTCGTTGTAAGCGCCGGTCAAGATCGGCTCGGCAAAGCCCTCGTAGAGCAGGTCAAACGCCTCCGCGGCAGCGCGGCGGTCCTCCTCGCTCTCGCTGGCCGGCAGGTTCGGCTCGAAGTTCAGCGTGATCCCAACGCGGGTATTCGCGTCGCCGGCGGCGCGGATCGCCTGGAGCGCCGTCCCGTGCGCCAGCAACAGGTGATGCGCTGCCTTGGACGCCAGGGCCTGATCCTGATAGCCCGGCGCGTGCATGCCGAACTCGTAGCCCAAGTAGGCACTGCACCACGGCTCGTTCAGGGTGATCCAGTCCTTGACGCGATCGCCCAGCGCCTTAACGACGACGGTCGCGTAATCGGCGAACCAGCCGGCGCTGTCGCGGTTCGTCCATCCACCCTGCGCGTTCAGCGCCGAGGGCAGGTCCCAGTGATAGAGGGTGACGAAGGGGCGAATGCCGGCGGCCAACAGTTCGTCCACGAGCCGGTCGTAAAAGCCAATGCCCTTGGGGTTGACCGCGCCGCGGCCGGCCGGCAGGACGCGCGGCCAGGCGATCGAGAAGCGGTATGCCTTCAGGCCCAGCGCCTTCATCAGCGCCACGTCTTCGCGATAGCGATGGTAGTGATCGCAGGCCACGCTCCCATCGCTGCCATCCTGAATCGCGTCTTTGAGTCGGCAGAAGTCGTCCCAAATGGACGGCCCGCGACCGTCTTCTCGCGCTGCGCCCTCGATCTGATAAGACGAGGTGGCGGTGCCCCAGAGGAAGTTTTCGGGAAAGGTAAGCTGTGTCATGTAAACCTCACGATGTTGGTGGTTGGAGGACGAGTTGTTCCGCAGTGAAAGCAAAGGCGCGTCCGAACCCACCGATGAACCGGCCGCCGGTCAGCGTGATCCGGAAGAGGTCGAAGTCCGGCAGGTCGAACATCAGCTTGCTGGCCGGCAGGCGCGCTAGGAAGCGCGCCTTGGCCGCTTCGTAATCGTCGCTGGCCTTCTCGATCTTCGCGGCCACCCCTTGGAGCATCACCCGCGCCAACGACATGACCTCGGCCCGGCCATCGTCCAATTCGGCGATCAACAGGCTGCATGTCGGATGTTTGAGCAAGACGCGCTTGTGCGGTGAAAGGTCGCTGAGGTGGATGAGCAAGCCAGCCAGGCCCGGCTCGGCCACATACGCGGTCATCGCCGTCAGTGGCTCGCCTGCGTCGCACACGGCCAGCACAGCCTGCCGGCGCGCCATGATGAACGCGCGCACTTCGTCGAGCGGGGCTTCGCCGGTCCTTCGCATCCAAACCGGTATCTTAACGCGAGTTCGGATCAAGTGGGTGCATCATGATCTTGGGCGCATATGCAGCAC
>JAGHYX010000124.1 GCA_017743375.1 Chloroflexota bacterium
TGCCCCGCCTCAGCGTATTCAATCATGGGCAATTTTACTCACGATGAGCGGCCTGAATGAGCGAATATTAAAACTGCTGTCGCTCAAGATGAGCATCGCACGCCGGCGATTTGCGCAACGCGCGTATCATCCAAGCTTGTGAGCGTGAACGATGCAGCGCTCGGGCTGCAAGTCTGGCCGCTGCGCGGCTTGCCGATTGTCCAGCCCGGCGATGACCTGGCTGAGCTGCTGGCATCAGCACTGGTTCCTCTGCAACCACGGTCAGGCGATGTGCTCGTCGTCACCTCGAAAGTTGTGGCCAAGGCGGAGGGACGCTTCGTCAACCTGCGACAGGTGACACCCTCGCCCCGCGCGCTGGCGCTGGCCGCCGAGACCCATAAAGACCCGCGCCTGGTGGAGGTGATCCTGAGCGAATCGCGCGCGGTCTCGCGCGCCGCGCCCGGCGTGCTCATCACCCGCCATCGCCTGGGGTTTGTCGCGGCCAACGCCGGCGTGGATCACTCCAACACGTCTCCCGACCCAGACGTCGTGCTGCTCATGCCGAGCGATCCTGACGGCACAGCGAAACAGCTTCATGAACGTTTGAGCGAGACATTTAACGCACACCTGGCGGTGGTGATCTGCGACAGCCACGGCCGGCCGCATCGCCTGGGCACGGTGGGCATGGCCGTGGGCGTGGCCGGCATGCCGGGCGTGGAGGACTTGCGCGGGCAACCCGACTTATTCGGCTATCGCCTTCAGCACACGGAGATAGGGTTAGCCGACATGGTGGCCAGCGCAGCAACGTTGGTGATGGGCCAGGCCGCTGAGGGCGTGCCGGCTGTGCTGATGCGTGGCCTGCGCTTTACGCCGCGCGCCGGCAGCGCCGCCGAGATCATCCGCCCGGCGCAGCTCGACTTATACGGATGATGGACGCCATCAGCAAACGGCGCATGATCCGCGCATATACCGACCAGCCTGTGTCCCGGGAGATGGTCGTCGCCCTGTTGGAGGCGGCCATCCGCGCGCCGTCGCCGCACAATCGCCAGCCCTGGCGATTCGCTGTGCTCAGCGGGCCGGCGCGGGCGCGCCTCGCCCAGGCGATGGGCGCGCAACTGCGCGCCGACTTGCTGCGCGATGGCGTGGAGCCAGCGAAGGCCGAACAGGACGTGGCGCGCTCTTACCAGCGCATCACCTCCGCTTCGCACTGCATCCTGGCCTGCCTGACGCTGCGCGACATGGACCGCTACCCAGACGCGCAGCGCAACCAGGTTGAGCACTGGATGGCCGGCCAGGCAGTGGCCGCGGCCATCCAGAACTTGCTGCTGCGCGCGACCGAGCTGGGCCTGGGCGCATGCTGGATGTGCGCCCCGTTATTCTGTCCGCAGGTCGTGCGCGACACGCTCAAGTTGCCCGCCGACTGGGAGCCACAGGCGTTGATCACGCTTGGCTACCCGGCGGATGCCGGCAAAGCGCGAGGACGGATGTCGGTCGAAGCGGTGACCATCTGGATTGACGAATGATTTAAACGCCAACCGCTCATTGCTGGCAGGGATGCCAGCGCCCCGACGCTGTGTATCGGCCTGAGCGCACTTGTCCTTGACCTAAGGAGCGATCGGGGAGCCACGCGGCCTAACAAAAGTTGACTGCTCAGGTAATTTGCGCCCCACGAGCACGCTTCGTGTAAACAGCGCATATACTCAGCTTATGCACGGCTAAGGTGAATAGCACACACTAGCGCCAGCGCCGCTGGCGCGACAATCACATCAGCGCCGTGCCCATGACCATGATTCGTTCACTCAAGCTGCGCCCGACGCAGGATGAGCAGGCATTTGAACGCGCCTTCGCCCTGTGCGACGAAATTACCCGCGATCATTCAAAGTCGTTTTACTTCAGCACCTCCTTTCTGCCCCGCGACAAACGGCGCGCCATTCGCGCGCTCTATGCGTTTTGCCGCACCACAGACGACACGGTGGACGTGCTGAGCCAGAGCGCTGCGGAAGCGCGTCCCCGTTTGGACGCATGGCGGCGGGCATCGCGCCTGGATGCACACGAGCAGACCAACCCCGTGTTGGCAGCCTGGACGCTGGTCCGCGAGCGCTACCGCGTGCCGCAACAGTATGTCGAGGAGCTGATTGATGGCTGCGAGATGGACCTGACGGTCAACCGTTACGAGCGCTGGCGTGATCTTGAGCGTTATTGCTACTGCGTGGCCAGCACGGTGGGGTTGATCTCGATGCACATCATCGGCGTGAACGGGGACGACCCAGCCCTCTTTGAGCGCAGCCGTCAGCCAGCGATTGACCTGGGGATCGCGCTGCAATTGACCAATATCCTGCGTGACGTAGGCGAAGACCTGGCCCGTGGGCGCATCTATCTACCGCAGGAAGACCTGCGTCGCTTCGGCTATACCGAGGCCGACCTGAAAGCCGGCGTGATAGACGACCGCTTTCGCGCCCTGATGCGCTTTGAAATCCAGCGCGCCCGCGAGTACTATGCCCGCAGCATCCCGGCGATCGTCGCGCTCAAGCCAGACGGTCGAATTGCAGTGGGCGCGGCTGCTATCCTCTACCGCAGCATCCTGGATAAGATCATCGAGAACGACTTCGATGTGTTCAACAAACGCGCTTTCCTCTCCTTCCGCGAGAAGCTGGTCCGGATGCCGCGCATCTTCTGGATGGTCAAGCAGTTGCGACCGCTGTAGGAGCAAATCAAGAAGTGGCCGGCGCGCGCCTTCAATTCGTCCCTCTCATCTGTCTGCTGACCTACCTGGCGTCTATGCCGATCTACTGCTTGGTTCGGCTGGCCGATCAGCCGGCGTGGATTGGGCCGAGCACAGCGCTGACGGCAGCCAGCCTGTTTGCCTTCTCGCTGACATACGCAATTGTTCAACATGGCCTCCGCCGCGCTGTTGCGATGCTGATGGCCAGCTTTGCCATCGCGCTGACGCTGGAGTATCTGGGCAGCAGCTATGGCTTTCTCTTCGGCGAGTATGACTACACAGCGCGGCTTGGGCCGAAGCTGCTGGGCAAGGTGCCGGCGATTATCCCGATCGCCTGGTTCATGATGCTATACCCATCTTGGATGACGGCGGGTCACTTGCTGGCCTCATCATCCCGTGAAGGCGCGCTGCGCTCGTCCGCCGCGCGCGTCGGGATCGCAGCATTGGCGATGACGGCCTGGGATCTGAGCCTGGATCCGCGCATGGTGGCCGATGGCAACTGGGTCTGGCGCACGGCAGGGCCGTATTTTGGCATCCCACTGAGCAACTACGCGGGCTGGTTCGTTACTGCGGCGGCGATCTATGTCATTTGGCAGGCAATCGCCGGCTCACAGGAGACCACGCGGGCTTTGAGCGACGGGGAGGCGCTGGCTGCGCTGGGCGGCGTGTTGGGGTTCCGCCATTGGCCGGTATGGGCGTATATTGTCACGTGGTTGGGCGAAACCGTGGCGAACGCGATCTTCTGGGGCGGGCCACTGGTGGCGCTGGCCGTGTTTTTGGGGATGGGGGTGTTCGGCGGGCCGGCCCTGCTCAATTTGTGGCGCTCCACGCAGCGGAGGCCGACGACTCGCCTGTCTGAGCGTTGGCCGGAAGTGTCACTGACACCACTGCGCCGACAGCGCGATTGATAGCGGCTGCCCAATTGCCGGCGTTCTCGAGCTGAAAGCCGGTCAGATCGCCCACTTTGCGCTGAATGATGAGGA
This sequence comes from Chloroflexota bacterium, assembly GCA_017743375.1. Taxonomy (GTDB): domain Bacteria; phylum Chloroflexota; class Anaerolineae; order J036; family Brachytrichaceae; genus JAAFGM01. The sequence continues at coordinate 3,685 of JAGHYX010000124.1, forward strand.
ACGGTTTAGCCCCGCGACGGCCGTTGAAGCGTCGCAGGAGGAAAGCGCGCTCGATGTCCTTCAAAGGGATGATGATCTCGCGCTCTGGCATGACCTGCGCGAAGTGAATCGCGCTGTCGCTCATCACCAGCGTGCCGTTGCCGCCAACGCCGAAGGAGCGCGGCTCATTCAAGAAGTTGGCTTGGATCGGACCCAAGAGAAAGTTCACGCCGCGCGCCTGCCAATCGCGAATGGCCTGTTCGCGACGCTTGCGAATGGCAGCGGTGATGGATGACACAGCGTAGGTCAACAACAGCATGGCGATCACCAAGCTGCCGGTGAAGATAACTATCGGATAGATTAGGGGATTCACTCCCGGGTTCGCAGGGTTCATCGTAAGTGCTATTTTGTACTCACCATCCCAGCTTAGCAACTGCCGATCGGCTGAACTTTAATAGGCCAAGTGGCCGATTCAAATCGTCGCTACACCACGATGCTCACTAAGCGGCCCTTGACGTAGTGTATTTGCTTCGGCGCTGCTCCGTTTAGGTAGCGCTTTGCACCCTCGCTGGCCAGCGCTGCTTGTTTGATCGTTTCCTCGTCGGCGTCAGCCGGCACGGTGATGCGGTCGCGCACCTTGCCGTTGATCTGGACGGCCAAGTGGAGGACATCGGCGCGGGCGGCCGCTTCGTCGGCGACCGGGAAGGGCTGTTGGTGGATGCTATAGGGCCGGCCCAGGCGATGCCATAGCTCCTCGGCGATGTGAGGCGCGACCGGCGCGAGCAGGCGCAACAGGATGTCAATTGCCTCGTCCCATTCCGGCGCGCCGACCAGGCCGGCATCGCGGGCCTTGTAAAGCGCGTTGGTGAACTCCATGAGGGCGGCAACCAGCGTGTTGAAGCTAAACGCCTTCAGATCGCGCTCGTAACGCAGGATGGTCTGATGGGCGATGCGCCGCAGGTCGCGCGGGGTCATCTGGGCCGGCGGTCCCTTCTCCTCCTCCGGCGCTAGCACGATGCGCCAGACGCGATCCAGCCAGCGACGCACGCCGGGCACACCTTGGGTGCTCCACGGCACGGTCTGCTCAAAGTCGCTAATGAAGAGTTCGTAGCCACGCAGCGCATCCGCGCCGTGTTCGGCGATCACTTCATCAGGCGTGATCACGTTGCCTTTGGATTTGCTCATCTTCTCGTAGTACTCGCGCCCGTGTTCATCCACGCGCTTTTGCGGGGAGAGGATGAGACCTTGATTGCGCAGCGTGCGAAACGGTTCTTTGAACTTCACGATGCCCAGGTCGTAGAGCACCTTGGTCCACATGCGCGAATACAGCAAGTGCAGCACGGCGTGCTCCGCCCCACCAACGTAGGTATCCACCGGCAGCCAGTAATCAATCTCTTTGGGATCGCCGATCGCCTTGTCGTTGTGCGGGTCTGCGAAGCGGATGTAGTACCAGGAAGAACAAGCCCAAGTGGCCATCGTGTCGGTCTCGCGCCGGCCAAGCGGTGTGTTGACGAACTCCGGGATGCTCTCCAGCGGGGACTCACCGTTCGGCCCTGGCTCGTAGGCGGAGACCTTCGGCAGCAGCACGGGCAGCTCGTGCTCAGGCACAGCGAGCGGTCCGTCGGGCGTGTGAATAATCGGGATGGGCGTGCCCCAATAGCGCTGACGGCTGATCAGCCAAGGGCGGATCTTGTAATTCACGCGCCGCTTGCCAAAGCCCATTTGCGCGCAGTATGCGATCGCAGCGCGAATGGCCTCCGTGCCGGCGGGCGTGCCGCTGAGCGGCCCGCTGTTCACTATCACGCCGGCTTTGTCTTCGTAGGCAGCAGTCATCCGGCGCTCATAATCGGTGATCGCTGCCTCGCTCGGCGCGCCGGATAGGCCCAGTCGCTCCATCTCAGCTTGCGGGAAGACCACGACTTTAATCGGCAGGTTGAACTTCTTGGCAAATTCAAAGTCGCGCTGGTCATGGGCCGGCACGGCCATGATCGCGCCGGTGCCGTAGCTCATGAGCACGTAGTCGGCGATCCAGATCGGGATGCGCTCGCCGTTCACCGGGTTAATCGCGTAAGCGCCGGTGAATACGCCGGTCTTCTCTTTGTCTGTGGCGGTGCGCTGTTCCTCGCTCTCGCCTTTGGCGAAGGCGATATAACGCTCAACTTCGGCTTTGTGTTCGGGCGCTGTGATGTGCGGCACGAGCGGGTGCTCCGGCGAGAGCACCATAAACGTCGCGCCCCATAGCGTGTCGGGGCGGGTGGTAAAGACTGGGATGGCCGATTGCTCAGCGTTGCAAACGCGGAAGATCACCTCTGCGCCTTCGGACTTGCCGATCCAGTTGCGCTGCATGGTGACGATGCGCTCCGGCCAGTCCACCTCGTCCAGGTCTTTGATCAGGCGCTCGGCATAGGCCGTGATGCGGAAGAACCACTGACGGATGGTGCGCTTGATGACCAGCGCGCCGCTGCGCCAGGCGCGCCCGTTCTCCACTTCCTCATCCGCCACAACGACCTTGTCAACCGGATCCCAGTTCACCGTGCTTTCAGCCTGGAAGGCCAGCCGGAAGTTGTAGAGGTACTCATTCTGTTCGCGGCGGCTCATCGCTCGCCACTGCTCAGCCGTGATGGCCGGCGTGCCCTTGTTGACGACGCCGATGTGCTCCGGATGGTTGTCTATGTAATCGAGAATCGCGCCCGAGCCGCGCTCGGCCAACTCAGCTTCCAACGTCTCGATCGGCACGGCCTTGTCAAGGCGCGGGTCATACCAAGCGTTGAAGAGCTTGAGGAAGATCCACTGCGTCCAGCGGTAATACTCGGGGTGCGCGCTGTTGATCAGCCGAGACCAATCGTAGCTTAGCCCCATCAGTTTGTATTGCCGAACGTAGTTGGCGCTGTATCGCTCGTTCAGCTCGTGCGGGTCAACTTTTAGCTTGATAGCTGCGTTCTCGGTGGGCAGCCCAAAGGCATCGAAGCCCATCGGATGCAGGACGTTGTAGCCCTTCATGCGGTAGTAGCGGGCCAGCACATCTGTCGGCACATAGTTGCGGGCGTGGCCCACCGACATGCCCTCACCGGAGGGATAGGGGTAGAAGTCCAGCACGTAATACTTGGGCTTGTCGCAAGCCGGCAAGGTCTTGTAGAGCTGGTCCTGTTCCCAGCGCGCCTGCCACTTCGGTTCGATCGCTTGAGGGTTGTATCGCTCGACCATCTCTCAGATAGCTATCATACATAAAGCCCGCCTATCTGCTGC
>JAGHYX010000125.1 GCA_017743375.1 Chloroflexota bacterium
CGTATTGCGTATTGCGTGTTACGTAGTGCGTAGCGCGAGGATGGTAGAGCGATGGCGAAGACTGGCAAGAAGTATTTAGCCGCGGCGCAAAAAGTAGACCGCAGCAAGCTATATCCCCCCACCGAGGCCGTGAAACTGGTTAAGGAGACCAGCTTTACCAAGTTCGATGCGACGGTCGAGTGCCACGTCCGGCTGGGCGTAGATCCGCGCCAAGCAGACCAACAGGTGCGCGGCGTGGTGGTGCTGCCCAACGGTTTGGGCAAGACAGTCCGCGTGCTGGTGTTCGCCCAGGGCGATGGTGCACGCATCGCCCAAGAGGCCGGCGCGGATTTCGTGGCCGACAGCGATGAATGGATCAAGAAGATCCAGGACGGGTTCACCGACTTCGACGTGGCGATCGCCACCCCCGACATGATGGGCAAGGTCGGCCGGCTGGGTAAGGTGCTCGGCCCGCGCGGGTTGATGCCCAACCCCAAAGCCGGCACCGTCGTCCCTGCTGAGGACATCCCACGGGTGATTAAGGAGGCGCGCGCCGGGCGCGTCGAGTTTCGTCTCGACAAAACTGGCAACCTCCACGTGCCAGTGGGCAAGGCCAGCTTCAGCCCGGAGGCGCTCGCCGAGAACCTCTCCGCCTTTCTAAACGCGGTGAACAAAGCTAAGCCGGCAGCAGCGAAGGGCACCTACATCAAGCGCATCACCCTCGCCGCGACGATGGGGCCAGGGATTCGCGTTGACCCCAACGCAGTAATGAAGGCTGGATGAGCTATCGCTGCCTTGGCAGCACATAAACCCCAGTGGCGCTCTACAGACAAGGCGCCACTGATCTTTTTCCGCAAGCAAGCCGCCTCTCCTGCGATGTATCGCACGATAGGCCAGCTCCGTGAGCGCGGACAACTTCTGCCCTCAACCCATCAACCTGAGCTAGTAGGAGAGAGGACATCCTGAATGGTTGCGAGCAGTCGGTCGGTTTGATCGGGCCGGCCTACGCTGATGCGTACGCAATCGCGCAGGCCGTCACGGTCAAAGTAACGAATCAGCACCCCACGCTGCTCCAGCGCGTGTTTCAGCCGGCGCGCCGCCGGCCAGTCGAGGGGATGGGGCGGCAGCGGCGCTCGCTCATCAACGCGGCAGAGGACGAAGTTGGCCTGACTGGGAAAGACGTGCAGCCATTCAAAGTGAGAGAGCCGCTCGCGCATGCGCTCGCGCTCGGCCACCAGCGCCTGCACGGTTTGATTTAAGTATGCCGCGTCGCTCAGCGCGGCAATCGCACCTAGGCTGCCGGCGACGTTGGGCGTGTAAGGCTGCTTGACTTTCCATAGATGCTTGATCACCTCCAGAGGGAAGACGCCATAGCCCACCCGCAAGCCGGCCATGCCGGCCAGTTTGCTAAAGGTGCGCAGCACGATAAGGTTTGTGTGTCTCAACACCCATCCGGCTCGGCTCGGCTGGGCGCTGAAGTCCACATAGGCCTCGTCCAGCACCACCACAAGCGGCAGCGCCAGCAGCGCACGCAGTGTCTCATCGCTAATGGTTGAGCCATCAGGGTTATTAGGGTCGGCGATGAAGAGAAGCTTAGGCGTGTGCCCGGCGGAGGAGGCGCGCGCGCAGAGTTGCTGGATTGCTGCTACATCCACCGAGAAGTCGGCGCGCCGGGGAGCTGCGTAATAGGCAGCGTTGGTGATGTCGGCGATCCAACGATACATGCCAAACGTCGGCGGTAGGTCTAAGATGGCGTCGCCTGGCTGAACAAAGACGCGCGCGACCAAATCAATGATCTCGTCTGCGCCGGCGCCGCAAAGGATGTGGGCAGCGGGAAGGCCGAGCGAGCTGGCGATCGCTTCGCGCAACAGCGTTTGATCGGGATCTGGATAAATGTGTATCGTTTCGGCGCGGGCCAAAGCCTCTCGCACGCGAGGCGGCGGGCCATAGGGATTCTCGTTGGCATCGAGCTTGACGATGGATTCCGCGGGCAGGCCGAGCCGGCGGGCCAATATCTCGAAGGGCGCGATGGGCGCATAAGGCTGCATGGCCCGCAGATGGGGGTTGATGAGCGATTCAACATCCAACATCGTGTTAGGCCTCTTCTAGGCGCAGCGCGCGGAGGGCGGCGACGCGCGTCGGTTGCTCTTCAAAGATGTAGGTCACAGGGGTGACCACCACACCGCTGCCGCCGATCTCGCGCAATTGGGCGATGGCCTCGGTCAGCTCGCTGCGTCCGACGACGATGTTCACCGCGAACCATTGCGCGCCCGGATTGGCGCTTGCGCTCTGCGGGTTTGGATAAATTGGCGCAATGGTTGGGCCTTGCAAGCCGCCGAGCGTGGTGCGCGTAGTGAGCAATTGCCCCACCTGTTCCCAAGACTGGCCGCGCACGTTGGCCCAGATCATGAAGTAACCATCGGCCCGCTGGTGAGCCTCAAAATATTCCAGCAGCTCAATGGCCGTGTTCATGACTTCTGGGCGCTTGAGCGCGTTGCGATGAGCGATCAAGCTCGCCTGTGTGTGTAGGATCACCCCGTCTTCGATGGCGCGCAGGCGGTTTTGCTGAAGCGTTGCGCCGGTCTCGGCGATGTCCACGATGATGTCGGCATAGCCGATCTCCGGCACGACTTCCAGCGATCCTTCAGCCTCAACCAGCACGAACGGTTGCACACAGTGCTGAGTGAGAAACTGACGGGTGAGGTGATGATATTTCGTCACCACCCGCAGGGGGTGAGCGCGGGTGCGCGCGTGGGCGGCGAGGTCGGCCATGGTGCGCACGTCGGACCAGCTCTCTGGCACGGCGATCACCACGCGACACTTGCCAAAGCCCAGCGCGTCATGGAGCACCAGCACGCTGTGCTCAACGTTGGCGTCGGCGATCACATCGTAGCCGGTGATGCCAAGGTCAACGCCGCCGCCGGCGACGCTCGTCACGATGTCGCGAGGCCGCTGGAAGAGCACGGTGACTTTTGGCAGGGCGGGGATGTGGCCGATGTAGCCGCGCGTCGCCGAGGGTTTGACCTCGAAACCACAACGAGCCAAGAAGTCCAGCGTCGGCTGTTGTAAGCGCCCTTTCGAGGGCAGGGCCAGGCGAACGTCAGTGCGCATGGGGGCGGCTGTGCGCTGCACAGCACTAACAGGCAGCGCGTGCCAGCGCAACTGCCTTCTGCGCGGCCTCGGCGGCGCTGTTGGCTGTGATCAGGTTGGCGCTGGCCAGGATGCGGTCACCTTCCTCTTTGTTCGTGCCGGTGATGCGCGCCACCATCGGCACTTGCGTCTTCACCTCCTCCAGGGCTTGGACGATGCCGCGCGCCACTTCGTCACAACGGGTGATGCCGCCGAAGATGTTGAACAGCACGACCTTGACCTTTGGATCAGAGAGCACGATGCGCAACGCAGCGGCGACCTTCTCCGCGCGCGCGCCGCCGGCCACGTCGAGGAAGTTCGCAGGCCGCCCGCCGAAGTGCTGAATGATGTCGAGCGTGGCCATGGCCAACCCAGCGCCGTTTACTAGACAACCGATGTCACCATCGAGCGAGACAAAGCTCAGGTCAGCGTTGCGGGCCTTGCGCTCAGCTTCGCTTTCCTCGTCGGGGTCGCGCATGGCAGCCAACTCAGGATGTCTAAAGAGCGCGTTGTCGTCAATGACCATCTTGCCATCCAGACCCAGCAGCCGGCTGCCGCCGTCGTTGCTGACGATAGCGAGCGGGTTGATCTCGGCCAGCGAGGCGTCGTTGGCTACGAACGCGGCGGCCAGCCCTTTGGCGATCTTGATGAATTCGTTCCAGTGATCGCGCGGCAGGCCGATGCTCACAGCAACATCGCGCGCCAGGTAATCCGGCAGGCCAACAAAGGGGTCAATCGGCACGCGGACGATCTTCTCCGGGGTGGCAGCGGCCACTTCTTCGATGTCCACGCCGCCGGCTGCGCTGGCCATCAGCACGGCGCGCCGCATGGTGCGGTCCACCGCGACGCCCAGGTAAATCTCGCTGAGGATCTCAACCGCTGGGTCCACCAACACTTTGCGCACCGGCAGCCCTTTGATCGTCAGGCCGAGAATGTGTTCTGCGTTTGCCTCGGCTTCTTCCAGCGTTCGGGCGATCTTCACGCCGCCGGCTTTGCCGCGCCCACCGACCAGCACCTGGGCTTTGATCACCACCGGCAGCCCGATCTCGCGCGCTGCGTTGCGGGCTTCGGTGGCGTTCTCTGCCACGATGCCCTGCGGCACAGGAATGCCAAAGCGGCTGAAGATTTGCTTGGATTGATATTCGTGTAGCTTCATCGCGCCTTCGTCCTTGGGTAGCTCATGGGATTATAGGGGAACGCTTCCCATTGACTCACGTCGCCAAGCAACGTGCATCTTCACTCTATGACGCGCAGGATGGTGTAGCCAAGTTGGGTGAGGCCTGCGATGGCCTCTTGCTCGGTGCGACGTATCTCTTCGAGCACGGCGTCGGGGTTCAGGCCGCTGATCGAGAGTACGACGGTCAAGCGCAGGCCATCGTCCAGCCACTGCCCGCGCGACTTCACGTATACCGCCGGATGGTGCTCTTGGACGGTCCGCAGCAGATCGGCGATGCGCGATTCGTCGCCTTTGTCCAGCACGATGGTGTGCTCCACATAGCAGCCGGCGCCGATGGCCTTTTCTAGGATCGGGCGCAGCGACGTGGTGAAGATCGCCTCCATCTCGGTGGGCACGCCGGGCAATGCCGCTATCGTCGTGATGCCGTCAGCATGTTGAGAGGGCACATCCAGGACCATCGCCGGCGCAGTGCCCCTAGGGTTAGCGATGGGGATAGCGCCGTGCGGAAATAGCGCCATCTTGCGGCGGGCGTCGTTCAGCTCCGCGCTGTAGTTAGGCCGAATCTTGGCCAGGTGCGCGTAGCGCTGCCGCACCATCTCCAGCGCTTCCGGATGTATTGCCAGCGGGAGGTTGAGCGCGCGCGCGATGGCGCGCAAGGTGAGATCGTCCTCGGTGGGGCCAAGTCCGCCTGTGGTCAAGATCAGCCGCGGCCCGCGCTGCAACGCTGCCCGCAGCTCCTCGCCGATCTGGTCATAGTCATCACGAAGCATGGCTGTCCGCATCACGCGAGCGCCGGCGCCAGTGACCATGCGAATCAGCCAATGCGTGTTGGTGTCCAGCACTTGGCCGGCCAGCAACTCGTTGCCGATGGCGAAGATCTCCACAGTGTGCAGATCGTTGAGCATCGAGGGCGGATTGTAAGGCTAATGTGCGGAGGGCGTTCAAGGAGGACAAGGCCCATCTAAGCGGCTGCGTCGCCTGGCCCGCGCGACCTTGGCCACGCTGCAGCGTTCTATGGCCTTGCCCTTCGCCGTGAAATGTGCAGGCGCAATAGACGAAAATTGGGACATGGCCAGAGTGATCTTCATGGGCACACCAGAATTCGCCGTGCCGTCGCTGGCCGCTTTGCTCGCAGCGAATTACGAGGTGGTCGCGGTAGTCACCCAGCCCGATGCACCTGCCGGCCGCGGCCAGCACGTGCGCCCATCACCGGTCAAGCAGTTCGCCCAACAGCATGGACTAAACGTGCTCCAGCCGGCCTCGCTGAAGCCTCCGGAGGTGGTAGCGCAGTTGCGCGCCTTGGCTCCAGACGTGATCGTCGTGGCCGCCTTTGGTCAGATCCTGCGCCAGGAGGTGCTGGACCTGCCCCAGCATGGGTGTGTCAACGTCCATGCTTCGCTGCTGCCGCGCTGGCGCGGGGCGTCGCCGGTGAGCGCGGCGATCGCAGCCGGCGACGCGCACACCGGTGTGACGATCATGCTGATGGAGGCAGGGCTGGATGCCGGCCCAATCCTCGCCCAGCGTGAGACGCCGATCGCGCCAGACGAGACCGCCGGCGCGCTGAGCGCGCGTCTGGCGGAGCTGGGAGCCGCGCTGTTGGTCGAGACGCTGCCGCGTTGGCTGGCCGGCGCGCTCACCCCTCAGCGTCAGGACGAGTCGCAGGTCACCTTCGCTCCGCGCCTGAAGAAAGAGGCCGGTCGGATGGACTGGTCGCGGCCGGCTGAGGTGCTGGAACGCCACGTGCGGGCGATGACGCCCTGGCCAGGGGCATACACCACGTGGCAAGGCCAGCAGCTTAAGGTGCTGCGCGCAGCGTTGGACGATGTTCAGCCTGACGGCGAGCAACCAGCCGGAACCGTCATCGTGCGCGGCGAGCGCGTGTACGTGCGTTGCGGCAGCGGCCTGCTGCGCCTGATCAGCGTGCAGTTAGAGGGCAGGCGAGCGACCGACGCCGCCGCGTTCCTGCGCGGCCATCCGAACTTCGTCAACAGCGTGTTAGGGGAATAAAAAAGCGGAGAGGACAGGATTTGAACCTGCGAGGCCTTGTTCAGGCCCACGCGCTCTCCAGGCGCGCGCATTAGACCGGGCTATGCTACCTCTCCGTAGGCCTATATTTTAACGCGATCTTGCCGGTGGGGAATGCCCAACTTTGGGGTGAAGCAGCCCGTTTCCCGTAAGCCGGGGAGCGAGCGAATAAGTAGTAGAGGAGGGCGCTGCGCCGGCGTGTAAGCGGGCGCGGGATGTGCCGAGAGACGTTGTGCGTTTCTGCTGCGCCTCACCGGCTCTCTGCGAGAACGTCGAGCGGCAACCAACCGACCTCGCCGGCTGTGTTTCGACACAGCGCCCGCCCCTCGCATATCTCCAGGACCTCGACTTGCTCGCCGGGAGAGACGGTGAGTTCGTGGCCGTCAAAATCCTCGCGCCCCACAAAGCGATAGTCATCTTCTTCAAAGAAGCGCTCGTGCACCCAGCCGCCTCGCCCGTGCTTGTCAATGCACCACCACCAACCAGGGAAGCGCGCATCCCGGTGGGTGACTGTGATGACCTCGCCGCGCTCGAAGCGGATGGCGGGG
>JAGHYX010000126.1 GCA_017743375.1 Chloroflexota bacterium
GTGTGGGGGTTGGGGGTGCGGGCGGCGTTGGCTGGGCGGCGCGGCACGCGCCCCATAGCCCCCTACCCTCGGCGCGCGCCTGCGACTCCGCCAGCCTCAGCCGCTCTTGATGCCTGATGTCGGGCGGATAACTGCGGGCGACGGCTGCGCCCATGCGCACCAGCACCTCGTTCACCATCGTCCCGTCCGGGAGGTAGGCGTAGCGCAGCAATCGCCCGAAGAGGTCTGCTTCCCTTGTGTCGCGCTCAAGGCGCAGGGTTTTCCCTTCTGCGAGCTGCCGGTGGATTTCCTTGGCTTGCTCGCCGAAGCATTCCTTGCGAAAGCGGGCGCTCTCCGGCGCGTCTATGCCGATGTAGCGCACGGTGCGCTCATAGAAGCCGGAGACGCGCACGACGATGGTGTCGCCGTCCACGACCCGCACGACCGAGGCGCGGGATTCGTCGTATGGTGGCGGCGTCAGCGGCGCGCTGGCGAGGGCGGCGAGGAGTAAGGCGATCAAGGCATTCATAGCCAGGTGGGATTATTTCACAAGACAAAAAAGGGGGCGCGGGTTACGCGCCCCCTGGGAACGCGGCCACCTCATCGTCGAGGTGTACAGCGTTTGCGTCAAGCAACGACTTGAGGCGCCTGGTCTGCTCCTCGTTCAGATAGAGCGACGCCTCTGCTTTGGTCCGTATGCTCGCCCACCCGTCTTTGTCTATGTCCACACTCTCGATGGCGCGGAACGGTACGTATACGTACTCGACGTAATCAGCGATCCTGTGCGTGAACGCGATCACAATTGTGCTATCCATAGCTCCTCCTCCCCCACCCCTTAGTTTGCCTTGCGCGCAGGCGGGTGGGCGAACTCCTGCGCGCAAGGCGTTCTCTCATTGCCCGACGCGCTCCTGGCTGAGCAGCAGCGCTTCGATTAGGCTTTCCCTTATCCGGTCGGCCTGCAGCCAGCACTGCGCGCAGCCGAGCGCGACGTCGATCAGCGCGCTCAGGCGCGCGCCGACCCCGACGCCGTGATCCTCGGCCAGCGCGCGCAGCTCGTCGGGCAGGGCCGTCCATAGCGCCTCGTCCACGACGGCGAACGTGCCGGACGCCTCGGCGTCTGCTATCTCGCGAAGGATGCCGATCTCCTCGTCCTCGCCCTCGGCGTCCTCGAGCTCGGCGACCAGCTCTTGCAGCGCCTCCGGGAGGCCGGGGGCGATCGGGCCGTCCGGCTCAATGCGGTCCGGGGCTATCGATTCCGGCCACTCTGGCTTATCGTCCAGCCCGGCCTCGTGTAGGACGGTCGCCCAGAAGCCGGCGCGCGCTGCGCGCATGGCTTTCTCCGAGCGCTCCCCCCAGAAGTACCAGGCCGGGCCGCTGAAACTCAGGCCCTCCTGGTCAAGCTCGAGCGACCGGAATAGTTCCTCCGGGCATGGGTGTTCGCCGGCGCGCGCCTGGGCGCACTCGACGGCGAAGCCGAACGCATCTAGGCAGCGATAGTCCAGCCGGTCGGTGATAGCGAGCAAGGCGCGCAGGGCGTCCTCGCTGCCCTGCCCGGCGGGCAGCTTGCGCAGGTCGGCGAGGACGCGCTGGACGCGGACGTATGTCGTCGGGTCGAGCACGGCGAGGACGTCGTCCACGTCCTCGGCGTCGCGCACACGCGCGGCGTCGGCCTCGCTTAGGCGCGCCAGGGCCCGCTCAAGCCCCTGAAGCGCGAGAGGGGCGGGATAGGCTTCCAAGGCGGTTTTCAGGTACTCCAGCGCGCTCATGCCTCCCCTCCCTCTTCGCGTGCGCGCAGCGCGCTCGCGGCCCAGACCGCCGCGGCGACGATTGGATCGATAGCGTACGCGACGTCATCAGCGCTGTAGCCGCACCAGCCGCGGAGGGCCACCCAGCCCGGGCCGAGCGGCGCGCTCTCGTGTTCTGCGATGCATACGCCTCTTGGGTATTCGACGGCGTAGCCATCCACCAGCCGCCCGCCGGCGGCGAACGCGCGGGCGAGCTGATCTTGGCTGAAGCGGTTGGCCGGCGCGAGCCACAGATCGCCGTCGGGGTCGCCGCCGTAGTCGCTGAGGTACCCGGCGGCTTCGTCGATCGCGGCGAGCGACTCAGCGCTCGGCATCTGCAGAAGCGTGACGCGCTCAAATGGGAAATCGCATTCCGCCAAGCCGACCAGCTCGTCAAAGCCGAGGTCGGCGGCGGTGTCCACCACCGCGCTGCGCAGGGCGTAGCGGTGGGCCTTGCGGAAGGCGTCTATATAGCGCGCTTCCGCTTCCTCTTCGTCGTCAGCGTCGAAGCCGTCCATCAATTCAATCTGCTCCCGCGCGAATTCTTCGGCATCGATCTGCCATACGGGGATCTCCGCCGCGCGGATGCACTCGTCGGCGTGGCAGAACGCCCATTCGTCAAACCTGATTCTCTCTGCCATATCGCTGCTTAGGTAGAACATGTCAACCTCCTCTAGTGCTTAGTATACTAGGTTCACTAAGTAAGTCAAGAGGGAGGGGCTGGTTAACGTATAATGTTCACTAATATGAAGGTGGACGTCGTGGAGGTCACGCGCTGCCGTCGCCCGACCAAAGCCGAGCGGGACGACCTGATCACGCTGGCGGAGGCGGCGCGCTTGAGCGGGCGGTCGCTGCCGGTGATCTCCGGCATGCTCGACCGCGGTCGCCTGCCCTGGTACGAGCTGCCTTCCGATACTCCCGGCTATCACGCGCGCCTGACCAGCCGCCGCGCCGTGCTCGCCCTCCCGCCCCGCTCGCAGCGGCGCGGGCAGCGCTAGCTGCGCCAGAGCGCGTTCAGCTCATCCAGCAGCGTGGCGGCGCGCAGCGTCATGGCCGCCACCTGCCCGGCGCGCCGGGCGAAATCCCCGACGGTCATCCTCGCATTCCAGGCGATGCCGGTCTCTTCGTCGTCGCTTGGTGGCAGGTATCTCGCCAGCCACTCGACGGGGTGGTACGCCCCGACCCTGTAGCGCACCGCCTCCGGCGGGAAGCCGGACAGCTTCCAGCACCTGTTGACGACCACACAATCCTCCGCGCGGTCGTAGCGCGCTCGCTGAAGCGGCGCGTCGGGGTCACCCTCCAGCTCCAGGCCGAGCGGCGCGAGCTGTTCGAAGCCCATCTGCAGCTCGGCCAGCGCGCGCCCGGCCTGGGCGATTCCCCGGAAGGCGGGATGGATCGGGATGCGGGGGCGTTCCCGCGCCAGGTCGTTGGCGTACTCCTGCCGGTATCTCGGCGTGGAGAGGACACCGAAGGTGTAATAGAACAGGTCTTCCGCGCCGATGTCACCGTCGCCCAGCGCGCTACGGAAGCGGTCGAGGACAGCCTGGGAGATGTTGAGCTCCGGCGGGAGCGCGAGCAGCGCGCTCTTCTTCGCATAGCGGTAGAGCGGATAGACCAGCGTGCTGCCCAGCAAGCCGTAGTCCGGCAGCCGGTCGCAGCACAGCGCGCCGAACACCCCCTTGGTGCTCGGCCCGCTGACGACGATGCACGGCGTGCGCGCTTGGGCGTCCGGGAAGACCTGAGCCAGCTTGCCTGTCTGCGCATTAAAGACAGCATCGAAATATGCAAACATCGGCACGAACGGGCGATACAGGCCTGGGTAGATGCGCGCGGCGAGAAACTCGCCGCGCACCTTTTGCAGCAGCTTCTGCTTCAGGCTGCGGTCCCATTTGATCACGCGCGTGTTGCGCTCGATCCAACCCTCTAGGTCCGTCCCCATCTCCGGCAGGCGCGCGACGTGGTCGTTGTAGGCATCGATCAGGCGCTGCATGTGCGCGCCCAGCTCGTCGGCGCTGAAGTTCCAGGCGTAGCGGTCGCGGTGGGACTTCAGGCCGAAGGTCTCGAGGCCGAAGATTTCGTCCAAGCCCACCAGGGTCTCGTAACCCTCCCGCCCCTGCGCCAGCCAATCATGTTGTCGGTCGGGGGTGAGGGTCTGCCACGGGATGCGGTCGGGGTTTTCGGCGTCGGACTTGAGCTGGCCCAACTTCGTCTCCAGGTCGGCGTAGTCGGGGACGGCGCGGTAGTAGATGCGCCCCTGGCGCGGGCCGGACGAGGTGCGCCGGACGGCCATCAGGATGCACACCCCGCTGCGCGACTGCTCGCCGAAGACGTTTTCACCCTCCTGCTTGCGGGTCTCCCCGCTGGTGCGGGCATCCCCGCGCAGGTCGTAGACGTACACCTCATCGAACTCTTCCCGCAGCGCCTGGCGCACCCCTCTCCCGCTGGACGACTTCAACCAGCCGTTATCCATCACAAATCCGATCACGCCCTCGCGGAGGCGGTCGGAGGCCATGCGCAGGGCCTGGATGGAGGTGTTGTACAGGGCGCTGAGCAGCTTGGGCATGTATGGCGCTGGGCGGGCGTAGGTTTCGGCGATGCGCCGGCGGAGGTTGGGATAGACGGCGTTCGGGTTGGCCTCGTTCTCGCTCTTGCGCCCGCCGCGCCAGGGCGGGTTGGTCAGTATGACGTTGACCCTGGCCGCCAGTTGGGCGGCGATGTGGGCGCGGTAGAGCGGCGGGACGACCTCGGGGAGCTGGGGTTGGGCCTGGCCGTAGTAGTACTCCATCACGCGGAACGAGTCGCTCCACAGCGCGGCGCTGAACTCGGCCTGCGCGTCGCCGGTCAAGCGCGCGATGGTGCTCTCGATGTTCTTGGCCGCTGCCATGTACGGCAGCAGCAGGATTTCGTTGGCCCACACCTCTCCCCGCGCCAGCTTGTCCTTGAGCTTCTCGCCGTCCATGATTGCTGCGGCCATGGCGATGAAGGTGCCGACGCCGGCGAAGGGGTCGAGGATCACCACCCCCTCGTCCTCCAGCCCGCGCCCGAAGTGCGTTCGCGTCAGGCGGTCGGCGAAGCGGACGACGAACTCGACGAGCGGGAGCGGGGTGAAGGCGATGCCGAGGGCCTCGGCAGTCTCGCGGAAGGCGACGGAGAGGAAGTGGGTGTAGACATGGCGTAGGAACTCCTGGCGCTCGGCCTCGTCGCGCAGCCCTGCGGCGCGCTCGCGGGCGCGCGCGTAGAACTCCGGCAGGGCGGGCGCGTTGTTGGCGAGGAAACTCTTGAAGCGCCCGAAGAACTGATGCAGCAGCTCGTCTATGGCCCCCCTGCGTTCGAAGATCGCGTCGAAGATGGGGTGGATCAGGACATATTGCACGATCAGGTCAACGGCGTCCTGGTCAGAGGCGTCCTCTCTGAGGAAGGCGCGCAGGGCGTCCTTGAGCTCCCCAAAGGCGGCCTGCATCCGGTCGTCCTTTTGGACGGCGGCGACGACCTCGCGCTTGAGCGCTTGCGCGAGCTGGGCGGTCTCGGCGGCCCAGTCCAGCAGGAACTCGCGGCCCAGCCGGAGGCTGCGCACGACCTTCAGCCGCAGATGCTCGCGGAGCTGTTCGAGCAGCTCCGTCTTGATCGAGGGCGGTGCGACCACGATGACCTCGTCGCCTGCGTCCTCATCGCCCGCCTCGGCCTGCGCTTGGCCGCGGAGCATCTTCAGCCGCAGGCGCGACAGGAAGCCGTCGTCCACGGCGGCCAGCGCGTTCAGGACGCGCCACAGCGTCTTGTACGGCCCGCCCTCGAAGACATCATCCAGACTCTGGTCGCCGGAGATCACCAGCGGCACGAAGATCAACCCGTGCGTCTTGCCTGCTGCGCGGCGCACCACGCGCCCGACGGCCTGGATGACCTCGATCACGCTCTCGCGCGGGTCGAGGAAGGCGATGAAGTCGAGGGCCGGCACGTCAATACCCTCGCCCAGCACCTTGGCGTTGGCGAGGATGCGCACCTCTTCGCCCGGCTCGGCCAGCCAGTCGATCAGGGCGCGCTTCTCCCAGGCGCTCATCCTGCCGTCGATGTGGCGGATGTCGAGGTTTGACACGCCGGTGGTGGAGCGGCAGATGCCCGCGAAGTCTTTGGCCACTTTCTCGGCGCGGCTGACGCGGTTGAGGAAGACGATCCCGCGCTTGGCGCGGACGGTGATGCTCTCGCCGCGCTCATCGGTCACCCGTCCGCTGACGAGGTGGGCGAGCCCGATCAGCTTGGTGGTGTCGTCCAGGCTGTGCGCGCCCTCGCTGGCCAGGTATTCACGCAGTTGCTCCTGCACGGCCGTCCTGTCCACGGCGATCACGACCAGGCGATAGGGGGACAGGTAGCCGTCGTTGATCGCCCGCCGCATCCCGTACTCATACAGCGTCGGGCCGTAGACCGCCTCGTCGGACATGTCGTAGAGGCGGATGGTCAGGTCTTCATCCAGCACTTTGCGTTGCTCTTCGCGCACGTCGAACACGCGCGGGGTGGCGGTCATGTACAGCCGCCTCCTTGCCCGTATCTTTTGGTTGTCGTGGATCAGCCTAAAGGCGTCGTTCTCTGCGGTGGAGACGCCGGCGGTGCGATGGGCCTCGTCGCAGATGGCCAGGTCGAATTCCGGGAAGTCCTTGCGCTGGGCCTGCGCGATCACGGCCAGCGACTGGTAGGTCGCGAAGACTACGTTGATCTTGTCGGCGCGCGGCGTGAAGCTCAGCAGGTCTTCCGCTTTGGTGGTGGCGGGGAAGGCGAGCACGCTGAGGCCGTCCTCTTCGCGCCCGACGGCGGCGTCGGAGACCACCGCGCAGGCGTGCAGGTCGGGGCAGTCGCGGCGGAAGGCGCGGATGCTTTGGTCAAGCAGGGCGATGGTGGGGCAGCAGAAGAGGATGAGCGCGCCCTTCCCC
>JAGHYX010000127.1 GCA_017743375.1 Chloroflexota bacterium
TTTATCCACCACGAGATTGTTTCCAAAAAATCGTGCCCGACTCCCACCTTCGGCACTTAACAGGGAGACTATCGGCGACGTGGATCGCGGATATTTCGCAGATACCCGCTAAGCGCTTTCTGGGCCATTGCTGCCTCCTGCGCTAATAGTACCGAAAACTAATCAGCTCTGCTCTTCTCCTGCTCGGCGCTCAACCATGCTGAGCATGTGTTGACCCGTGCCCAACGCCAACACCAACCAGGCCAGGGCTAAGGGGACGATGACGTTCGGGACGAATTGGGCTTGAACCAAGAAGGCGGTCAGTGATGCGATAAACGCAGCAGGGGTGCTGGCCTCGCTAAGGTTTCGGCAGTGCCTCAGCACCTTCAACATAATTCGATAAAAGTTAATGTATATCCCCAATAAGGTAGCAAGGCCAACGACGCCGGCCGTCATTAACTGGCCAAGCACCATGTTGTGCGGATCGTCCACGATAACCTGTGGGCGCTCAAAACGAGCCAAATCGGGTGGATAGTTTGCTGCGAAGACCGTCTGAAACTGATCGGGACCATAGCCCAAAAGCCAGCGTTGGCCTATCAGCCCCAGCGTCGTTTGCCAAATAATGAGCCGAGCGTGGATAGAGGCTTGGCGCAGCTCGCCCGGCGGCGGACTCGATCCTTCAGCCGAAGCCGGCCGTCGCAGCGCAGTGGTGTTCATCGCCACGTAGAGGGCTGATCCAAAGAGAGTTACCAACACAAACAGCCAACTCAGCACAGCGTTGCGCCATCGCCTGGCCAGCGATCCCGCGAACAGCAGCGTGCCGATTACAAACCCTAGCCACGCCGCCCGCGCCAGCGTCAGCCAGAGACAGGTTACCTGCAACATCAGCACGACCGTGTATCTTCTCCCTGCCCCCGAAACAATCCGCGATAACGTCAAGGGGATGATCATCGCCAGGTATGCCCCCAGAAAATTTGAGCGGCCTAGTGTGGAGAACACCGGTGAAACCGAGTCGGTGATCCAGGGCAAAGGGTCAAGACCAACAAACTGTGCCAATCCATAGATCGTCACGGGTATGCTGCCAAAGATGAGCGCTGTGACGATGCGATGGAGCTGACCCTCGCTGACCAATCCACGCGCCAAAAGCAGGAAGAGAGCGGCTAATCCGAGCGTTGTCAATAATCCCTGCGGGTTATGTAGCTTACCCCATAGACTATGCATAGGCGCGTCGGACGCGACGGTGGCAGAGACATGCGCAATGACCAAAGCCGTTACTGGCCAGAAGAGCGGATGACGGCTCAAGGGGACGGCTTTGCCGGCTCGTCCGCTCTTGAAAGCGCAGATGAGGCTCAGGGCCGACATTGCGACGACAATGGCCAGCAGCGCCGTCACTTTTGCCGGCTCAAACGCTGCGCGCTGCCACGGATTGAATAACAGTGGCAGCACTACAGCGACGCTCACTCCTCCGGCTTCGGCGACGAAGGCCCAGCATTGTCGTGCTCGTGCTCGCATTCCGCGTTTCTCTGGGTGGTGCGGCCTAGACCACTGCTGAGCAATCCAGTGCTTATAAGCATGCCGAGGACAAGCAGGCTGACGACTTGGGCGAACTGATTGATGCTAGGTGGCTCCGGCAGCACAGCGCCCTGAGTGGTTGTCGGCGGTGGGGGTGGCGGCAACGTCGGCGGCTGCGACGGTGGCTGTGGCGGTAAGGGAGATGGGGTCGGTGTGGGCTGAGGGATCGGCTGGGTCGTGATAAAGATGTCGTCAATGTATATCACGCCGCTGCTGGCCTGGCCATCCGGCACACCGTCGAGCACCAGGGCATAGAACTGAGCCGGGGGGTTCAAGCGCCCGTCGCTGGGACCACTGATGTGGCCGTTTGGCCAGCCACGGTCGTCGTCGAACCAGGCAACCATCGTTTGCCAACCTTGATGCCAGATTCGCCCAAAGGTGTAAGAGCGCACCTCACCTTGAGCATCTAAGACCCAAACGTTCAGAAAGTGACCTGAGCCGTTGCCATATACCCACGCGACGAGGCCGGTGGCCTGGCTAGGGATGCCGATCGCAGGACGGGCCACAAAGACCACGAAGTTATCGCTGGTCGCTGGGAAATCGTAGGACAGCTTAGCCGCATAAGCCCCAGATTTCACTTGTTCGCTCGAGCGCTCCAGTTGACCATAAGGCTGATCGCCACGCCGCCAGTTCAGGTTTTGCTCAAAGTTGAGGAATGCGCCTGGACTCGGCTGAGCCGGCGCAGCGGGCGGGTTTACTGGCTGTGGTGGGGCGGGCGGACGTGCCACCGGTTGACTGGCCTTTGCTGCTTGGGCGGTTGCTGTGGCGAATGCGGCAGCCACGGCAGTGGCCGTTTGTTCGGCCTGTGCCGTCGCAGACATCCGCTCTATGGCGATTGAAGTGGCCGTTTGCTTAGCCTGGAGCGTGGCGGTGGCTCGCTCCGCAGCGAGCGCCTCCGCAGTTTGCCTCGCTTGGGCGGTTGACTGTGCTCGCTCTGTGGCAAGCGCTATACGGGTCGCTTCTGCTTGACTGGTTGACTGAGCTTGCTGTGTGGCGAGCGCTTGTGCGGTGAGCTGTGCCTGTGCGGTGACCGTCTGCCAGGGCGCTGCTTGAGCCGTTGCTGCCGCGATCGCTTGCTGTTGTGCCTCTTCTGCTAAGCGCTGATATACAAACACACTGCCAACGCCGACAGCACTCAGCGCCAAAACGGTCAGCAGGCCAACGAGCAGCGTGCGAATGAACGACCGAAGCGGCGCCTTCGCCTGACGCGCCATTTCGCGCTTGGCTTTTGCCAACAGATCCTGTGCGGTGCTGTTCCTGTATGCATAGCCAGGCCGGCGCTTCAGAACAATCTCGAGCAGCTCTATCGCCGACGCCCACTTCTTCTCGGCCACGGCTTGCTCAGCAGCGCTGAAAAGGTCGGCCAGCTCTAGCTCTGCCCGACAGTGTTCGAGCGCCGTCTGCCACTCTTGGCGTTGGAACTGCGGCGCTGGTTCCAAAAGCAGCCGTTCGTATATCGCGATCGCCTCTTGCCAGCGACCCGCGCGTGCGTAGGCCTGGGCTTGCTGCGCCTGATTGTCCCGACGCTGTTTTTGCGCCTGCCTTTGCTCCAGGTAGGCGATGATCTGGTTAAGCTCCGTCCTCAGCGCCGAACTGGATGTCATCTTTTGCGCTTCGCGATACACGCGCGCCGCTTCTTCCAGATCTCCAGCGTCTTCAAGCTGCCGCGCCCTAGACATCAGATGGTTCACTGCATCACCATCTGTGTATTCCTCTTCCTTCTGATGTGCAGAGAGCGCCAGCAGCCACTCGGCGAAGGTGGGGCAGTCGGCCAAGGTCTGGCTATGCCAGGCGCGCGTGAACAAGTCGCTCACGCTCTCGCCCCACCGACGGGTGAGGGCGGCGACCAGCGCCTGATAGCGCACAGTGTCCCGCTGCATCTCGGCCGGGTCGAAGTAGCTCTCGCCCCACGCGGCCTGCACCACCTGCGGGTCGCACCAGCCAAGCATCTCGGCCAGCAGCACCGCGCCGGCGAAGCGGTCGGCCTGCGGCCCCCACAGGCCGTCCGCCGCCTCGCGGTGGGCATACCCCGCCGAGCCGCTGGAGAGCGCTTCGGGCCGACCAAAGCCCGGCGCATACAAACCCTCCAGGTCCACCAAGGCGACCCCCTCACCCCTGTCCCCTCTCCCGGCGGGAGAGGGAGAGCCGAAGGCGGGGGTGAGGGCCGGCAGCAGCACGTTCGGGCCGGAGAGGTCACAGTGGGCAATGGCGCGCTGTTCCATGTGCGTCAGCACCTCGGCCAACTCGCGCGCCAGGGTGAGGACCTGGCGAGGATCGAGTGGGCGCTTCGCGAGCAGCACCTCCTGCCAGGTTGGGCCTTCGATCCAGGGCATCAGGACAGCATAGATGAGGTCTGGGTGTTGCTGGAGCAGAGCAGCGTGGTGCGTTGGGGTGAGCACGGTGCGCTGGGTGGCGCGCAGACCGGGCAAGTCGGCGAGGGCGGCCAGCTTCTCGGCCTGGGCGACGAGGGCCGGCGTGCGAAAGCGCGGCTTAAAGACCTTCAGGGCGACGCGCCCCTCACCCCCAACTTCTCTCCCGGCGGGAGCGGGGTAGGAGGTGAGGGAGAGCAGCTGATAGACGATGCCAGCGCGGCCTTCCTGGCCGTAGGGGAAGCCAGGAGCAGCAGGGTGCTCGGCGACGCGGTAGATAGTACCGGCGATGATCAATTCATCTTGAACGTTCGGGCGAAAGGGCATGGCTTAATTCAGCATCGCGTTAACCGTGGCAACCAGCGACGTCATGGTGAACAATCATCTCGACGCTAAGCAACACATCAGGGCGTGCTCACTTCGTCGCGTCGCGCAACACGCCCGCGTGTGTTGCCCAGCACAGTGCTCACTCGTTGACCCCCAAGTGAAGGTATGCGCGTTGAGAAGTATATCCGAGCTTGCGTTGGCAAGGCGATTCCATTTTGCGACCGGCCTGTTGGCATCTGCACCAGCATATGGATATACTACATGCATCATCACAAGGGGGCAATCAGTAAGCGCGACGTAGCGCATGATGACATATGTCATACGACACCTTGGCCACCAGCAAATCGCCGGCGCTCATTATCTATCTGCTCGATGTCAGCGGCTCGATGGGTGACAAGCTGGGCACTAAAACCCGCCTGGAGATCGTGACCGAATCGCTGACCGCTATGCTGCGCCAGATGGTCTTCCGCTCCACCAAAGGCGGGCGCGTCGCGCCGCGCTATCGCATCGCCATGTATGCGTATAGCGACCACGTGTATGACCTTCTGGGCGGCGTGCGACCCGTGGATCAGGTTGCCCAGTTGGGCGTGCCTGAACTCACACCCATGCGCAGCACCGACACTGCGCTGGCCTTTAGCCAGGCGGAGAAACTGCTCCAGCAAGAGCTTCCCAACCTGGCGCATTGTCCGGCGCCGCTGGTCTGCCACATGACCGATGGCGAGTTCACCGGCAGCGATCCCGAGCCGATCGTACGCCGCATCATGGCCATGCGCGTCCCCGATGGCAACGTCCTGGTGGAGAACATCTTCATCTCTGATCAACTGCTGGCTGAACCAGTGAGCGATGTCCATAAGTGGGGAGGGGTCACGCCGAAGACCAGGCTGACCAATAAATATGCCCAGAAGCTTCGCAACATCTCGTCACCGCTGCCGCAGAGTTACCGCGCCACGATGCTGGAGAGCGGTTATAGCTTGGCCGAGGATGCCTTGATGATGATCCCCGGCATGACCCCGGCCCTGGTCGAGCTGGGGTTTGTCATGTCGGCAGCCACGCCTATCGGCGCCGAAAGCCCATCTGGAGGTGGCAGCTATGCCCGTTGAGCTTGCGCTCCCGCAGGGCTGCGAAACGCCGGTCACTGCTCGGCAGCACGCCAATTTTGGCTACCGCTACGCCTATGCCCGCTCCGCCGACAGCCGTGCGCATGACGACGTCGGCCAGGATTTCCTGGCGCTGCGCGCGGATGAGCGTGTGCTGGCCTTCGCGCTGTGTGACGGCGTCAGCCAGTCTTTCTTCGGCGACCTGGCCGCGCGCATACTCGGCGAAGCGCTCGTGCAATGGTTCTGGGAGAACGTCACCAGCCTGCTTAAATCCTCCGACGGCGCCCTGCGCAGCGCGCTGGGGGAGTTTCTCGACAGCCTGGTCGCCCCTGCGTCCCAGCAGGTAGCGCGCATATCCGTGCCGGACCACCTGCCACCGATGGTGCGTGAGGTGCTTGAGGAGAAGCGCGGGTTAGGCAGTGAGAGCACGTTCGTCGCCGGCCGGCTGGACCTGCGCACAAATCGGCTCTACCTGGCCTGGATGGGCGACTCACGCCTGCGGCTATGGGATGAGCAGGGCGAGATCACGGCCAAGCTGGGCCAAACGTTTCACACTGCCGAGCGCTGGTCCACCCGTCGGGGACGGATCGGCAACTTGCATGTGGCGGTCATACCCCTGGCTGCCCTGCGCTACCTGATCGCGTATTCAGACGGCCTGGCCCGGCTCGATCGCGCCATGTCACGCCACCTGCGCGACGAGTCCATCCAGGCCGCGATTGATTTTGCGGGCCGGCGACCGGACAGCGATGACGTCTCCTACTTCGAGGTCTGGCTGGGCGGTCGCCGCCCGCCAGAAGGCCGACCATTGTCAGCGCCGCGCGCCCTTCGCCTCACCACCAGCGACGAAGGGCTGCACCTGACCTGGCAGGGAGTTCCCCAGGCGCGCTGGTACGAGGTTCAACTAGAACAAGGAGAGGCCTTCGAGGTCTCTGCGCCACAAACCAGCTTATTGCTGCCGGCGCGTCATGCGCCGAACGACCGCGTGCGCGTGCGCGCCTGGGCCGAGGAGGTCGGGGAATGGAGCGCCTTTTTGGACCTGCCTATCGTTCTGCCGATAGTAGGGATGCGCGAGCGCGATAGCGTGCCGGCTACCCAGCCGCCCCTGCCGGGCCCAAAGACTGCCATCTCTCCGACCTTGACCAGACATCCCTTGCGCCTGGTCATTGCAAGCAGCATCGTCGCGCTGCTCGTGATCGCGCTGGCCGGCGTCGCTGCGCTGGCCCTCGCTCAACCTGGGCTGCTCTCGCCCACTCCCACGCCGATGCCGACGCCCACGCCGTATCCAACTTACACACCTTTGCCGACATACACGCCTTATCCCACGCCA
>JAGHYX010000015.1 GCA_017743375.1 Chloroflexota bacterium
GGCTGAACACCCGCGAGCTGCTGCGCCGGGCGGCCTATCTGCTGGACGTCCTGCCCGCGCCGGCGGCGACCGAGCCAGAGCCAACGCCAATCTACGAGCCTGATGCCCCATTTGAGTTTGAGATCGTGCGTGAGCGCGGCGGCTTCCGGGTGATCTCGCCGGCGCTGGAGCGCACAGTGCAAATGACGCGCTGGGACCTTGATGATTCGGTCAGCATGTTCCAGCGCGTGCTCTACGAGCGCGGCGTGGGTCAGGCGCTGGAGCAGATGGGCATTCGGCCAGGCGACCCTGTGTACATCGGCGAGTACGAGCTGGAGTGGGGCGAGGGCTGAACGATGCGCATCGAGACGCTCGCCGTGCATGCCGGCCGCGAGGTTGACCCAACCACGCGCGCGATCGTGCCGCCGCTGGTCCTCTCCACCACCTTTGAGCGCGCGGCGGATGGCGACTTCCCCGGCGGCTATATCTACACTCGCAACGACAACCCAAATCGCCACGCCCTGGAGCGCGCGCTGGCCGCGCTGGAGGGCGGCGCTGTCGCCCTCGCGTTCCCTTCGGGCAACGCGGCAACCTCGGCGGTGCTCCAGGCGCTCGACCCCGGCGACCACGTGATCGCTGCGGCCGAGGCCTACTACGGCACGCGCGCGGTGCTCACCGGCGCGCTGCGCCGTTGGGGGCTACAGGTGGACTTCGTGGACTTGAGCGACTTGGACGCCCTGGCCGCTGCGCTGCGGCCCAACACCCGCCTCGTCTGGGCCGAGACGCCGTCCAACCCGCGCCTGCAAATCGTGGACATCGCGGCGGTTGCGCGCGTTGCACACGCAGCCGGCGCGCGCGTGGTCTGCGATAACACGTTCGCCACGCCGATCCTTCAACAGCCGTTGGCGTTGGGCGCTGACTTGGTCGTGCACTCCACCACCAAGTACATCGGCGGGCACAGCGACGTGCTGGGCGGTTGCGTGGTTGCGCAGGCCGATGATGAGTTCATCCAGCGCATCCGCAGCTATCAGGTGTTCGGCGGCGCGGCCCCCTCGCCGTTCGACTGTTGGCTGCTGTTGCGCAGCCTGCCGACCTTGCCCTGCCGAGTGCGGGCGCAGTCGGAGGGCGCGCTGCGCGTCGCGCGCTTTTTGGCCGATCACCCGGCAGTCGCTCAGGTGGATTATCCCGGCCTGCCCACTCACCCCGGCCACGAGATCGCGCGCCGGCAGATGCGCGGGGGCTTCGGCGGCATGGTCTCCTTCCAGGTGCGCGGCGCTGAACAGGATGCGCTGAACGTCGCCGCGCGCGTCCGCCTATTCACCCGCGCCACCAGCCTGGGCGGCGTGGAGAGCCTGATCGAACACCGTGCATCCGTTGAAGGGCCAAACACGACCACGCCGCGCACCCTGCTCCGGCTCTCCATCGGCCTAGAGCATCCCGATGACCTGATCGCCGACCTTGCCAACGCGCTGGATTTACTTCGCTCTTAGCTCTTTCGTTTAGCCTCAGCTTAATGGAATCTTCTCAACTCCCAACGACCAATGTGGAAGTGCGCAGCGGCGAGGAGCGCGATGCGCTGATGGTGTTGCGCGCGCGGGTGGCCGAGGTGATGATGATCGAGCAGACTGCCGAGCTGGTCGCCGGCCAAGTCATCACCTTCACCGGCAAGCTGCGCGTGAGCGCCCAAGAGGCCTTCGAGCGGTTGAAGCAGCGCTTCGCCGAGCTTGGCTACATGCCGGTCATGCGCGAGCACGACTCCGGCCAGGGCGAGGAGGTGATGGCCGTGAAAGGCAGCCTCCAGGTCAACCCCGTCCAGCGCCCGTGGCTGAACGGGCTGCTCCTGTTGGCCACGATCGTCACCACCACGGTCTTCGGGGGGATGTATGCGGCGCTGCTCTCGGGTGCCGAGCCGACGCTGCCGGCGATCTTCTCGTATGGCGTGCCGTTCGCCCTCACCTTGCTCTCCATCCTGGCCGTGCACGAGTTGGGGCACTACGTTCAAGCCCGCCGGCACGGCGTGCCGGTGACGCTGCCTTACTTCATCCCTGTGCCCCTGCCCGGCACGCTGGGCACGTTCGGCGCGTTCATCCAGATGCGCGGGGCGGTGGAGAACAAACGGGCCTTGTTCGACGTAGGGGTGGGCGGGCCGCTCGCCGGCTTGCTGGTGGCCGTGCCGTTGTTCGTGATCGGCCTGTTCGACGCGACGCTCTCCGCCGACCCCCCACCACCCACGCGCTCTTACCTTGTTACCCTGCTCATCGCGCTCTTTCGTCCTGAGGCACTCGACTACGGCATCATCCTTAACCCAGTGCTGCTGGCAGCGCGCTTCGGCCTGGTGATCACCGCGCTCAACCTACTGCCGGTCGGCCAGCTTGATGGTGGGCACATCGCCTACGCCGCCCTAGGGCGCAAATGGGCGCGCCGCATCGGCCTGGGGACGATCGCCGTCCTGGCCGTCCTGGGCCTGGTTGCCTCGCCGATCTGGTGGGTCTGGATGGTGTTCGCGGCGCTGAGCGGCGTGAACCACGCCCAGCCCCTGAACGACATCACCCCACTGGACTTGCGCCGGAACGTCGTCTTCATCGGCACGTTTATCTTGTTCCTCTCGCTATTCACCATGCGCCCGTTCTAGAGGATGTCCACGGCTAGGGCAAAATACTGGGCACTCAGAGGCGCTTCAACGCAGCATGGTTGCTCATACGATGACCCGATATATCGCCTGTCTTCTGGCGCTCGCGATTTGTCATCTCAATCCAGCGAATGAGGCGGCAGCCCAGTCCTTTCCCAGCCCTCTGCCCTTCAAGTTAGACCGCGCGCGGACGGTCTTCGTGCGCACCTGGCAGTTCATCGCCGAAAACTACGTTGACCCGCACTTCAACGGCCTGGACTGGGAAGCGGTCGGACGAGCCTACGAGGCCAAGGCACGCCGAGCGGAGACACATGCCGAGTTTTATCGCCTGATGGCCGAGATGGTCGGCCAGTTAGATGACGGCCATTCAGTCTTCCTGCCGCCGGCCCAGGCCAGCGCGCTCCAGAGCCACCGCATCGGCGGCAACAGGACTGCGATCACCGGCCTGGCAGCCAGCATCCGACCCATGCCCGACGGCAGCTTGTTGATCCTCCAAGTGGTGCCGAACACCCAGGCCGAAGCGCTCTTGCGGCCGGGCGACCGCATCCTGGCGGTTGACGGCATGTCCTTGAGCCGGGTGGAGCGCGCCGCCGACGCGCTCTTTGGCAGCGAAGGCGTGGTGACCGTGACGTTGCAATCTCCGGGCGACCGGCCACGCGACGTGGCGATCGCCCGCGAGACCTATTCGCTCAGCCAGCTCCCGCCGCCGGTGTTCGCGCGCCGGCTGGATCAGGAGATTGGCTACATCGCCATATACGACTTCCTCTCCTTTACTGCTGAAATGCGAGTGCGCGAGGCGCTGAAGGGGTTGCTGCGCGGCGGGCCCATGCGCGGTCTGATCATTGATGTGCGCGCCAACGACGGCGGGATCATCGGCCAGATGGTGAATGTATTAGGGCTGTTCATCAACGGCGGGCCGGCGGGCGAGTACGTTGGCCGTCGCACGGGCGACGTTGACGTTTACACCATCCCGGCAGGCCGAACGCTCCGCGAGCTGGCCGGCCTGCCGATCGCCGTGCTCACCGGCCCGGGCACCCACAGCGCCGGCGAGATCTTCGCGGCCGTCATGCAAAGCCACCGCCGCGCTCAGGTGGTCGGCTCGCCCACTGCGGGCAACGTTGAGATGCTCCACGCGCTGCGCCTGCCGGATGGCTCAATGGCCTGGATAGCGGTGAAACACTACCGCGCACCAGATGGCCGCCGGCTCGAGGGGCGCGGCGTGCGGCCGGATCATCTCGTGCCCGTCGAGTGGTGGCGCTACGCCCTCGACGACGACCCGCAAGTCCTGGCCGCGGTCGCCCTGCTGCGCGGCGTTGAGCGCTCACCAATCGCGCAGGATCAGCGCGTTCATCGCGGCCCGCTCGACCAGTGAATCTAAGATCACGTGCTCGTCGTCGGCGTGTAGGCCATCGCCCACGGCGCCCAGCCCGTCCATCGTTGGCGCGATCGGCGCGGTGAACGCGGCGTCGCTGCCGGCGCCGCTCGGGCCATGGTCTAGCGTCAAGATCGGCTCGGCGATCTGCTTTATCCGCTCAAAGATCGCCAGCCGCTCGGCATTGCACTCCATCGGCGGGCGCTCAAACCCGCCGCCGATCTCCAGCCGAGCGCCGGGCAGGGCGGGACGCAGGCCATAAATCTGCGCGCTTAGCCATTCGGCATCCGCCTGTGTGTTCGCCCGCGCGTCCACTTGAACCTCGCAGCGGTCGGGCACGACGTTGCTCGCAACCCCGCCTTTGATCAAGCTGACGGTGGTGGCGATGCCGCGTGCGTAGTCGGTGAGCGCCTGGATGGCCAGGATGTGATGCGCCATCTCCTGGATGGCGTTGATGCCGCGCTCGTGCCCGCCGCCGGCGTGGGCAGCGCGCCCGTATGCGACGAGGGTGAAGTTGCCCACCCCGCGCCGCGACGATTTCAGCCGGCCATCCGCCAGCGCCGGCTCCATCACCATCACCAGCGCCGCGCCGCGCGCCTGTGCTTCGATCAACGGCCGCGAGGTGAGGCTGCCGATCTCCTCGTCGCTGGTGAACAACAGCCGGATCTCGCGCTCGGGCATCTGTCCCAGCGCCTGAAGCGTCTGGATCGCATAGAGCGCGATGACGTGGCTGGCCTTCATGTCAAAGGCGCCTGGCCCGTATAGCTTGCCGTCCTCAACCTTATAGCGCGCCGCAGCGCTGCCGGCTGGATGGACGGTGTCCATGTGCAACAGCATCAGGATAGGGCGACCTGCGCCGCGATTCAGCACACCTAGGACGTGATCGCCGGTTTGGGGTTGCGGGAAGGTGCTCACTTCTGCCCCGCGCCGGCGCAGCTCGTCGGCGATCAAGCGCCCGACGGCGTCCACGCCGGCTTTGTCGGCGCTGAACGACTCGGCCATGACCAACTTGGTGAGCAGATCAGTCATGGCCGGCAGGTGCGCGCGCAGGTAGGCGATGTATGGATGGCTCATCTTCGGATTAGCGCGCGACGACCAGCCAACCTAGCCGAATGAAGAGGGCGATCAACGCGCCCCAGACTGCATACCCGATCAGCACAGCGGGCAAGAGTTCAACGCCCCCGCGCAAGGCCAGCAAAACGACGACGATCCAAAGTGTGGTGGCGATGATCCCCGGCAACAGCGATTGCACGAAAAGCTCAGCATCGCGCCGCGTGGCGTCGCTGAGGCCGAAGATCACCCACAACGCCAGCGGGATATTGATCGGCATCGTCGCCAGGATCGCTGCCAGCGTCCTGGACCGTTCGCGCAGGAGCGCCACGCCGATGATGATCGCGATGGACGTGATCACGGGAAGGGACTTCTGTAGGCTCATCGGGCTGCTTAATGTTACTTAACCTAGCTTACTATAATCATACATAAACAGACACACTTCTCAGCAAGGAGACGAGAAACCAGACAGCATCACTGGCTTCCAAACGACTGCGCCCTCGCTGCGGCGAGTGCTGGTGCTGAACGCCACCTACGAGCCGTTGAGCGTCGTGACGGTGCCGCGTGCGCTTCATCTCGTGATGATTAACCGCGCGGAGGTGGTTGAAACGTCGGACGCCGTGCTCCACAGCGAGCGGTTGCAACTGCCGGTGCCCCAGGTCATCCGGCTGCTTTACTATGTACGCGTCCCGCACAACCTGCCGCTCCCGCTTTCCCGGCGCGCGCTGCTCCTGCGGGATGACTTTACCTGCCAATATTGCGGCGCGCAACCCGGCCGCGAGCACCTCACGATCGATCACGTGATCCCGCGCTCGCGCGGTGGGCGCACCGAATGGGAGAACGTCGTCATCGCCTGCAGCGCATGCAACCGCAAGAAGGGCAACCGCACGCCGGAAGAGGCCGGCATGAAGCTGCTGCGCAAGCCCTATCGGCCGCGCTTCTGGGCCATGGCGCTGCTGACCATGAACTCCAACGACGTGTGGCGAAAATATATCAACATCAACGGCCACGAGTGATCGCCGCATGGGACGTGAGCGCACGCTTTACACGTTGCGATGTGCGCGATGGCTTGTCCTCGGCGTTGCCATCGCCGGCTTCTTGATTTGGCTGACGCTGCCGGCCAGCAATCAGCTCCTCTTCTACATCACGGGCGAAGAAGCGCGCCTGGCCCAGCTTCGCGCGCTGTGGAACCTGGCGCTGGAGCAGACCCGCCCACCCCTTCAGCTCGCGCCCGATGCGGCCATCCAGCATATTCCTGCTAACCCGCTGGGCGTGAACACATTTCTGGAGCAGGAGGTTGAGGAAGCGAAGCGCGAACGCAGCGTGCAGATGATCCGCGCCGCCGGCTTTGCCTGGATTCGCCAGCCATTTACCTGGTCGGACATCGAGATCCACGCCAAAGGGGATTTTGAGGACCGGCGCAACTGGCCTCATCGCAGCGCCTGGGACAAATACGACAACATTGTGGCGCTGGCCGAGCGCTACGGGCTGAAGATCATCGCCCGGCTGGGCGCGCCGCCGGCTTGGGCACACGCGGGCTACGCCGACCTGGGCGAGTTTGGTCCGCCGGCGCGCTTCGAGGACTTCGCTGACTTCGTCGAAGTCCTCGCTCGGCGCTACAAGGGCCGCATTCGGCATTGGCAGATTTGGAACGAGCCGAACATCTACCCGGAGTGGGGCAACCAGCGGTCGAATCCGGAGGACTATGCGCGCTTGCTGTGCCTTGCGCATGAAAGGCTGAAGCGCGTGGACCCTGAGAACGTCGTGATTGCCGCGGCGCTGGCGCCGACGATCGCGCAAGACGGCGGGGGACATCCGGGCGGGGGGCTTGATGACCTGGTCTTCTTCCAGCGCATGTATCAGGCCGGTGCGGGCAGGTGCTTCGACGTGGCGGCTGCTCAGGGCTACGGCTTGTTCAGCGGCCCGTATGACCGCCGGCTCAGCCCGCTGCAGACCAACGTCGCCCGCCACGTCTTGATGCGCGACATCATGGTGCGCCACGGCGATGCGCACAAGCCGATCTGGCTGAGCGAGGTGAACTGGAACGCCGTGCCGAATGACCCCCGCATCGCCGACCTGAGCCGCTTCGGCATGGTCACGCCTGAGCAGCAGGCGCGCTACGTGCCGCTGCTCTTCGAGCGTGCGCGGCGCGAATGGCCCTGGGTGGGTGTGATGAGCGTGTGGTTCTTCAAGCGGCCCAGTGATGCCGAGCGCAATCAGTCCTGGTATTACTTTCGTATGCTCGAGCCGGATTTCACGCCGACTCCGCTCTGGGAAGCGATGCAGCGCTACGGGCGGTCGCGCTGAGCAAAAGGCGCTCAGCAGTCGCCGCCTTCGCCCTTGAGCCGCGACATCAGCGTGCGATAGAAGTACGACGGCGGTTGCACGCGGGCGAACTGGGCCACGTGCGCGCTGGCCCGCACGACCACCCGATCCCCGTGCTGAAGCATGGTCTCGTTCTGGCCGTCGGCGGTGAGGATTGCCTGGTGATCGGTGTGCACGATGATCTCCACGGTTGAGCCTTGCGAGAGCACCACGGGGCGGTCCAAGCTCAGATGGGGTGCGATCGGGACGAGGACGAAGTTCTGCAAGGTGGGGGGCAGGATCGGCCCGCCGGCGGCCAACGCATAAGCGGTGCTGCCGGTGGGCGTGGCGACGATCAGGCCATCGCAGGCGTAGGTCGTCAGTCGGCTGCCATCCACGAATACCTCGGTGCGCACCAAGCGCGCCAGCGTGCCGCGGCTGACCACGATGTCGTTGAGCGCTTCGTGCGCGCTGGTCGGCGGGCTGGCGTTGTGGTACACCTCAGCGCGGATCATGATGCGCGGCTCTAGCCAGTAGTCGCCGGCGACCATGCGGGCCAGCGCCTCGCGCCAGGTGGCCGGCGTCATCTCGGAGAGAAACCCCAGCCGGCCCATGTTCACCGAGGTGACCGGCACGCCGTGCGGCGCAGCGACGCGCGCTGCGCGCAGCGTGCTGCCATCGCCGCCCAGCACGATGATCAGATCAACGCGAGGCATGATCTTCTCCAGCGCCGGCGTGTCCCAGGTCTTGGCGCGATGCACGTCAACGCCCCACGCGCGCAGCGCCGCGCTGATCTCCTCGGCGACTGCGCCCGTAGCAGGGATCTTGGGGTGGTCGAGGACGCCAACGGTGCGGATCATGAGTTCAGCAGGCTAAGCACATGGGCGACGAGCTGAGCGCGCGGGATGACTTGTTCGGTGGCTGTCGCCAGGTCCTTGAGCTTCACCTGATCGGCGGCGAACTCGTCCTCGCCGGCGATGACCGCGAAGCGAAACCCCTTGCGGCTGGCATATTTCAGTTGGTCGCCCAGCCGCGCGCGCTCCAGGAAGATCTCCGTGGCGACGTTGCCCTCCCGCAGCGCCGCGCCGAGCTTGAAGTAGTCCTGCATGTGTGCCTGGTCCATCGTCGTCACTAAAACAACGGCGGGCGTGGCAGGGCCGGGCTGAAGCACGCCAACGTCCAGCAGGCGCAACACCAGCCGGCTCAGGCCGATCGAGATGCCCACGCCGGGCAGCTTCTCGTTGGTGAAGAAGCTCGCCAAGTCATCATACCGTCCACCGGAGCAGATGCTGCCCAGGTCGGGATATGCTGTGAGGCGCGTTTCATATACCGTGCCGGTGTAGTAATCAAGCCCGCGCGCGATGCTCAGGTCAATTTCAAAGTAATCCTCCGGCACGCCCAGGCTGCGCATGCCCTCAACGACGGTTTGAAGCTCCTGGACGCCGCGCCCGAAGTCGTGCTGCTCGGCCTGCGACGTTGTGACCTGCCGGCGCAAGTCGTCCAGCACGGCGTCGGTTGGTTTGCCCTGGCTGCTGCTGAGGAAGGCCAAGATGCGCTCGGTGAGCGTTTCGTTGAGTCCAACCTTGTTGATTAACGCTTGCGCGACGGCAGCACGCCCGATCTTCTCCCAGGCGTCCACGGTGTGCAACACGTCACCGACGCGATCGGTCGGCACGCCCGCTAAATCCAAGAACCCTTGGAGCAGGCGACGGTTGTTGACGCGGATGACGAAGTGGCCGATGTTCATCTCGCGGAAGACGTGGTAGATGACGCTGGGCAGCTCAGCGTCGGCCAGCAGGCTCACCGAGCCACGGCCGATCACGTCAATGTCGCACTGGTACAGCTCGCGGTAGCGGCCGGCCTGTGGGCGCTCGCCGCGCCACACTTTTTGAATCTGATAGCGCCGAAAGGGGAAGACCAGCTTGTCCTTGTGCTGGGCGACATAGCGCGCCAGCGGCACGGTCAGGTCGAAGTGAAGGGCGTAATCGGTCTCGGCGTCTTCGCCCGGGCCGGCGGCCAGCCGGCTCAGCGCGTAGATTTCCTTCTCGTTGCCGCCCTTGGCGGTGAGCACCTCCTTGCGCTCCACGGCTGGCGTCTCAATCGGCGCGAAGCCAAACCGTTCGAAGGTGCGCCGCACAATGTCAAGGCAGCGATTGAACACAAGCTGCTGGGCCGGCAGCAACTCGGGAAACCCGCTCATCGGCTTAGGGGGGGTAATGGAAGTCATAGCTGCCTAAGGAACTCGCTCAAATAATCCGCTCAACTCGGGTTTGTCCGAGACTTGGCGGTAGCGCGCGCGAAAGCGCGGGTCGTTTACTAGCAGACGGAGGCCAGTGTTCTCGACAAAGTATTCGCCATTCTCCCGTTGTTCAAGCGCGCCAATCTCAATAAAGCGCGGATTTTGATTAAGAATGTATTCTATATCCCATTTCCCGAAACCGTCACCGCGACCGAACAATCCTGAGGGGAATTGAGGCTTAAGATGGGCAATATGCCCATCAACTAAGCCAATCATATCTACGATGCGCGCCTCTAATGGCAACACGTATGCTATTGCGCCAGCGTCGGCAGCAGCAATAACATCTCCTCTTTTCCAATTATGGCTTATATATACTAGCCACGAATTGGAGGCTGTATCACTCTCTAGTGGAGTCTCCAGAGCCCTGGAATAAGCAAAACCAGTGATGTAAGCGTTCAAGGCACCGTAGTAAAGAAAGGCTATCTGTGCGGATACAAAGCTAGCCCGAACAAGCCAGGCATGACGGGGCGTAATCAGTGTCGCAAGCTTCATCAGCCCAGCATGGACGAGGACAACCAGCAGCGGCAGGATGTGCACCCAGAAGCGGTGCATGGGCATCCAGTCGCCGCCGCCGACCACGCTAAAGAGCAGGTATGCCCCGCAGCATGCGCTAATAAAGCGGTATCGGAAGTCCTTGGCCTGGAAAAGCAAGATGCCCACCGGCAGCAAGAGGAGCAGCGGTCCGCCAAGTGCGGTCAACCCGTCAAACAGGTAATACACGCCCTCGATGAGCGCGCGCGGATGCAGCCCCATGGACTTGGCATACACCGTGTTGGGCAGCGGATACCCGTAGTAGCTCAAGCGCCAGAGGAAGTGTGGGACGAACAGCGCGATAAAGCCGGCTAGTCGTGCCCAGTCGCGCGATTCGATCCTGGCTGGTTGCGCTTGACTAGCCGAAAGTAGCTGCCAAGCGCGGAATCCAACTGCCAAGACGAAAAAGAGCGCGCCCTCTGGTCGGGCCAATGCCAGCAAACCAAAGAGCACCCCAGACACAGCGCCACGCCCGCGTTCCTCCTCGTAAATGAAGGCGGCGACGCTGGCAGTGACTAGAAAGGCAAACAGGCTCGTCTCCAGCCCGCCCATTGCCCAAGCACCGAACGGGCCGGCGGCTGCCAGCATGATCGGGGCGAGGATGGGGTAGGGCGCTGAACGCGCCAAGTGATAGGTCAGGAGCAGCGAGCCAATGCTCAGCGCCGTGCTCAGCACGCGCGCCGTGGTGATCAATTCCGCGCCCAAGGCGTGTGGCAGCGCCAGGAGCATGACCCATAGAAAGTTCGAGTAGCCCTCGACCCGCTCGCCGATGTTGTACACCAGCCCGTTGCCGGCGACGAACTGCCGAACATAGCGGAACGTGATGAAGGCGTCGTCAATGAAGAACGTCCTGAAAAGCAATAGCTGGGAAGCGAATAACGTGAGCGCCAAAGCCCAGCCGAGAAACGAGGCTATTCTGCTCGTGCTCATGATCACTTTGGCCAGATCAAAGTGGGGGCAAACGAGAATCCGCGCAGCACCGACGAATGGTAATAGCCCGCTGAATCCGTGGGCACGCGCACGTAGCGTCGGCGCGAGAGGGCGAAGAAGCTCGCCGAGCGGTTATCTGCGTCGAACAGCCAGTACTCGGGGATGCCGGCGCGTTGATAATCGTGGAACTTCTCCACCCCATCCAGATAGCGACTGCGCGCGTCGGTCACCTCGACGACGATGCCCACGCCGTGGCTATTGACATAGTGCTCCTGAACGGTCTCGATGAACTCGCTGGGCACGAACAGCAGATCCGGCTCGCGCCCCCTGCGCATCTCTTCCGGCATGCGGATGGCAAACGGGGCAGGGATCACCAAGCCGTGCCCGCTCGTCTCGGCGTATTCGCTGAGCAGCGCCAGCAGTTGATCGCGGATATGCCCTTGCGCAGGCGAGAGAGGGGGCAGCAGCGCCAAATCACCGTCAATCCACTCCACCATGCGCGTGTCATCATGGCAGGCGTATGTTTCAAAAGGAATCATGGCTGATAGCCCAAGCTTCTGCGCAATCCTATCAAGTGTTTAGCTGACTGATAGGGGTCATTGCGCGCTGAGCAGAATGATACCCGTCCGCGGCCCCATCGTGATGGCCGACTCCGCCGGATTGCCCTGGAGGGTCTTGTAGGCTGCGTCTAAGGTGGTTCGCTTCTGTTCGTTGCTGGGGTTCACCAACACCAGGCCGCGGCTAAAGCGGCGCTGATAGATGCCGCTGCTGAGCTTGGTGTAAGGCTCGACCGGCGCGCCGATCGGCGCGCTCAAGATCGGGTCGCCGGCGTATGTCGGGTCGGCGCTGGCAAACTGAAAGTAGGTGTAGCTCCCGTTCTTGCCTAGCAGGTAGGAGGCCGTGGCGTAGTTGAGCCATTGGCGGGTCAAGTCCGCCGGCGCTTCCCCCAGCGGCGTGGTGAGCAATACGATCTTATCGTCCTGCGAGGCGACGCTCAGGTAGTCCACGTCGCGCTTCCACTCGGCCTCTGGTTTGAACTCGTTGGTCTTGCTCAGCGGGGTGCGCAGGAAGTACTCGATATGGATGCCGTCGGCCAGCGTCGCCAGCGCTTGCGCTTCCTCTCGGCGCGCTGCGAAGGCTGCGCCATCGCGCCAGGCGTAGCCGCCGATGATGATCAACTTATTAGGGATGCGGTCTCGGATTGCCCGCAGCAGCCCCTCGACGGCCTCGCGGCGCTGCTGTTCGGTAAATGGCTTGGTGGCTGTGAAGACCGGCGCAGCGGTGGGCCGGATCAGGTCAACCCCCACTTCCTGGAGCAGGATGCCGTCGAACGCCCCCGCGTTGATCAAGCTGGCTGCCTCCTCGGCCAGCCGGCTGCGAACTTCCTCCTTGCGTATATCGAGCAGCGGCGCTTGACTATTCGCCGAGCTAAACGCGATCCGCCGATTTCGGTCGTAGAGCAGCCAATCTGGCCGGCTGGTCCGCAGCTCGCTGAGCTGCTCAGGCGCAGCAGCAGCAACCTGCTGTTGGGCCAGCGCGATCAAAAACTGATTGCGCGTGCGCTGATAGTCGCGCGCGGCATCGCCCACAGCCAGGTCGAGGAAGCCGGGGAAGGCCTCGGCCGATTGAAGCTGACTGCTCCACAGCCCGATCGCAGCAGTGCTCTCTTGAGGTTTGCGCTTAGGCGCCGGCGTCGGCGGGATAGGCGTATCTGTGGGCAGGGGTTGTGGGGTAGGGGTGAGTGTGGCTTGTGGCGGCGGCGCTGCGGTGACAAAAGCAACCGGGGACGGAAGGACCTCAACCGCAGCCAGCGGTTCGCCCAAGTTGCCACATCCGCTCAGCAGGGCGAGAAGCCCTGCGCTTGCGCCGGCTACAAGACAACGTCGGGCAAGAGAGGGGCGATTAGACGCCGAACGCATCCCTGAGTTTGTCGAAGAAGCCCTTCTCCTGCTGCGGGACGACTTCTTTGCCCAGCGTCTTGGCCAGTTCCATGAACAATCGCCTTTGCTCGGCGGTCAGCGACTGCGGCACTTGCACCGTCACGATGACGATTTGATCGCCGCGTGTGTTGCGGCGCAGGTGAGGCACGCCTTTGCCTTTGATCCGAAAGACGCTCCCACTCTGCGTGCCGGCGGGAATGACCAGCTTTTCCTTGCCGTCCACTGTTGGCACTTCGATTTCATCGCCCAGCGCAGCCTGTGCGATATTGATCGAGATTTCAACGATGATGTCCTCGTCCTTGCGCCGGAAGAAGGGGTGAGGGGCGACGTTGATGACGACGTAGAGGTTGCCGGGTTGTCCGCCGTTGATGCCCGGCTCGCCCTCACCATTTAGGCGAATCTGCGTGCCGGTGTCCACGCCGGGCGGAATGGTGACGACCAAGGTGCGAGTGACGCGCACCTGCTTTCGGCCGCCGCACTGCCGGCAGGGCGTCATAATCACCTCGCCGCTGCCGTTGCACGTGGGGCAGGTGGCGACGCTGACGAACGAACCGAGGATGCTCTGCTGGACGCGGCGCACCTCGCCGGTGCCATTGCACGTGCGACAGCGCACCGGCGTTGTGCCGGGTTCGGCGCCGCTCCCGCCGCACCTTGGGCAGGTCTCGTTGCGCACGACCTCGATTTCTTTCTCGGTGCCGAAGACGGCCTCCAGAAAATCAATCTTGAGGTCATAGCGCAGGTCGGCACCGCGCCGCGGGCTGCGCCGCGTCTGGGCGCTTGTGCGGGCAAAGCCGCCGAAGAACTCGTTGAAGATGTCGCTGATATCGCTGAATCCCTCTGCGCCGAAGCCGCCCTGCGCGCCGCCGTGGCCATAACGATCGTAGGCAGCGCGCTTTTGCTCGTCGCTGAGCACCTCGTAGGCCTCGTTGATCTCCTTGAAGCGGTTCTCGGCATCCGGCGAACGATTGACGTCCGGGTGATACTGACGCGCCAGCCGGCGGAAGGCCTTTTTAATCTCTTCCTGGCTGGCGTCGCGCGGGACGCCGAGCACTTCGTAATAATCACGCTTCGCCGGAGACATACTGTGTCAACTCGCAATGAAATAAGATTTACCTACGCGACACGCAATACGGAATACGCAATACGGAATACGTAATACGTATTGCGTATTGCGTATTCCTACCTCGTCTCTCTAAATTCACCTTCAACAACATCGCCGTCCGAAGGTGGCTGCGTGCCGTCGGACGTGTTGGCGTCCTTTGTGCTTGCTTGTCCGCCGGTGGTGCCGGCTTGCTGATACATCGCCGCGCCGATCTGGCTGAAGACCTGTTTGAGATCTGCTGTGGCGCTGCGCATCGCAGCGGCATCTTCTCCCATGATCGCTTGGCGGACGGCAGCGATCTTGGCCTCGAGTTCAGCCTTCTTATCGGCGGGGATTTTGTCGCCGTTCTCCCGCAGGAACTTCTCGGCCTGGTAGGCGGCGGTGTCGCCTTCGTTGTGCGCCTCCACGCGCTCGCGGCGCGCTTTGTCCTGGGCAGCATAGGTCTGCGCCTCGCGCACCATGCGCTCGATCTCGTCTTTGGACAAGCCAGACGAGGGCTGAATGGTGATGTGGGCGCTCTTGCCGGTAGCCTTGTCGGTCGCCGTGACGTTGAGGATGCCGTTTGCGTCAATGTCGAATGACACCTCGATCTGCGGTACGCCGCGCGGGGCGGGTGGGATGCCATCCAAGATGAACTTGCCGAGCGACTTGTTGTCGGCAGCCATCGGGCGCTCGCCCTGCACGATGTGAATCTCGACGCTGGTTTGGTTGTCGCTGGCCGTGCTGAAGATCTGGCTCTTGCGGGTAGGGATGGTGGTGTTGCGCTCGATCAGCGGGGTTGCCACCCCACCCAGCGTCTCAATGCTCAACGTGAGCGGGGTCACGTCCAGCAACAGCACATCGCGCACCTCGCCGCCGAGCACGCCGGCCTGCACCGCAGCGCCGATCGCAACGACCTCGTCGGGGTTCACGCTGCGGTTGGGTTCTTTGCCAAAAGCGCGGCGAACTGCCTCTTGAATGGCTGGCATGCGCGTCATTCCGCCCACCAATACCACTTCATCAATGTCGTCCTTGGTGATGCCGGCATCTTTGAGCGCAAGTTCACACGGCCCTAGACTTCGCGCGATCAGATCCTCGGTCAATTGCTCCAGTCGCGAACGGGTGAGCCTGGTCACCAGGTGCTTGGGCCCGCTGGCGTCGGCGGTGAGGTAGGGTAGATTGATCTCGGTCTCCATCACCGACGAGAGCTCGATCTTGGCCTTCTCGGCGGCTTCCTTCAGCCGTTGCAGCGCCTGGCGGTCGTTGCGAATGTCTATGCCTGTTTCCTTCTTAAACAGGTCAATCAGGTATTCCATGATGCGGTTGTCGAAGTCATCGCCGCCGAGGAAGGTATCGCCGTTGGTCGCCTTGACCTCGAATACGCCGTCGCCGACCTCCAGCACACTTACATCGAAGGTGCCGCCGCCCATGTCATATACGACGATGGTCTCGTCCTTCTTCTTATCCAGCCCGTAGGCCAGCGAGGATGCTGTTGGCTCGTTAATGATGCGCAGCACCTCCAGGCCAGCGATCTTGCCCGCGTCCTTGGTGGCTTGCCGCTGGGCGTCGTTGAAGTAGGCCGGCACGGTGATCACTGCCTGGGTCACCGGCTCGCCCAGATAGGCTTCAGCATCCGCTTTGATCTTCTGGAGGATCATCGCGCTGATCTCCTGTGGCGAGTATTCCTTGCCACCCATGATCACCCGACAATCGCCGTTGGGCGCGGGCACCACCTTGTAGGGGACGACCTTCAGGGCGCGTTGCACTTCGGGATCGTTGAACTTGCGCCCCATGAAGCGCTTGATCGAGAAGATGGTGTTCTCCGGGTTGGTCACGGCCTGTCGCTTGGCCACCTGGCCGACCAAGCGCTCGTTGTTCTTCGGGTTCACGGCCACCACGGAAGGGATCAGCCGCGAGCCTTCCGCGCTGGGGATTACGGTTGGCTCGCCACCTTCCATGACGGCGACCACGCTGTTTGTCGTACCGAGGTCAATGCCGATTATCTTTCCCATGATGGAGTCTCTACTGTATCAGAAATCAATTTACCAAGAGAGTTTGTTCACTTTGCAACTCTTACCAACGTTGGGCGGATGACGCGCTCGCCGAGTTTGTAACCCTTCTGCACCTCTTCGATAATGTGGCCGCTGGCAATACCCTCGGCCTCGTCGTGGCTGATAGCCTCGTGCAACACAGGGTCAAATGGATCGTTTGCCTTGACCTCGATGGTCTTCACCCCCTCGCTTTCCAGGATCATCTGGAGCTTGCGATGGATGAGGAGCACGCCTTCGATCCAAGTCAGGTGGGCCATGCTCTCCGGCAGCGTTTTGATGGCGCGCTCGAAGTCATCCTGAATCGGGAGCAGCTTGCGAATCAGGTCTATCGTCGCGAATGCGCGCATCTCTGCGCTTTGTTGCTCTTGGCGCTTCTTGTAATTGGCAAACTCAGCGCGCGCGCGCTGCCAGCCGTCCAAGTATTCGCTGGCTTTGGCTTTTGCTTCTTCGAGCTCCTTGTAGAGGGCCGTCAGCGCGTCGTCAGGAGATTTAGCGCTGGCTTCCTGGGTTGGCTGGTCGGCCTGTGTCCCATCAACCGCTTGCTGGCTGCTGTCCTGATCCTCGCTGAGGATCTGTTGTTGCACGTTGGTCTCGTGTTCCATACGATGCAGTGTCCTCCTCGCAGTGGGGGTTATAGCACTATATTCAGATAGCCTTAGCGACGGTTAATTATCGACCGACGCTGCGTCGTCAACGTAAAGCTCGCTGACCAGGTCGCTCATCAAGTCGGCCACGTAGCGCACGGTGCCGATCGCGCGCCCGTATGGCATGCGGGTAGGGCCAAGCACCCCGAGCGCGCCGGTGGCGAACCCTTCCACGCCGTAGCGCGCCAGCACCATACTGCATGCACTGAGCTCGCGCCATTGTCCCTCGCCACCAATGACGACCTGTACCGTGCCGACCGGCGCGTTGATCACCTTATTGAGAAAGGCTGGTTGCTCAAAGGCGCTGACGAGGGTGTTCGCCTCATCTCGACTGACGAACTCTGGCTCTTGTAGGACCTCGGTCAGGCCATCGCGGTATATCTCGTTGAGCGGCAGGTCATCCGCCTCGGAAGCCAGTTCGATCAAGACGTTCAGCACCTCCTCTTCAAACTCGCTCAGGTCGGTGAGTTTCGTCTTTAAGCTGGCGACTTCCAGGTTGTGTCCAACGCTGTTGAACTTGGCTGCGATCTGGCTCAGTGTGGACTGGGTGATGGGTTCTTTCACGGTGATGTAGCGTTGGCGCACGATGCCGCCTTGAAAGACGACCACGAGCAAGACCAGTTGCGACTGTGTTGAGAGGAGTTCAAGGTGCCTCAGGCGCGGGTTCTCCAGCTTAGGAGCTGTAACCAACGCTGCGCTGCGCGCCGAGCGGGCCAGGATCGCTGCTGCTAATTGCATCCACTGGCTCATCTCCAGTTTGGCTTGATGAAACTGATGACGAATCATGTTACGCTCGGCCTGTGGCAGCTCAACATCGCCTATGAGCTTCTCCACAAAATAGCGATAGCCCTTGTCTGTAGGCACCCTCCCAGCAGACGTGTGAGGATGGGTGAGAAAACCGAGCGCTTCGAGCGTCGCCATTTCGTTGCGAATGGTGGCGCTCGATACGCCCAAGTCTCCCATTTCTTGAATGAACTTAGAGCTGACCGGCGTGGCAGTGTTAATGTAGGCTTGCACGATCAGCCCTAGGATCTTCTGTTGACGCGGCGTAAGTTCTGGTTGTGTGACGACAATTGGATTAGCAGTCATGCCGGTAGAGTGCTAAAACCCACTTTTAACATGATACCACGCCGGCAAACTCGGGTCAAGGCAGGAGAGTGGCCCAAGTCGCAATGATGTCTCATCACAGAAAGTCCGATGAAGCGCCTGTTCCGCTTCCTTTGCATGCAGGGGAAATCCCTTAGGCGCGCTCATGATGGTGGTGCCCGGTGTAACCAGGGATGAGCGTGCGGGGCTCACCAGTATCCTGAGCAAATCTAGACGCGCGCCTAACTGAGTTGTTGCAGGGCGACCAAGGCTACCGGATGCTGCGCAGCAGGAGGGTGAGGCGGGATATTTGCCGGCCGCGCAGCGCTTCGGTCGCGCAGTTGCTTAGATGCTTCGCGCTGCTCGGCATGACGGTGCAGCGCGGGCATCAGGGCTTATCTGAACTCGTATCGTTTTGAAGTGGACCATTCCCCACTTGAAGGGGTGCGTTCACGGCTAAGGGCAAAACACTGGGTGGGCGACGGCACTGCCGTCGCCCACCCGCTGGAAATGTGAGTTCGGAGTTTGGGGCGCATACGCTTGGCGTGACCAGCATGAAGCGCACAAAAGGGACAACAGCATCGTCCTGCACCACCCTGTCATCTGAGCCGATGCGCTTATTGGAACATTGCCGGTGTAGACTAGTCGCAGGTTCTCTCGATAGAATGGCGAGGATGTTGCTCACTCGAGCATGCGCGCGGTGAACAGCGATATCCAGACAATTGACCTGAGTTATATCTACGCCGGGAGAGACACCTCAGCGCTTCGACAAGTATCCCTGACCTGTCGCGCCAGCGAAATCACGCTGATCGTCGGACGCAGCGGCAGCGGCAAAACCACCCTGGCCCGCTGCATCAATGGTCTGATCCCGCATACCTACAAGGGTGGGACGCTGCGTGGGGAGGTTCGCTTAGCCGATGAGTCACTCAAGCATCTCTCGCTCGCTCAGCTCGCCCGCCGAATCGGGACGGTGATGCAAGACCCAGATAGGCAGATCGTCGCCACGCGCGTCTTCTACGACATCGCTTTTGGGCCGGAGAATCTGGGACTACCCAGGGACGAGATTCGCGCCAGGGTGCATGAGGCTGCGGAGCAGCTACACATCACGCATCTGCTCGACCGCGACACCCACACCCTTAGCGGGGGCGAGTTGCAGAAGGTGGTGATCGCCGGCGCGCTGGCCATGCGCCCGCGCGCGCTGCTGCTCGATGAACCGCTTGCCTCTCTTGACCCGCCTTCGGCGCGCGATGCACTGGCCGTCTTCCGCCGCTTGGCAGACTCAGGGCTGACCGTGATCATGATTGAGCATCGCCTGCGTGAGGCGCTGGGGGTGAGGCCGGAGCACGCCATTGCTCTGAATGGCGGAGAGGTGACATTTGACGGCGCAGCAGCCGACCTGCTCGCTTGGCTTGACGCAAAGCGCAATGGCCACTCAGGGAATCGCGCAGTATCTCCGCCGCGCCGCGATGGCGGAGATGTGTTGCTGGCCTTTCGCAACGTCACCTTTGC
Source organism: Chloroflexota bacterium (assembly GCA_017743375.1). Lineage (GTDB taxonomy): Bacteria > Chloroflexota > Anaerolineae > J036 > Brachytrichaceae > JAAFGM01. The sequence goes on from JAGHYX010000015.1 coordinate 19,406, forward strand.
CTATCCCGGAGCACGCCAGGCGCAACTGCGCGGCGTTTCACTCGACGTGCGCGCTGGCGACGTGATCGCCTTGATTGGGCCAAACGGGGCCGGCAAATCCACGCTCTGCAAGATGGCCATTGGCCTCATCCGCCCCCAAGCAGGTCGGGTGCTCGTTGGCGGGCAGGACGCCGGGCGCACGACGACCGCCCAGCGCGTGCGCACGGTCGGCTATGTCTTCCAAAACCCGGCTGCGATGCTCTTCGCCAACACGCTGGGCGAAGAATTGGCGTTCGGCCCACGCAACCTCGGCTTGGCCGATGCCCAGATCGCCGCGCGGATCGGGCAAGCGCTGGCCATCGTCGGATTGGATCACCTACCCCTAGATCAGTCGCCTTTTAGCCTAAGCTTTGGACAGCAAAAGCGGGTGACGATTGCCAGCGTGTTGGCCATGCAACCGCGCGTGCTCATCCTAGACGAACCCACGGCCGGCCTGGACGATGGCACAGCAGAGGAACTGCTGGACCAGTTGCTGAGCGCGACAGCTCGGCCCGAAGCGATTGTGATGGTCACGCACGACCTGATGCTGGCGCGCCGCTTCGCCAACCGCGTGGTCCTAATGGTCGCCGGCCAGGTGATCGCCGATGGCGCGCCGGACGATGTCCTCGCCGATGCCGAGGTGATGAAACAGGCTGGGTTCGATCCACTCGCTGGCCCCGATACCACGCACCCACGATGACCTACATTCAACGTTTTGATCCCCGCGCGCGCGTGACCTTCTATGTCTGCCTGACCACGGCGCTGCTGGTGGTCAACGATCTGCGCGCCCTGGCGATCCTGCTGGCTTTGAGCGCGGCCGTGCTGCTGATGGCGCGTCTGGCGTGGGCGCGCATCCGACATGTGGCGCTGGGGGTGCTGATCTTCATCGTGGTGATCACCGCGCTGAACATGCTCTTTCGTTCACCTCTGGAGGCAGCGCAGCAGGCCATTCGCGCGGCGGCGATGGCCTCCGCGTCATTGGCCATGGTGTTCACGTTTGATCCGGCTGATCTGGGCATCACCTTTCGCCGGATGGGCTTCCCGGATCGCTTTGCCTTCGCCCTCGACCTCACCGTGCGCTTCGTGCCCATGCTGATGCGCGACTTCCGCATCACGATGGACGCGCAGCGGTCGCGCGGCTATGAACTTGAACCACGCGATCGCAGTTTGCGGAGTGTGCTGACCGTTGGCCGGCGCTTCGCACCGCTGATCGTGCCGGTGGTGGTGCGGACGGTGCTGGAGGCGGAAGACCGCGCCAACGCCATGGACCTGCGCGCGTTCGGCACGGGCCGGCGGACGTGGCTGCGCACGCTGCGCATGCGACCGCCGGATTATGTCTTGGTCGCGGCCTCGTTTGCGCTGTTGGCCGGGGCAGTCGCTGTGCGCTTCACCCTTGGCTAACCCGCCGGCGCTCGCTGGTGAGCTTCCGGCGCGCCTTCTCCAAGTCCTCTTTGCTCGCCACCAGCGTCAGCGTGTCTCCCGCTTCGATGACTGTGCTGCCGGTAGGCACGAGGTGCATGCCTCTGCGCGCGATGAGCACGATCAGCGCGCCCTCCGGCAGGTGAAGGTCAACGATTTGCGCGCCGACGACCGGCGAATCTGGTCCAATGTGGATGTCCACCGGTCGCGCGTTAGCGCCTTCGATGATCTGAATTGTCGGCGGCAGGCGCTGGCGTTCAGGGAGGCTCAGGCCCAGCCACCGCGCGACCGGCACGATCGTGACCCCCTGGATGAGCACCGAGCTGAGCACGACGAAGAAGACAAAGTCGAACATGACGCCGGCGCGCTCGATGCCGGCAACCAAAGGGAACGTGGCCAGGATGATCGGCGCAGCGCCGCGCAGCCCCAGCCACGATAGCAAGATCAGCTCACGCGGCGATAGCTTGGCCCAGAACAACGAGAGGAAGACAGCCACCGGCCGCGCCACCAGGATCAAAAATGCCGACCCTAACGTAGCCAGGCCGGCCAACGGCCATAGCCGCGAGGGAGAGACCAGCAAGCCCAACGTCAAGAACATCGCAATTTGCATCAACCAAGCCAAGCCATCGTGAAAACGGGTGAGGCTGCGTTTGTGGATGAAGTCTTGGTTGCCCATCACGATGCCGCACAGGTATACGGCGAGGAAGCCGCTGCCCCCGACCAGAGCGGTCGCGCTGTAGCTGAACAGCACCAGGGCGATGGTGATGATCACATAGAGGCCGTCGGCTTGCAAGCGAATGCGGTTCATCACGCGCACGCCAGCGTAGCCGGCTGCCAGCCCGAATGCCACCCCCAGCACCGCTTGGGTGAAAAAAGCGGGGATCACGCTGAGCGCGCCGCGCTCTGGCGCGTTGATTAGGCTAATGAGCGCAACCGTGAGGAAGACGGCCATCGGGTCATTGCTGCCCGACTCCAGTTCGCTCAACGATTCCAGTTTGGCGGGCAGCCGGCTGGCGCGCATGCGCATCACGCTAAAGACCGCCGCGGCGTCCGTCGAGGAGATGATGGCGCCGAGCAGCATCCCCTCCAAGAGGGAGAACCCCATGACGGCCATGGCGAATAGCCCCACGCATAGCGCAGTGATAAGCACACCGACCGTCGCCAGCGCAATGCCCTCCTTCAGGACTGGTCTGACTGCGTGCCAAGAAGTGTCCAAGCCGCCGGAGAAGAGGATAAAGATCAGCGCGATCACGCCGGCAGCCTGGGCGATGCGCACGTCGCTGAATTGGATGCCGCCCAGGCCCTCCGCGCCGGCCAGCATGCCGACGACGAGGAATAAAACCAGCGCCGGCACGCCCAGCGTGCTGGAGACCTTGCTGGCCAGCACGCACAGGCCGAGCAGCCCAGCGATCAACAAAAGCAACTGTTCAACCGAGAGCGTTGCCGTGAGCTGCATCGCTGTGAGGAGATTATCCCCATTGCGCCGCAACAGCGAACACAACCGAGATCAGCGACAGAACGGGCGCGCGCCGAACGGCCCCGGCGGCAGGTCGCCCTCTGTATATCGTGGGTGCTGTATCACATTTGGCAGTGGGCAGGCCAGATACGCTTGGGCGATCCGCTCGCCTTCGGCCAACATTGCCTCGGTCTTCGAGAAATCCCCCAGCGGCAAGTTGGGATAGCTCGGCAGCGCGATGTGGTGCACGGTGACGCCGGGAACGCACACAGCGCGCTCCAGCTCGTGCAGCGTGAGGTCATACAGCGGCCGCCGGATGGCGTAGCCGGCGATGTCCAACGCGCCGCGCAGTTCGAGATCGTCCTGATAGCTGAAGGCCAAGTCCAGCGCCCAGATCTCGGTTGCGCCCAGGGCCAGCGCCACCTGCACCGGCAGGTTGGAGACCACGCCGCCATCCACGAACGCCTGACCCTGGTGATATGTGGGCCGGAAGAACCCCGGCACAGCCGCGCTGGTCAACACAGCATCAATGAGTGGTTGCCGGTGGTCGTGACCGCAGACATAGAGGGTGTGGGTTGCCAGGTGGCAGATGGTGACGTAGAGCGGGATGCGCAGGTCGCCGAAGGTGCGCACGCCCGACGGCAGCGCCTGCGCGATGTAGTCGCGCAGGCGTTGGTTATCGGCCAAATGGTCGCTGCCGAATAGCGCCCTCAGCACGCGCCAAGGCGAAGCGGTGCCGAAGAGCCGGCGCCGGCCCGCCTCGCGCCAAAGCGTGAATAACCGCTCGGCTTGGGCCAGCGTCGGCACAGCGGCCAGGAATGCCCCATGCAGCGCGCCGATTGAGGAACCAACGATGACGTCGGGGACGACGCCGTGTTGGAGCAACACCTTTAGCGCGCCGGCTTGGAGCGCCCCGCGGTTGCCGCCACCGGAGAGGACAAACGCGCGCATACGCAAAAACACCCTCCGCACAGCGGAAGGATGCGCAGAGGGTGTTCGCAGGGGATTCAGCGTTCGCTGCCTGGGTCGTTGAGGATTTCCGGCTTCGTGTCAACGCCCTCGTTGATCAGCGCGGGACCGGCGTCGGATGCGCGCTCCCCGCTCGCCTTCTCGCGCAGCGATGCAGTGCTGTTGGCCGCGCCGTTGATCACCACCACGGGCTCGTCAACCGGATATTCGGATGACCCATTGGACCCATTGAGGGGGGCATACGAATCGTTGAGCAGTGTGCCGTTGCGCTTGTCGCTGCGCGCCTCGGCCAACGCCTGGGCGCGAATGGCAGCCAGCGTGCGCGGGATGATCTCTTCCTCCTTGAAGGCCTCCAAGCTCTGGTTGGCCTCTATGACCTCTACAACCTCCTTGCCGTTGAGCGTATTCTTGACCAACAGTTCTTCAGCCAGGGCGGTGACCTCCTTCCAGTGGCGGCGCAGCAGCTTCTCAGTCACCTGCTCCATCTGCAACCAGTAGCGTTCGAGCACATCGTCCTGCGCCATCATCGCACCGATGTTGTCGCCGCTAAAGGCGCCGAAGCGCATGGCCAGGCGCGGGCCAAAATAGCCATAAACGGCCAGCTTCCAAAGGTTGATCTGCACATTGCGATAATCGCCGCCGGTAGAGGCGAACATCTCGCCGGTGAGGATCTTCTCAGCGGCTCGGCCGGCCAGAGACACGATGATCTCATAGGCGTAGCGCATCACCGGCTCGACGTGCTGATCAATGGTGTCCACGGGCATGACGTGCCCCTGCGCGCCAGTGGAGAGGCGCACGATGGTGGCCCGCACGATCTTCTGGTCGGGCATCACGTAATACTGGGCCACGGCATGGCCGGCCTCGTGATAAGCCAGCACGCGGCGCTGGGATTCATCCATCTCCTCCACCGGCGTCTCCATGCCGATGGTCTGCTCCATCAGGGCTTTGTCTATGTCGCGCTGGCTGACCTTCTTGCGCCCATCGAAGAACGCCATACGGACGGCATCCTTCGTGATTGCGTTGGCAATATCGGCGGGGGTCATGCCGGCAGTGTCGGCGACGATGGCTTCTATATCCACCGTCTCATCGTGCTGAATCTTGTTCAGGTAGCCCTGGATGATCTGCCGCCGGCTGGCGCGGTCAGGCGGGTCCACAGCGATCTTGGTGTCTAGGCGGCCGGAGCGGGTGAGCGCTGGATCGAGCACGTCCGGTCGGTTGGTGCTGCCCATCCACATCACGTGCCAGTTGCGTTTGGGCTTGTACTCCTTCCCGAACAGGCGATAGACGCGCCGCCAGAACTTCTCGCTGCGCGAGGGCTTGTTCATCCCATCCATCTGGCTGAGCAAGGTGGAGAGGGCAAACATGCCCAAGCCGAAGCCGGTGAACGACCCCACCATCGGTCCGCTGCCGCGCACGCCACCGCGGTTCATGCCCACCGCGTCTATCTCATCAATGTAGGCCACGCACGCGCCGTATTTCTTGGCCAGGTCGCGCGCGTATTTACAGAAGCGCAGCACCCTCAAGATGTCCATCCCCCAGAACATGCCCTGGAAGCTGGTGCCCTGAGCGCTAATGAAAGCCATCCCCGATTCGCCGGCGATGGCCTTGGCCAGCATCGTCTTGCCGGTGCCCGGCGGGCCGTAGAGCAGCAGGCCGCTGATGTAGCGCCCGCCCATCTTCTCGAACTCCTTGCGATCGCGCAGCAGGCTCATCCATTGCTTCACCAACTTGACCAACTGCGGCTGCCCCCAATAGTCGTCAAAGGTCACCGTGGTGTCGTCACCGGGGCGGATGATCTCCACTTCGGGGCGCGAGAGAAACCAGAACAGCAGGCCGAACTGTAGAATGATGCTGAATAGCACGGCCATGATCTGGATGACCAGGCTCACCACTACCCCCAGCGCGCTGAAGAACATGTTGAGCGTGACGTCGTCAATGGTGGCAAGGAAGTAGATGGTGAAGCCTAAGCTGATGAGGAGGGTGATCTTGATGAAGCTGCGAATCGCGCGGCGGATTCGGTTGGGCCAACGGTCGTAGGGGATGTCTATCTTTTTCCTCTTCGTCTTCGTCTTCGGGTTAGGCAGACTGACTGCGCCAGGTACACTCGCCATATACAGACTCCTCCGGAGGTATTCGTTAATTCTAGTAGCGTTCGCTTCATCCGGTGAACGCTAGGTGAGCGTTCGGTGAGAACTACGATGATCACGATCTTGGGCTTGGGGCCAGGCGGCGCGCACCTGTTGACGCGCGAGGCATGGGATATCCTGAATGCTAGCCGGCGCATCTATTTGCGCACGCGCCGGCACCCCACGGTTGCCGAACTACCGCCCCATCTAGACTTGCAGGACTTCGATGCGCTGTATGAGCGTGGGGCACGCTTTGAAGACGTTTATGCCGAGATCGCCGAGCGGGTAATTGCGGCAGCCCAGGCGTCACCAGAAGGCGTGGTGTATGCCGTGCCTGGCCATCCGTTGGTTGGCGAGACCAGCGTTTACCTGATCATGAAGCGCGCGCGCGACCTGAGCATCCCCATTCGCCTGGTGGCCGGCTTGAGCTTCATCGAGCCATCCCTTGAGCGGCTCGCCGCCTCTGACGCTGGGGTTGGCGATCCGCTAGATGGCCTGCAACTCTGCGATGGGCTGGCGCTGGCTGCGATGCATCATCCGCCCCTCAACCCCGACCAGCCGGCGCTGATCGCGCAGGTCTATTCGCGCGCCGTCGCCGCAGATCTCAAGTTGACCCTGATGAACCAGTACCCCCCGCTGCATGAGGTGTGGGTGGTGCGAGAGGGCGCATCTCCCCGCACGACGACCCTGGCAGCGCTTGACCACAGCGACGAGTTTGATCATCTCACCTCGCTCTACCTGCCGCCGCTGCCGCGCGCCGGCAGCTTCGAGGCGCTTCAGGAAACTGTCGCCCATCTGCGCGCGCCGGAGGGCTGCCCATGGGATCGCGAACAGACGCACCAATCGCTGCGCAGCACGCTGCTGGAAGAGGCCTACGAAGTGCTGGCTGCGATTGACGCAGACGACCTGGATGCCCTGCGCGAGGAGCTGGGCGACCTTCTATTGAACGTGGTAATGCAGGCGCAGATCGCCACGGAGTCCGAGACTTTTCGCATGGGCGACGTGATCGCCGACCTGATCGCCAAGCTACGCCGCCGCCACCCGCACGTCTTCGGCGACGCCGTCGCCAATACAGCCGAACAAGTAGTGGCCAACTGGAACGCCATCAAGCAGCAGGAGAAGGGCCGGCAAGCTCGCTCGGTGCTCGACGGCATCCCCCACGCGCTGCCGGCCCTGGCCCAGGCGCAAAAGATGGCGCGGCGCGCAGAGCAAGCCGGGTTTCGCTGGAACAGCCATGACGAGCGGCTGGCCAAAGTGCGCGAGGAGCTGGAGGAGGTGATCAACGCACGTGACCCCGGCCATCGCGCAGAGGAGTTCGGCGATTTGATCTTCACCATCGCCGATTGGGCCGATGGCTATGGCATAGACATCGAGGCCGCGGCGCGGGTGGCGAACCAGAAGTTCGCCCGCCGCTTCCGCCGGCTAGAGCAGCTCGCGCAGGCGCGCGGCCTATCGCTCAGCGAGATGAGCAGCGAGGCAAAGCGCACCCTTTGGCAACAAGCCAAGGACGACGATGCACTTTACGCTGGAGATTGAGCCGGCTGCGTAGCCGCAGCGTGGCGCGCAGCCAGCCGCGCCAACACCTCGCGCAACGGGATGCCTCGCTCGTTCAACAGCACGAGCAGATGAAAGAGCAGGTCAGCGCTCTCTTCGATCACCCGCTCATCGTCCTGGGCAGCGCCGGCCAACGCCAGCTCCAGGCCTTCCTCGCCCACCTTTTGCGCGATCCGCAATTGGCCGGCGTTGAACAGGCGGGCGGTGTAGCTTTCTTGGGGCGAGGCCAACCGGCGCGCGGCGATCACCTCCGCCAGCTCATCGAGGAAGCTCCCTGCCGGCGGCAGGAGCGCGTTGCCCTCGATGTCTTGCCAAAAGCAGCTCTCGCGCCCGGTGTGGCAGGTTGGACCGGCTGGTTCGGCGCGGATCAGCAGACAGTCTGCATCGCAATCGGCGCGCAACTCGCGCACGCGCAGCACGTTGCCGCTGGTCTCGCCCTTGTGCCAGAGCGTCTGTCGGCTGCGCGACCAGAACCACACTTCGCCGCTGCTGAGCGTGCGCCGCAGCGCCTCCTCGTTCATCCAGCCCAGCATGAGGATGCGGCCGCTGAGTGCGTCCTGGACGATGGCGGGGATCAGTCCCTGGGTGTCAAGTGTAAGCATCAATTTGCTATACGGATGAAATTATAGACTGGATGTCGTCGGAGGGGAGTGAATCAATAAAGAGTGGTTTAATCAAAGACGTGTCCAGAAGACCAGATAGCCATCCGTGCCTCTTTGCGGCAGCCAAGAGGTATGTAAGGGGCGCGCAGCGGCTCGCAGAAGTATAAACGCAAGCGATAGACCACGCCTGCACCAGAACCCAGAGGATGCAGCCTACAGAGCGCCAAAAGGGTAGTCCTGTTGAGCCAACGCAACGCTGCGCGCATGTTGCAGGTGAGCCCGCAGTCAGTTCGCCGCCGGCGGGACATTATTTATGTTGGTTGCCTCACTGCTACCACAGCCGCCCACACCTGCCGCCTTACTGAAGAAGTGAACGGGTGATACACCTTTGCGGGGTCAAAACAGATATTGCTTGATTATAGCTGTGGACCGCAAAATGGGATGGGTTGAGCGCAGTGACTGAGCGCCATTCAAAAGCCGGTTGACCGATACGTTCCAGTTCTGCTCAGACGGATATCCCACCAGTTGAATTGTCGTCGCAGTCGTCATCTCGTAGCGCATGGCAAGTCCTACTTGGTCGGGGCAGGGAGCTGCGCTGTTTTGTATCGCAGCTTGACGCGAGGATTTGCTAAGCGCTGAGAGCTTTTATTGCCCTCTTCGTGCGAATACTCTTTTAGACAGCGCTGTCCCAGATACCATCGTGGAGTTTATATCACCCCCGAATTTGAGCACCCCCCAGTCCCGTCCCCCATGCCTAACGTCGCTTAGAATGCGCGCGGCTACGTGCGCGTCC
>JAGHYX010000128.1 GCA_017743375.1 Chloroflexota bacterium
AGATGGACTTGACAGGTGCAGGGTGCATTCACCAATAGGGGCAACCTTCCACCAAGAGATACTGCCAGCGAAGGTAAATCTTATAGAGGGTGGGCGACGGCACTGCCGTCGCCCACTCAAGGTTTTGCCCCTGGCTGTGGGTGTGCCCCACCTGACGCGCGCATTCATTAATAGGGACGCAGTCCCCTGCTCTTTGCCACGCCGCCTGTCATGCCGAGCGCTCACCTAACAATACCTGCCGCACTGTCGTACTCGGAATGACCAGGTAAGCCAGGGCGCTGGTGACCTTCGCGCAAGTACGCCAAGCATACGCGCCGCTTACCTAAATGAGCTGTGAATGCACTCGGCGTGCCTGCTCCTTTACAATCGCGCGCGTTTAATGGTTGAGATCGTCGCCAACCTGCATGCGCACACGCCTTACTCGGACGGCCATGCCTATCACCACGAGATCGCGCAGGCCGCGGCCCGCGCCGGCATCCAGGTCGTCGTCGTCACCGACCACAACGTCCTGGTGGGCGGCAAGGAGGGCTACGTTGACGGCGTGCTCCTGCTGGTGGGCGAGGAGATCCACGACCCGCGCCGCCAACCGCAGGCCAATCACTGCCTGGTCTTCAACGTCGATCAGGAGATGTGCCGTTGGGCGAGCCATCCGCAGCGCCTGCTGGACGAGGTGAACAAGCGCGCCGGCCTCTCCTTCCTCGCCCACCCATGCGATGAGGCTAGCCCGCTTGATATTGACCTCAGCGCCATTCCCTGGCTCGACTGGGACGTGCGCGGCTTCACCGGCATCGAGCTGTGGAACTACATGAGCGAATTTAAGACCTACGTCAAGAATGTGCCCACCGCGCTGCTGGCCGTCCTGATGCCCTCGCTCTTCATCCGCGGGCCGTCCAAGGCTACGCTGCGGCGCTGGGACGCGCTCTTGGCGGAGGGCCGGCGGGTCGCTGCGATCGGCAACGCCGACGCCCATGGGACGCCGATACGACTCGGCCTGCTGGCCAAGCCCGTCTTCGACTACGCCTATCTCTTTCGCTGCGTTAACACCCACCTTTTGATCGAGCGCCCATTGAGCGGCGAGCTAGAGAAGGACAAGCCGATGGTTTATCAAGCCCTGCGCGAAGGTCGCGGCTTCGTCGCCTACGACCTGGCCGGCGCCGCGCGCGGCTTCAGCTTCACGGCGCGCAGCGGCGCAGCACAAGCTGAGATGGGTGGGCAGCTCCAGCGGCACGGGGCTGTCCGCTTCGCTGTGCGCTGCCCGCGCAGCGGGCTGATCGCGCTGTTGCGCAATGGCCGGCGCGTCGCCCTGCGCTTCGGCAAGGCGCTCAACCACCTCAGCAGCGAGCCAGGCGCATACCGCGTGGAGGTGTATCGCTTCTTCCGCGGCTGGCTGCGCGGGTGGATATACAGCAACCCGATCTATGTGACCTGACGCCCGCTGCTACGTTTGCTGGAAATCCGAGAACTCGTTGATCGCCTCGATCTCCGCGACGCGATCTTTGGGCAGCACGCGCCGGAAGGAGAGCGAGGCCTCGTCCCAGCGGGTGAGCAGGTCGCGGGCGCGCGCGCTGTTGGTCAGCTCGTAGTGCCGGCGCAGCAGGCTCTTCACCAGCTTCTTCATCCCCGGATGCGTCAGGCGATCCACGTCCACCAGCTCGGTGTTGCAGCGGTTGACGAAGGTGCCGTCGGGGTCGTAGACGAACGCCATCCCGCCGGTCATGCCGGCGGCGAAGTTGCGGCCGGTGCTGCCCAGCACCACTACGATCCCGCCGGTCATGTACTCGCAGGCGTGGTCCCCCACCCCTTCGACCACGCCGCAGGCGCCGCTGTTGCGGACGGCGAAGCGCTCGCCGGCCCGCCCGGCAGCGAAGAGCGCGCCGCCGGTTGCGCCGTATAGGGCGGTGTTGCCCAGGATGTAGTTATCTGCCCACGTGTAGGTCACCTCGGGGAACGGGCGGATGGAGATCTCGCCGCCGCGCATGCCCTTGCCCACGTAATCGTTGGCCGCGCCCACCAAGTGCAGGCGCATGCCGTTGGTGGTGAACGCGCCGAAACTCTGGCCGGCATAGCCGCGGAAGCTGATCTCGATCGTGCCGGCCGGCAGCCCGCCGTCCAGGTAGCGCTTGGTGATCTCGCCGCTCAGCCGCGCGCCGATGCTGCGGTCCTGGTTGCGGATGGTGTAGTGCAAGCGGATCGGCCACTGCTGCTCGATGGCAGTGCGCGCGTCCTGGACGATCATCTCGTTGAGCGTGTTGGGCGGGTATTTGGGCGCCGGCTCGCAGTGGCGCAATGCACAGCGCTTGGCCGGGACGTAGCGCAGGTTGCTCAGCGTCAGCATCGCCTCACGATGCTGGATCTCGACCGGCTCGCCATCGGCTGGCCGTCGCTGGACGATGAGGTCGCTGCGCCCGATGATCTCGTCGAGTGAGCGGTAGCCCATCTGCGCTAGCCGCTCGCGCACGTCCTGGGCGACGTAGAGCAGGTAGGCCATGACGTGCTCCGGCTTGCCCTCGAACTTGGCGCGTAGCTCCGGCTTCTGGGTGGCCACGCCGGTGGGACATGTGTTCAGGTGGCACACGCGCGCCATGATGCACCCCTCGGCGATCAAGGCGGCGGTGCCAAACGAATACTCATCTGCGCCGAGCAGCGCAGCGATGATCACGTCGCGGCCGGTGCGCATGCCGCCATCGGCGCGCAGGCGCACCCGCCCGCGCAGGTTGTTCTCGACCAACGTCTGCTGGGTCTCGGCCAGTCCCAGCTCCCAGGGCACGCCGGCGTTCTTGATCGAGCTGAGCGGCGAAGCGCCGGTGCCGCCGCTGTGGCCGCTGATGAGGATGATGTCGGCCAGCGCCTTGGCTACGCCGGCGGCGATCGTGCCCACGCCGGCTTGCGCCACCAGCTTCACGCTGACCTTGGCCTCGGGGTTGATCTGCTTGAGGTCGTAGATGAGCTGGGCCAGGTCCTCGATGGAATAGATGTCGTGATGCGGCGGGGGCGAGATCAGCGCCACGCCCGGCACGGTGTGGCGCACGCGGGCGATCAAGTCGGTCACCTTGTGACCCGGGATCTGGCCACCTTCGCCCGGCTTGCTGCCCTGGGCCATTTTGATCTGCAGCTCGGCAGCGCTGAGCAAGTAGGCCGGTGTGACGCCGAACCGCCCAGAGGCCACCTGCTTGATCCCGCTGTTGCCTTCCTCGGTGAAGCGACGGGCCTCCTCGCCCCCCTCACCGCTGTTGCTCAGGCCGCCCAGGCGCGTCATGGCGATCGCCAGCGTCTCATGTGCCTCTGGGGAGAGCGCGCCCAGCGACATCGCCGCTGTGCTGAAGCGCTTGACGATGCTGCTCAACGGCTCCACTTCCTCGATCGGGATCGGCGCGCGGTCGGAGCGGATCTCCATCAAGTCGCGCGGTTCAAGCGGGCGCGGGGTGTGATCAAACAGAGCGGCGAATTCCTTATAGCGCTGGTAGCCCTGCGCGAAGTTACCGTTGATCGTGAATGTCTTCACCTTGGTGCGTGCGATGCCGGTGACTAATTCATGTTCCTCGCCGGTGTAGTCGAATATGTTCTCCAGGCGGACGGCCTGTTGCAAGGCATGGACCGCCTTTTGTGAGAAACCGTGTGGCTCGCCGCCGGCGCGCTCCTTGTAGAAGCCGGGGTGATCGAGCTTCACCTGCACTTCGCCGCTGGGATAAGCGTTGGCGTGCCAGGTCAACACGATCCTCTCAATCTCGGCATAGCCGATCCCGCCCAGGCGGGACGGCGTGCCGGTGAAGCATTCTTCGATGACCTGCGCCGAAAGCCCGATTGCCTCGAAGATCTGCGCGCCGGTGTAGGCGTCCACGCTGGCGATGCCCATCTTGGACATCACCTTGAGGATGCCCTTCTCCACGGCCTTGATGTAGCGCTTGACCACGTCGCTCTCGCTGAGCGATTTATCGCGCACGCGGCCTGTCTGCACGGCCTCGCGCGCGGTGTCGAGGGCGAGATAGGGGTTGATCGCGCTGGCGCCATACCCCAGTAGCGTGGCGAAGTGATGCACCTCGCGCGCTTCGCCGCTCTCGACGACCAGGCTGGCCCGGCTGCGCAGGCCGCGGCGCATGAGGTGATGGTGCACGGCGCCGACTGCCAGCAGCGCTGGGATAACTGCCCGCTGCGGACCGGCCTTTTTGTCGCTGAGGATCAGGATGCTGGCACCGAAGCGCACGGCGCGCTCAGCATCGTCGCACAGCCGGCGCACTGCCTGTTCCAGCGCCGACTTGCCCTCGTGGCTCGCCTTATTTATGGCCTGGTGGACGGAGAACGTCATGTCCAGCACCACCGACTGGAAGTCCGGATCGTCCAGCGACTGCAGTGCCTTCAGCTCTTCGTTGGAGAGCACCGGGCTGTTCAGGCGCACCAGGTGGGCCAGTTCCTCGGTCTCGGCCAGCAGGTTGCCGCGCCGACCCAGCAGCACGCGCAGGCTCATCACCTGGTCTTCGCGCAGGTGGTCAATCGGCGGGTTGGTGACCTCCGCGAAGCGTTGCTTGAAGTAGTTGAAGAGCGGGCGCGGCTTGGTGGAGAGCACGGCGTGGGGCGTGTCATCGCCCATTGAGCCGACCGGCTCGGTGCCGTCCTCATACATGGTCTTGATCACCAGCGTCAGCTCCTCACTGGTCCAGCCGAACTGTGCCTGTTTGATCAGCAATGCCTCTGAGTTGACCGCCGGCTGTTCGAGCACGATCTGCGCTACCTCTTCCAGCCGCACGCGCTGGCGGGCGGCCCAGTCGCGATAGGGTTTGCTGGTAGAGAGCTCTTTAAGGATCTCGTCGTTGGTGTACAGCCGGCGGGCGCGTAGATCCGCGCAGATCATCTGGCCGGGGCCGAGCTTCCCATTGCACAGGATGCGCTCTGGCTCCACGTCAAGTGCGCCGATCTCGCTGCCGGCGTAGACTAGCCCGTCTTTGGTCTGTAGATAGCGTGCCGGGCGCAGGCCGTTGCGGTCGAGCGCCATGCCCACCCGTGTGCCGTCGCTGAAGACAATTGAGGCGGGGCCGTCCCATGGTTCCATCAGCGCGGCGTGATAGCGGAAGAAGCCCTTGACGGCCGGCGGGAGGTCTGGGTCCTTCTCCCAGGCCTGGGGGATCAGCATCTTGAGCGCGTGCCGAATGTCGCGCCCGGCCAGGGTGAGCAATTCGACGACGTTGTCCAAGCGGCCGGTGTCGCTACTGGTCACGTCCACGATCGGCTTGAGACGCTCGATCTCGCTGCCCCACACCGGCGAGTTCAGCTCCGGCTCGCGCGCCTTCATCCAGTTCTGGTTGCCCTCGATAGTGTTGATCTCGCCGTTGTGACAGATGAAGCGGAACGGCTGTGCCTTGTCCCAGCTCGGGAAGGTGTTGGTCGAGTAACGCTGGTGAAAGATCACATGTGAGACTTTGAAGTCCGGATCGTTAAGGTCGAGGTAGAAGCGGCGCAGTTGGGTCGCTGAGACCAGTGCCTTGTAGACCAGCGTGCGGCAGGAGAAGGAGCAGATGTAGAAGCCCTCGATGCCGGCAGCGCGGGCATCGTTCTCGATGCACCGTCGCACTAGGTAAAGATGCTGGTCGAACTCCAGCTCGCTGCGGAAGCTATAGGGACGCGCGACGATCACCTGCTGGATGTCCGGCAGCATCTCCAGGGCGCGCTTGCCCAGCACGTTTGGCTCGTGGACGACGGTGCGCCAGGTGAGGAGCGGCAGGCCGCGCCTTTCCAGCTCGGCGGTGATGATCTCGCGGGCGCGCGCGTTGGCCAGCGGGTCGCGCGGGAGGAAGATCATGCCCACGGCGACCTCACCCGGGTGGTGGGCTTGCTGGCCGATGCGTTCCAGCTCGCGGTTGATCAGGGTCATGGGGATGGAGCACAGGATGCCGGCCCCGTCCCCGCTCTTGCCGTCGGCGTCCAGCGCACCGCGGTGGGCCAAGCGCTCCAAGCAGCGCAGCCCGTCATCGAGGATGCGGTGCGTGGGCCGGCCGGAGAGGTCGGCCAGGAAACCGATGCCGCAGGCATCGTGTTCAAAGCGCGCGTCATAAAGTGGCGGCGCAGCGCGCCTGATTGAAGTCCTTCGCTCGTCGGCCCCTAGAACACTTTGTCTGTTGTCCACTTCCACCTTCGTAACCCTCTGCTACTCAGTCACACCTAGCAAAAAGAGCGACTCGCGTCGCTCTTTGCCCACGAAGCTGGCGCGTTGGTGCGTCTTGGCCTCGCCTGAACGCGATTGGCCTTCGTCGCTCAAGAAGGGTGACACGCAAAAGAGCGACCGTGCACCTGGGCCGTTCGTGGCGTTTATACACTAAGTGATTGGTGGGTAAGCATACGCGATCGCCAGATGTTGTCAAGTTCTCGGGAGGGGTCCACTTCAATGGGGAACGGGCGACTCCAAATCATGAATGTAACGGGCGTATACAGATTCACCTTCGTTGGTAGCACAGTCTGTTGGGGGTACCCATTGATGATGGAATGCGCCCCTGATGCACCCTGCACTATTCGCGCAAGGTATACTTGTCCGCGAATGACGTTCCGCTATTGAAGATAGTCACGCTCGGAGGATCACCACAGAT
>JAGHYX010000016.1 GCA_017743375.1 Chloroflexota bacterium
CGCGTCGCCCCTACGGTATGGTTGGGCGGGATTTTTGGGGCGTGGCACCGCTACGCTGGGGCGTAGCACCGCTACGCCCCTACCCCGCCGGCATGACAGAATCCCTTCGCAGCCTTCAGGAGGTACGTCAACGCAAAAGTCGCCGGGGATAAGCTTTGCCCCTATTGGTGAATGCCCCCCTGCAGGCGCAAAAGGGCTGGGGCGTCGTGCCGGGCGCAGAGGGTCAAGCGGGCGGCACGCCCTCGACGAATATTAGATGCGAGCGCGCGGCCTGATGGCGAATCGCCTTGGCCTGGCCATAGGCTTCGGACTCGTACCAGGCTTTGGCGTGCTCCAGGCTTGGAAACTCCAGGATGACCAGCCGTTTGGGCGACCAGGTGCCCTCGACGACCTGCACCGGCGCGCCGCGCACGATATAACGCCCGCCGAACTGCGCGGGCGTCGGGCCGGCCAAGCGCTTGTATTCCTCGTAGGCGACCGGATCGAGCACCTCGATGTCAGCGATCACGTAAGCAGGCATAGCAGCGCTAGTGTATCTTCATCCAAGTCGGCGCATCGCCTTCGCCGGCCACCTGAACGTCAGGCCGATCCAGCAAGGCCGCCAGGGTATCCGTGGGCGGGGTTTCATCCGGCGCGGCGCCGGGTTGGTCGTGATGGCGCGTCTCCCAGCCAGCCGGCTGGATCGTCGTGTCCTCGCCCGCCAGCAGGCCGGCTATCCCCCGTTGACCGGGCTCAGGGCGCGGCTCGGCGGTCCAGCGCGTGCGCTTGGGGCGCTGGTAGTCGGTCGGCTCGGCGTAGGTGGTGATGTAACCCTCGAAGTTGCGAAAGACCACCCGGCCGGGGCCCTGGCTAATCAGGTAGTTCGGCGTCACCGGCACCTTGCCGCCGCCGCCGGGCAGGTCCACCACATAGGTCGGGATTGCGTAGCCGCTGGTGTGGCCGCGCAGGGCCTCCATGATCTCCAGGCCGGCGGCGATGGTGGTGCGGAAGTGGCCGCTGCCGGCCACCAGATCGCACTGATACAAGTAATAGGGGCGCACGCGCATCTTCACCAGCTCGTGGCAGAGCTTCCTGATGGTATCGGGGTGATCGTTCACGCCGGCTAACAGCACGCTCTGGTTGCCCAGCGGGATGCCGGCATCGGCCAGCTTGGCGCACGCGCGCGCCAATTCGGGGGTGATCTCCTTGGGATGGTTGACGTGGATGTTCATCCATAGCGGATGAAACTGCCGCAGCATGGCCACGAACTCATCGGTGATGCGCTGCGGCAGGAAGACCGGCACGCGCGTGCCGATCCGGATGATCTCGATGTGCGGGATCTCGCGCAGCCGGCGCAAGAGGTCCTCCAGCACCTTCTGCGGCAGGATCAGCGGGTCGCCCCCGCTCAGCAACACGTCGCGCACCTGCGGCGTCCTGCGCAGATAGGCGATCTGCAAGTCGTGGTGATGACGGCTGAAGGTCGCGTGCGGATCGCCGACGATGCGGCTGCGCGTGCAGTAGCGACAGTAGGATGCGCACTGCGTCGTCACCAGCATCAGGACGCGATCGGGATAACGATGCACCAGGCCGGGCACCGGTGAATGCGCGTCCTCGGCCAGCGAGTCCGTCATCATGTTCTCGAAGGCCTCCAGCTCGCGCGCGCGCGGGATCACCTGCAAGCGCACCGGGCAGCTCGGATCATCGGGGTCGATCAACGAGGCGAAGTAGGGCGTGATGTCCACGCGGAACTTATTGGGCGCGTTCAGGCCGGCCAGCTCTTCTTCGGTGAGGTGGATGAGCTGCGCCAGCTCATCCGCGGAGTTGAGGCGATGCGCCAGTTGCCAGCGCCAGTCGTCCCATTGTTCATCGGGCACATCGGCCCAGCGCGCCGGTCGCGGCGTGCGGCCTGTGGGCAGTTGGTAAGGAGTGGTCATGAGGGGCGAGGAAGGGCGAAAGCTGCTCAGCTCACTGGTCAAACGTGACGTTGGGGGCCACCTGCGCGAAGATCTGGCGGAACTCCGCGACGCTCTGCACGCCCGGGAAGGGCTGGCCGTTGACGATAAAAGTCGGCGTCTGGTTGATCCGGCGCGCTTCGGCCTCGCGCCGGCTCTCCAGCACGCGCTGTTCGTATTTGTTGGCATCCAGGCAGGCGCCGAAGGCTGCGACGTCCAGGCCTTGAATCGTGGCGGCCATTTCCTTCAGGCGCGCTTTGCTGTAATTGCCGACGTTCTCGCGGCCGGTGATCAACTGGTTGGCCAGGATCGTGGCGTGCATCTGCCAGAACTTATCCTGCTCGGCGGCGCACAAGGCAGCCTGGGCCGCGTCGCGGGACTCGCGGCCGTTCACCCGATCCTCGATAAAGGGCAGGAACTTTATCTCGTAGCGCACCTTGCCGGTTGGGGCGAAAGCTGCGATCACGGCCGGCTCAAAATCCCGCCCATAGACCCCACACGCCGGACATTGGTAGTCCAGGTATTCTTCAACCTTGATCGGCGCATCCGGCGGCCCCCAGGCCGTGCCGAACGGCTCGGCGTTGGGCGGCGTTTCTTTGCTGACCGCTTTCACCGGCGGCAGCGTGCTCGCCAGCCGCTGCTGCTCTTGATTGGCGATCGCGCTCAGGATCAGCGCCCCGCCGATCACGACGACGGCGATCACCGCGATGGTGACGGCGATCTGAATGTTCTGCTTGCGCTGCTGTTCGCGCCTGCGCGCTTCTAGCTCCTTTCGCTTCGACATGGTTATCGCTCGACTGGGTGAATCTCGAGATACAGCCTAATGATAATGAATCACGCGCCGTTCTGCTGCTCGAATGAAGCCTGCGCCGGCTTCAAACGCAACACGCCGCTCAGCTCATGCGCGCCCGTCTCGCGAAAGCCAAGCCGCACGGCCAGGCCAACCGATGGCTGGTTGTCCGGAGAGACGATGTACAGCGGCGTGCGCCCGGATTCCAGGAGCTGGGCGCAGACCGCGCTCACAACCGACTTGCCCAGCCCGCGACCGCGGGCGGCTTCGACCACCCGCACGAAGACCTCGGCGTAGCGCGATGAGATCCAGCTTGTGCCCGCCTCGGCGACGGTCGCGCCGTCGCGCGCTCGGACCACGGCGCGCACCATGCCATCCGGCGTGCGGCTGGTCTGGACCAGGACGTTGATGACCGGCTGAAAGTCCGCTGCGCGCAAGGTGTAGATGGCATTCACCTGTTCGCTTTCCAGGTCGCACAGCGCGGTCAGGGCGGGGCGGTCGGAGGGCAGAGCGCTAAACAGATAGCTTCGGCCTGGCGTGAGCGCCGTGCGCAGCGCCTCGCGCAAGGCGGGCTCGTCCCTGCCTCGCATCACCACGAGCGGTCGAAATAGATCCAGGCCGGTCTGGCAGATTGCGACGAAAGCCAGCGCACGGCCGTTTGGGTCGGTGCGCACGTATAGGCGCGTGCGCTGCGCGTCATGCTCCAGGGCGAAGTATGAACTCAGCGCGTCGGACGGCTCAGGCGTCAGCAATGGGGCGATGCGCGCGCGCTGGGCCGCCAGCGATTCACCCATGCCGCGTTAGGTTACCACTTCATCCTGCCCGACGACACCTCCACCGGCTGGCTGCGCTTGTCGTTTACCCAGGTGCCCGGCTCGCGGCGCTTGAGCCGCGCGCGAGAGACGATGGTGTGGGTCAGCGCCTTGGCCTCGTCGGCCGGCAGCGACGCCAGCGGGCCGGTGGTGTACCAGTCGGTTGGGTCGAACCAGCCGAAGTGCATGATGCGCTTGCCGGCGCCGACGTGCACCTGGCGCGCGCCCAGCCGGCTATGCGGCTCGACCAGCACGAAATCTATCTCCTCCCAGCCCAGGCTATGCCAGCCGAATATGCTGCGCCAGCTCAATCCCTCCTCGGTCACCACCGCGGCAAACGCCAGCGGCGTGGCAAACCGCCATACGAGCACCAACCCCACGAGGAGCATGAGCAAGCCCGCGCCCAGCGTCGCCGTGTCCGCCGCAGACGTGTCCGCTCGACTGAAGACGCCGACAACGTTGGCCAGCCCGGTGATCGCCAGCAGTGCCCCGGCGAGGAGCGCAGCGGCGTAGGCCAATCGGCGAGCCGACGAAGAGCGCACCAGCACGCTGCCCTTGAACGCCGGCACGTTGAGGAACTCGTCCAGGTCGCGCTGCAGGACCGTATCAGCAAGCATAGTCCCAGTTAAACACACGCCGTCCCGCGCGTCAAGCGGCCGGCAACTCGGAGGTGATTTCCTCAGGAATGTCGAAGACCATGTCGTTGCCCAGGCACTTGGCCTTGCCTTTGCCGATCTCCACCACCAGCCCTTCGCATCCCTCCGGCCCTTGGATCGGCAGCGGCCTGTTCCAGGTGATGAAGTCGCACTTTGGGTAGTTTGCACAGCCGTAGAAGACGCGCTGCCGGCCCTTGCGCGTGCGCCGCTCCACCAGCGGCCCGCCGCACTTGGGGCAGCGCACGCCGGGCAGCGGGATGGGCGCGGTGTACTTGCACTTGGGAAAGTTGGAACAGGCGATGAACCGGCCAAAGCGGCCCTCGCGATAGACCAACATGCCATCTTCACAGGCTGGGCATTTCTCGCCGGTGTATTGCACGACCCGCTCGCGCTTCGGGATGTGCTCGGCGGCTTGGGTCACCGACTGAATAAACGGTTCGTAGAAAGCGCGGAGCACAGGCTGCCATGCGCGCGCGCCGGTCTCGATCTCGTCCAGCTCTTCCTCCACGCGCGCCGTAAAGCCCACGTCAATGTAACGCGGGAAGTGGGCCACCAGCAGGTCGTTGGCCAGGAAGCCCAGCTCGGTGGGCACCAGTTGCCTGCCCTCGCGGCGCACGTAATTGCGCGCCTGGATCGTGGTCATGATCTGGGCGTAGGTGCTGGGCCGGCCGATGCCGTATTCCTCCAACGCCTTCACCAGGCTGGCCTCGGTGTAGCGCGGCGGCGGCTGCGTGAAGTGTTGCTCCGGGATCAGGCGCACCAAGTCCAGCGGCTCGTCGGCCACCAACGGCGGCAGCCGGCGGCCACGTCCTTCCTCGTCCTCCTCCGGCCGGTCTCCTTCGTCGTGGCCCTCCTCGTACACTTTGAGGAAGCCGGCGAACTTCACGATGGACCCCGTCGCACGCAGCCAGTAACCAGGGATCAGCGGCGCATCATCAACGGGCACCATCGCGCCGGCCTGACCATCGGCTGACCGGGGGATTGCCTCGATGTCCACCGTCGTCGCATCGAAGATGGCGTTGGCCATCTGGCTGGCGATAAAGCGCTTCCAGATGAGCTCGTAGAGGCGGAGCTGGTCTCGGTCCAGATACTGCTTAAGCGCCTCTGGGGTGCGAAAGACGGAGGTCGGGCGGATCGCCTCGTGTGCCTCCTGCGCGTTCTTGGTCCGCGAGGTGTATTTAGGCGGCGCGTCGGGCAGGAACTCCGGTCCAAACTGCTGGGCGATGAACTCGCGCGCCTCGCGCTGCGCGCTCTCGGCCACGTTCACCGAGTCGGTGCGCATGTAGGTGATGAGGCCGACAGGGCCTTCGCCCACGTCCACGCCTTCGTAGAGCTGCTGGGCGACGGCCATCGTGCGCCGCGCGTTAAAGCCCAGCTTGCGGCTGGCCTCTTGTTGCATCGTGCTGGTGGTGAACGGCGCGGCTGGCCGGCGCATCCGATCTTTGCGATCTACCTTTACCACGCGATATGCCGCGCCCTCCAGCGCTGCAACCACGCGCTGCGCATCGGCCTCGCTCTTTAAGTCGGGATCGCGGCCATAGAGCTTGAACAAACGGGCGATGAACGTGCGCGGGCCGGCGGCTGCCTCCGCTTGCTTGGCAAGCTCGGCTTCGATCGTCCAGTACTCGACGGGCACAAAGGCCTGGATCTCGCGCTCGCGCTCGACCACCAGGCGCAGCGCGACCGACTGCACCCGACCGGCGCTCAGGCCGCGCCGGCTGAGCTTGTCGCTGAGCAGCGGGCTGAGCTTATAGCCCACTAGTCGGTCGAGGATGCGCCGAGCTTGCTGGGCGTTGACCGCGTTCTCGTTGATGCTGCGCGGGTGGGCAAAGGCATGATCAATCGCCTCCTGCGTGATCTCGTGGAACTCGACGCGGCGCACCGGCTTGCCGGCGATCTCCGGCTGCAACACGTGCAATAAGTGCCATGAGATCGCCTCGCCCTCGCGGTCGGGGTCGGTGGCCAGCCAGATCGACGCAGCCTGTTTCGCATATTGTTTGAGCTCTTTCACCACGGCTTTCTTCTCCGTGGGGATGACGTAGGTCGGCGCAAAGTCATGATTGACATCCACCCCCAGCCGGTTCTTGGGCAGGTCACGGACATGGCCGATGGAGGCGCGAACGACATACTGGCGGCCCAGGAACTTGCCGATCGTGCGCGCCTTGGCCGGCGATTCGACGATCACCAGGGGCATCCCGTTTGCCGAGCCGTTGCCCCCAGGCGCGGCATCGCCTATCTTCTTGGCGCGCGGCCTGCTTGAGGTAGCGGCGCGCGCCGCTGGCTCCGGTGGGGTCAGCCCCTCGTGGGCCGGCGTGCGACCTATCTTATGGACTTTGTCGTAACCGCAGTTCGAGCACGTGCCCTGCGTCGCCGGCGTGCCATTGGCCAGGAAGACCGGCTTGGGATTAAGCAGGGTGTGTTTCCCACGACACTTGACGCAATATGCTTCCATAAGCAGAACGCTTCGCTAACCACCGATCGCCGTCACCAGCGCAGCGATGAATCGTTCAGCGCTGAACTGCTCGGCATGGCGACGGATGATCTCAGGGGAGAATGTTACCCTAGAACTCTCTACCACGGCCTCGGCCAGCGCCTCGGCGGTTTGCGGCCGAAAGAGCGCGCCGGTCACGCCGTCGATCACCGTGTCGAGCGCGCCGCCGGCGGCGTAGGCGATCACCGGCTTGCCGTAGGCCATGGCGCGGACCGGGGCGATGCCGAAGTCCTCCGCGCCGGGGAAGATGAACGCCCGGCAGCCGGCCAGCAGCTCGTGGAGCGTGTGATCATCCACCCGACCCAGCAGGTGGACGTTCCGGCGCGGGAGGTCGGCGGCCATGCGCGCCAGGCGCGGGCGGTCGCGGCCGTCGCCGGCGATCACCAACGGCAGCCCCAGCCGCCCGAACGCTTCAATCGCCAAGTCCACGCGCTTATAGGGCAACAGGCGCGAGACGATCAAATAAAACCCCTCGTCCCGCCCCAGCGGCGGATCGGCCGGCATCGCCACTGGCGGATAAATAATGATCGCGTCCCGCCCGTAATGCTTGCGGATGCGCTGTTGCACTTCGCGCGAGATGGCGATGAATTGATCCACCCGCTGGGCTGCTTGAGACTCCCAGCGCCGCAGGTAGGCGTTCAGCGCGCGCAGGATGGCCGACGCGCCGGGCGGGATGCGCTCACGCTGGGCGTAGGTGTCGAAGTCGTAGGTAAAGCGCGTCGGGGTGAGGCAGTAACAAACGTGGCGGGCATCGGGACGCACGCCGCGCGCCCCGATGCAAAACGCGCTTTTATTGCTGAGGATCACATCGTAGTCTGCCGGGATACGATAGTGCGCCCACACCCAGGCGAAGACCGGCATGTAGGGCTGATGGTAGCGGTGCACCGCCGGCAGGCGATCCATCCACGTCGAGCGGATATCCCACGCGCGCCAAGCTGCCGGCATCCGCTGGCGCGCGTAGATGCTGGTGAAGATCGGGGCACGCGGGTATATCTGGTGCAGCACGCTGAGCACGTCCTCCGCCCCGCCCAACTGGTTCAGCCAGTCATGCACCAACGCCACATTCACGCCGTCAACCCTGAGGTGTGGTGAATGCACGTCCGTCCCTCATGCTTCGATGCTCGCCCCAGGCACGAGGAACGCCTCGTTCAGCGCTGCGGCATTCTGGCCGCCGAGGAAGCGGTTTTCGCCGAGCGCGATGAACAACATCCCATGCACGCGCTCGTCCACCATCGGCCAACCAATCGGCTGGCGCAGCGCGCGGTTGGCGCCGATCCCGAGATGGCCGATCCGGCGCGCGCCGTCGCCATGGGCATCTAGGAAATTGGCCAGCGCCGCTGCTCCTTCGGCTGCCTCAATGTGGACAATGCGCCCACGTTCAAAATGCAACACTACGTCGCGCGCTTCGCCGGCCAGCGGCAGGAATAGGCTGCCTTCGGCCTGGTCCTCCAGCACGGTGAAGTAAACCAGCCCTGCCGGCAGGCTGGAGAGGAGCGCGCCGCGCACCTGGTCGGCCTCGTCAATGTATCCGTCGTCCCATAGCAGCGGGCGCGCCCCGCGCACGACGCGCAGCTCACACGCGCTGCCGCTGCGGATGATGAAAGCATCGGTCTGCTCCAGGCGTTGCTGGATGCGCAGCATGTCGTCCTGAAGGTCGAGCAGCGACACCATGGCCGCCTCGAATATCATCTCCTCCAGCGCCTCGAACGTCATGCCCAACTGCGCGGCGCGCGCAGGCGTAGGCACCGCGACCGATAGGCTGGGCAGCCGACGAGCGTCCTCAGCCGCCGTCAGGCGATCTTGTGCCGCTGCCCATAGCGCCAGCGCCTCGTCGTCCACGCCAGCCAGGTCTGGCTCGGCTGACTGTAGCGCAACCACCCGATCAACGCGCTCGATCCAGGTGCGCCGATGGTGGTCGTAACGAGAGAGGTAATCACGGTCGCCAGCCCGCAGCAGCGCAGCGATGTGGTCGGGCGAGGCCAGCTCCACCAGGGGCGTCGCGCCGGCCAGCTCCAGGTCAAGCGCCACGCTGCGCAACAGGTCGTCACGGCCTGCGCGGTCGATCACTTGCACCAGCTCGCCTGGTTGCGGCCTCACGCCCTGCACGATCCGCCAGCTCAGCAACGTCGTCGAGTGGGCCATGCGGCGGCAAGATTGTAGCGGACGGCGGTTTGGATGTCACATGTGAATCTGCCCAGGCGTCACCGACCTGCGCGATGCTTCGCCGCGATGGGGTGAGCGATGCGCATGCGGATGACCAACCCATGTGCCCGACGACCGAGCCTTTCATTCCGAATTGGAACACCCCCTCCTTGCCGGCGTCCTGCCTTTGGAGCTAAACTGGTAGCATATCCACACAAGACAGTCACCAAGATGGCATCTCGCATGAAAGGTTTAATCTTGAGCGGGGGCAAAGGGACGCGCCTGCGCCCGCTCACCTTCACCAGCGCCAAGCAACTGATCCCGCTGGCCAACAAACCGGTGCTCTTTCGCGTGATCCAGGCAATTCGTGATGCGGGCATTGACGACATCGGCATTGTGATCGCGCCGGAGACGGGCGCGGAGATCAAAAACGCGGTGGGCGACGGGGCGCGCTGGGGGGCGCGCATTACCTACATCGTGCAAGACGAGCCGCGCGGATTGGCCCACGCGGTCAAGATCAGCCGCGACTTCATCGGCGATGCGCGCTTCGTTATGTTCCTGGGCGATAACTGCATTCAGGGCGGCATCCACCGCTTGATCGAACAGTATGCCAGCTCGAACTACAACAGCCAGATCGTGCTGACGCGAGTGAGCGATCCGCGTCAGTATGGTGTTGCGGTGCTGCGCGAAGATGGCAGCATCGCCCAGCTCATCGAGAAGCCGGCCAACCCGCCCAGCGACCTGGCCCTGGTCGGCATCTATATGTTCGACAAGCATATCTTCGAGGCCGTAGAAGCCATTCAGCCCTCCTGGCGCAACGAGCTGGAGATCACCGATGCCATCCAGTGGCTGGTCACGCATGGCTATCGGGTGTATCCCTACGTGCACACCGGCTGGTGGGTGGACACCGGCAAGCGCGAGGACATGCTGGAGGCCAACGCCCTGGTCTTGGAGGAGCTGACCCCCTATAACGAGGGCGAGGTGGATGAGCACTCTACCGTGGATTCGCGCGTGACGCTGGAGAAAGGCGCGCGCATTGTGAACAGCGTGGTGCGTGGGCCGTCGATCATCGGCGAGAACACGCAGATCATCAATTCCTACATTGGCCCCTTCACCAGCATTGACCGCGAATGCGTGATCGAGAACGCCGAGATCGAGCGCAGCATCGTGCTGGAGCGCTGCCGGATCTCCAACATCCCCGCCCGCATCCACGATAGCTTGATCGGCCGGCGGTCGGTGATCACGCACGTGACGACCAAGCCCAACGGCTATCGCCTGTTATTAGGCGACTACAGCCAAGCGGGACTGCCATGACGGCGCGCAGTTTTGAGGAGGTCATGGCGCACGTCGAGGCGCTGAGCGTGCGCTTTGCCGAGCGCGCCCCAGGTCATGACCGCGCGGGGACCTTCGCCTTTGAGAACGTGGAGGACCTGCGCGCGGCCAGCCTGCCGCGCCTGCCTGTGCCGGTCGAGCTGGGCGGGGATGGTTTCAACCTCTATCAATGCGTCCAGGTGCTGCGGCGCATCGCGCGCGCCGACGCCAGCACCGCGCTTGGGCTGGCGATGCATTTTCACGTCGTCGGGACGCTGGCCGAGACGCGCGCTTGGCCAGAAGCGGCCTTTGCTCGCCTATGCCGGGAGATCGTCGCCCACGGCGTGCTGGTCAACAGCGCGGCCAGCGAGCCGGAGATGGGCAGTCCTTCGCGCGGCGGCTTGCCCGCGACCACAGCCACGCCCGTGCCGGGCGGGTTCGTGATCACCGGCTATAAGCGCTGGGTGACTTATGCGCCGGCGTTGCGTTACTTCCTGGTCACCGCGCAGCTCAACGGCGGCATCGGCGTCTTCGCTGTGGCAAATGACGCGCCGGGGTTGACGCTCATTGACAACTGGGGCCACAGCCTTAGCCTGCGCGCCAGCGGGTCGTTTGACGTGCAATTGAAGGATGTCTTTGTCCCTGCGGAATGGCACGTCGAGCAGCGCGAGGTTGGCCAAGCCAAGCGCGGCGGCTTACCCGCCGGCTGGCCGACGTGTGCGTTTGCTGCTGTCTATCTCGGGGTCGGTGAGGGCGCCTTGCTGGCGCTGGCGGAGTACGCTTGGCAGCGAACGCCCACCGCGCTGGGCAGACCGATCGCCGAGCTGCCGAGCCTGCAGCGCAGCATCGGGCAGATGGATGTCACGCTGCGCGCGGCGCGCGCGGTGTTGGAGGAGGTCGCTCGCCGATGGTCTGAGCACCCTGCTGCTCGCCCGGCAATGGAGGCGGAGTTAGCGGCAGCTAAACACTTATGCACGAACGCAGCGATCACCGTGACCGATATCGCTCTGCGCGCCGCTGGCGCTGGCGGGCTGGAGGCCAGCCTGCCGCTAGAGCGACACTTTCGCGACGCACGGGCCGGGTTGATGCACCCACCCCAGGATGACCGCGCGCTGGAAGTAATTGGCAAATCCGTCCTGGTGAGCAGACGCCAACAGGCGTTCACCTAATGACATGCCCCCAACGGGACTCGAACCCGTGTTTCGGCCTTGAAAGGGCCGCGTCCTGGACCACTAGACGATGGGGGCCTGTGTTTTGATTGTATCACGCCCCTCTTCATCACCTTGGGGAGCGCACGCTTCACAAAAGGGGCACACTGCGCGCCCATTGCTACAATCCTTCTATCGTAGCAGCGCACTCATGGACGCGCCTGGTTTTATCGTTGAACGCAGCGCGTGTGCGAAGGTTATCCTGTGCGGTGAACATGCAGTGGTATACGGCCGGCCAGCGATCGCTCTTCCCTTACCCGAGCTGCGCGCGTTTGCCCGCGTTCAACCTAGCAGTGACGCTTTCCGAATCATCGCGCCGGATATTGGCCTCTCGCTTTACTTGGCGCAGCGCCCGCGCCAGGCGCATGATCCGCTGGCGCGAGTGGCCTGGGCAGCGCTAGACCTGCTCGGCGCGTCACCGCCGCGGGCGACGTTAACCATTCGCTCCAATATCCCGATTGGGGCTAACTTGGGCAGCGGCGCCGCAGTGTCGGTTGCGATCGTCCGCGCGCTGGCGGCTTGGTTCGGCCATGAGCTCTCACCGGCAGAGGTGAGCGCGTTGGCCTATGAAGGCGAGCTGCTCTATCACGGCTCGCCCAGCGGTATAGACAACACCGTGATCGCCTATGAACAACCGGTGTGGTTTGTGCGCGGCCAGCCACCGGAGGTGTTTAGCGCGCCGGCGGATCTGCCACTCGTCGTTGCTGACACCGGCGTGGTTACACCTACCTACATCTCGGTCGGCGCGGTGCGCGCCGGCTGGGAGCGCGACCGCGCCCGATATGAAGCGCTCTTCGATGCGATCGCTGCGCTGGTCTCTGCCGCGCGTCGCGCCATCGAATCTGCTGACCTGGCCCAGCTTGGCCAGTTGATGAATCAGAATCACGCATATCTTCAGCAGCTCGATGTCTCCTCGCCGGAACTGGATGCTTTGTGCCTGACGGCCCGCGCAGCCGGCGCGCTTGGCGCAAAGATGAGCGGAGGTGGGCGCGGCGGCAACATGATCGCGCTGGCGCGCGATGCCGCACACGCCGAGCAGCTCGCTCAGGCTCTGCGCGATGCGGGAAGCGTGCGCGTTCACCTCGCTTTTCGGAAGCAGGCAGCATGACAAGTCGCCACCCGTTGTCCTCGTTTGTGCCACGACAGCCGGCAGAGTGGATGCCGGCGCGCGTTGTGTTGCTGTGCGAACCGGATGCGGAGACGCTGTTCTCTATTTTGCACACCAGCGCAGCGAATTTCCTGCGCCCATTCTCGCTTGCCAAGGCACGCGACGAACACCGCGCCTATCGTCATCTACTTGAGACCCATGGGGCGCATGTGATCGATCTACGTGCACTGCTAGCTCAGGCCAACCGCGCCGCGCTCATCGCATGGGTGCGTCAGGCGACCGCCCTCGACTTCGACCCTGCCCTCAGGGCAGAAGAGCGTGCGGAGGTCCAGGCACAGCTCGAGGCAGGCTTACAGATGCTGGACGCCGATAGCCTGGTTGACGTGTTGATGCTGCGCCCCACGCTTCACGTTGCCCACAGCGCTGATGCACTCGATCCCACTACGCGCTATAGCACGCGCTTCTCGCTAGCGCCGCTCAGCCCACACTATGTGCGTGATACGCTAATGACGACCTCTGCCGGCGTCGTCATCACCCGCCTGAAGTTGGCCAGCCGATCTGCCGAGAACGAGCTGGCAGCCTACGCCCTAGAGGTGCTCGGCATTCAGCCGATCTATCGCGTCCAGCCACCTGGAACGCTGGAAGGTGGTGACTTCATCCCATGCGGAGATTTCGTGTTCCAAGGACAGGGACTGCTGACCAATGAAGAGGGTGTTCGGCAGTGCCTGGAGCATGGCGTATATGGCCATGTTGAGGTCGCCGTTGTGGAAACGCCCGCGCAAGGCATGGATGAGATGCACCTCGACACTTACTTCGCCATGCTCGATCGCGACTTAGCGATATGTCTGGATGATCGCTTAGCGGGCGACGCCGAGCCGGCAGTCAGGGTTTATCTCCCCCAAGGGACAAGGACGGTCACCTACACGCTCGCGCGCACAGTCTTGTTCTCACGTTATCTGGCGGAGAAGGGGATTCAAGTTATCCCGATCAGCAAGGCCGAACAAGCGCTGTTTGCTGCGAACGTGCTCACAATTGGGCCACGCAAGGTCATCGCAGCTAAGCAAGCCGGCGCGGCATTCTTTCAACGCCTGCGTGGTTTTGGTGTGGACGTGTATCCAGTGGATTTTGAGGCGCTCAGCGGCGGATATGGTGGGCCGCACTGCGCTAGCCAAGTGCTGCTGCGGTAGGCTGGTGCAGAAGTGGGAGCGACAAGATTCGAACTTGTGACCTTTGCGATGTCAACGCAACGCTCTAACCAGCTGAGCTACGCCCCCATGCGTGTTGTGCCCTAAATTATAGCGCAGGCATTGAAGGGGCATGGGTTGCTCGCTCATTGTGCCAGTCTGTCGTGCCGAGTAGAGAGACTACGGGAGGACGTCCCTGCGCCCATGCGAGCGACTGCTTTGCCCGTCATGCACCCCGCAGATTTCACTAGCCTGGGCGCATTCATGAGTTGGGGCGCATGCGCTAGCATGACAGAATCGTTTCGCAGCCTCCAGTATCAATGCAAGAGTCGCTGGGGATAGCTTTGACCATATTGGTGAATGCGCTCTTGATTGGTAAGCCCCTCGCCGGCCTTCGCTGCTGGTAGAATTACTTGCTGCCTAACACTGCCTTAGCTCAGGCACCCCTACAGGAGAGGATTACCGTGGCAAATACTGAATCGGCGAAACAGAGAGCGCGCAACAGCGCGCGCAAGGCGCAATACAACCGGTTACATCGCTCGCGGGCGCGCACGGCGATCAAGAAGACGCGCCTGGCACTTGCGGCGAAGGACTTCGCGCAGGCCAAGATCGAGCTGCTCAAGGCGATCAGCTACCTAGACCGTGCAGCGGGCAAAGGTGTGATTCACAAGAACAACGCGGCTCGCCGCAAGTCGCGCTTGATGAAGCTATACAACAAGATGACCAAGATGGCCGCTGCATAACGCGCCTTGGTGCGGCTCACACAGGACAAATCTTGAGTTATGTAGAGCGCGCCTGCGGTCGGATGAGCAACACCGGGCAGGGAGCGCCATGGACGATTTGTTCAGCCACACTGCCCATGAGCAGCCGGCTCAGTCCGGTGCGCCCATGAGTGGACATCACAATGAGGTCAACGCTTTCGTCGCGCGCGCATCTCAGCAACGCATCGGGCACTCTTCCTTCCAGGACGATGGTTTGGACAGCCAGGCCACCCATGGTGAGCCGAGCGGCCTGTTGCTCAAGATACTCCCCCGCGCTTAGTTGAAAGACCTCCGGGATGGCCGTCGCCGGCACAAACACGCCAGGAGGCGGTTCATGGCCTTCATCCACGCGGGCAAGCAAGATCGTCGCCCTAGCGTACTCAGCCAGCCCGCGCGCATACGGCAATGCTTCCTCAGCAAAAGAAGACCCGTCGAGCGGGACCATGATCTTCTTGAACACGTTTGTGCCTCGCCTAACTTGTTGTTCTGCATTTTACGAGACGATAATCAAAGCTGCTTCACGAACACGGGCCAACCTCGTCTTGCGATGGGCGCGCTGTGAACGCTGACTTCTAGGCAGGCCAAGGCTTGTGCTCCAGCAGCGCTACTCTGTAGCTCAGCAAAGCACCTAGGCGGTTGCGTTGGCCGAGCCGTAGGGAAGGACAAGCACAGGCGTATAATCTCGCCCGCATTTTGAGATTCTGCTTTAGCTCCTTGCGCATCTGATATGGCGAAGATCACCCCGCGCTCGCAAGACTTCTCGGAGTGGTATCTTGACGTCATTCGCGAAGCGGATCTGGCCGACTACGCGCCCGTGCGCGGCTGCATTGTGGTCAAGCCGTATGGTTGGACCATCTACGAATACATGCGCGATTACCTGGATAAGCGCTTCAAGGAGACCGGCCACGTCAACGCTGCCTTTCCGCTGTTCATCCCAATGAGCTTTATACAGAAGGAGGCGCACCACGTCCAGGGTTTCGCGCCAGAGTTGGCTGTCGTCACTCATGGCGGCGGCGAGCAGCTCGAAGAGCCGCTGGTTGTCCGTCCCACCAGCGAGACCATCGTGGGTTACTCCTACGCCCAGTGGATCAAAAGCTACCGCGATCTACCTGTGCTTATCAATTGCTGGAACAGCGTGGTGCGCTGGGAGAAGCGCACAAAGCCATTCCTGCGGACGATGGAGTTCTACTGGCAGGAGGGGCATACGGCCCATGCCACCCACGAGGACGCGCTGGCCGAGGTGCTGCGCATGTTGGACGTGTATTACGCGCACATGCGCGAGGACTGCGCCCTGCCCGGCTTTCGCGGCCGCAAGAGCATCCACGAGCGCTTCGCTGGTGCGATCAACACCTTCTCCGTGGAGACCATGATGGGCGACAAACGCTCGCTGCAGAGCTGCACCAGCCACGACCTGGGCCAGAACTTTGCACGCGCTTTTGAGATTAAATATCTAGATCGCGACAACACCGAGAAGTATTGCTGGACCACCTCTTGGGGGCTGAGCTGGCGGCTGCTGGGTGCTGTGATCATGGTCCATGGTGACGACCAGGGCCTGCGCCTGCCGCCGAAGATCGCGCCGATCCAGGTCGTGATTGTGCCGATCTTCAAGAACGATACAGAACGCGCTCAGGTCTTTGAAACTGCTGAACAGGTCTCTCGCTCGCTCAAGGCAGCCGGCTTGCGCGTCAAGCTGGACGACCGCGACGAGACGCCCGGCTACAAGTTCAACGACTGGGAGATGCGCGGCGTGCCGGTGCGAATCGAGATCGGCCCGAAAGACGTGGCCAACCGCAGCGTGATGGTTGCTCGGCGCGACCTGCCCGGCAAGGCCGGCAAAGCCTCGGTAAGCCTGGAAGGCTTGAGCGAGCACATCCATGCCTTGCTCGGCGAAATCCACCATTCCCTGCTCAAGCAAGCCGAGGATTTTCAAAACAGCAACATCCGCGAATGCTTCTCGTGGGAAGAAGTGAAAGAGGCAGTCCAGGATGGCTGGGCCTTAGCACCGCTAGAGGACAATCCAGCCAACGATGAGTTCATCCGCGAACAGCTCACAGCCAAGACGCTGAACTTCCCGCTTGACCAGGCGGAGGGCGAGTGGACCTGCGTGGTAAGCGGCAGGCCGGTGCGCGAACGCGCGCTGATCGGCAAGTCATACTAGCGACGCTGCCCACCAGCATCGTAATTGAATAAAACATCGCCAGGCCGTCGAGCAAGGCGCAATTGACATCTGCGCACTCGACGGCCTGGCGGTGATGCCCTGAAGATAGCGCGGTTAACTTAGTTGTTCATCGCGTTTCTCGGTGCGATGCTCGGGCAGGTAGCTTTCCTCTACCGCGTTCCTGTCGGTGGCCAGGAACAGCACAAACAAGCCAATCGAGCCGAGGACGAGCGTCACCACGCACAACAGCGCTTCAGTGCTTGGAATCAGCATCTTTAAGCCCTCCTTTTATTTACGCGCCCGGCACCTCGGTTAGGCCAGCGAAGGCCGACCGACCGCGGGCGCTGGCGACAAATGCTTCTCGCGGGATCAACATTAAGAACACCAAAGCCACAACGATGAGCACCATCTCAGACATATACACGATGGTGTAGCCGCGGGCGACATCGCCGGTCAGGCGGGCCACGGCGTCGCGCAGGTTGCTGCCAGCCAGCGCAGCCAAGCCGGCGGCCGAGGTCTGCACCAAGCCCCAGAGACCTACATACATCCCCGCCGTCTTGATGTCGGCGAGATAGGCGATGAGCGAGAGAGTGGAGATCAGAAACAGGCCGTTGGCGATGCCCACCACCATAGCCCCGCTGGCGAACATCACAACCGACTTGGCGGTGCTGGCGGCGGTGATCAGCGCAAAACCAGCCAGGCCGACCAAGCAACCCATCAGCGTGACCGGCAACGGCGAATCCAGGCGCGGTATCGCCTGCCAGGCGATCAGCATGGCGATCAACATCCCAACGCCCCAGAGGGCCGTCAACCGAGTGGTCGCGGCCACGCTCATGCCCAACACCTGACCGCCGTATGGCTCCAGCAGAATATCCTGCGCTGTCAAGCCCAGCGTCCCGAAGAACAGCATGGCGAAGAACAAGCGCATCTTGCGCACGCTCAGCAACGCCCAGACCTGGCTGGAGAAGTCCTCTGCGTCATCCTCTAGCGTCACTGGGCGGTCTTGCTTCCAGATCGCAGCCACAGCCAAGACCAGGAAGATCACCGAGGCGGACTGCATGACCTGGACGAGCTTCATGGGATGGAAGTCCTCCAGGAAAAAGCCGATCGCAAACGCGCTGATGATCTGGCCGATGATCAGGGCGATCCACAGCAAGACCATCGCGCGGCTGCGCTCGTGCTTTGGCGTGAGGTCAGTGACCAGCGCCAGATAGCCCGTCTGCCCCACATGTACGCCCAGGGCGTAGAGCAGAAAGATGAGCGTGCAGAAGAAGACGGCCACCGGAAAGGGCACGTCGCTGTTTAGTTGCGAGGCCTTGCTGAGCAACAACAGTGAGAACGGAGCAGCCGATAAGCCGCAGAACACCAGCATCGTGCCATACCAGGCATACGGCAAGCGGCGATAGCCGAAGGTCTGCTTCTCGCGGTCAGATCGAAAGCCCATGAGCGCACGGGCGGGCGCGACGAATAGCCCCAAGCTCAGCAACCAGCCCACGATGCCGGCAGGAATCTGCTCCTCGGCGATCAGCACGCGGTTCAACGCGCCGTTGAACACCACAACGCTGAAGCCCAGGCCGAGCTGAAACAAACTGAGGCGCAAGAGTCGCTTGTTGATGGTCATGGTTTCTTGTTCCTCAGAAGGCGAAGGATGGGAGGGCGCTGGTGTGCCCTCTCCATCCTTCTCATGCTTCCTCCCTCTAGCGCGCCCGCCTAGTTCTTCGGCAGCTTAGGCTTCGGCAACGGCAGGTCCACCAGCGGCCGGATTTCCGGATCGCTCACCTGGCGAGGGATTTCGTCGGCAGCCGGCAGATAAGCCCCAGGCGGGACCACATGCCCACGGTGGCACATCCAGCAATTGGGCTGGGCGTAGTCGCCGCGGTTTGGATCGGTCTTGGGCATCTGCGGGAACCAGTTGATGGCGATGTCCTGGATCATGCCGATCATGTGGCGAGACTGAGACTTCGGCCACTTAAAGGTGCCTTCGGCCGTCACGTATGACTTGAAGTAGCCGCCGTAGTGGCAGAAGTCGCATCCCACGTTCAACGCCACGTTCATGTGGTACATCGCAGCTTGGTTGCGGTAGGTGTCGTTCAAGCCGGGTGGCGTATCCCTGGTCGCAGTGACCTGGAAGTAGTTCACCTCGCCGTTGGCATCTGGCCGTGCGGCCAGCAGCTTGTCATCCACGATCTCGTAGCTGGCCGGTGGCTTGCCGTTCAGCGTGATCCCGTAGTGCTTCATGTCGTATTGGGTTGGATTGCCGCCGCCGGCGATGCCGAACTTGGCCAGGTTCTCCAGGGTGGGGTTGTTCTTATCCACCGAGTTCCAGAACTGCGCTTGACCGTTGTGGCAGGTGGCGCACTGGAGCTGATAGAGCGGCTGCCCTTCCGGCCGTGGGATGCTGTTGATCCACTTGTTCTGAAGCTCGAACTGCATGATCAGCATGGCCTTGGCAACCGTCTTCTGCGGCTTGTCATACGCGGCGAAGTTCTGCAGGTTGTGGCAATACTCGCAGCTCTGCCCGACGCCTGGGGTGAAGTACTTGCTCATATAGGCGAAGACCTTGGCAGTGGAGTTGTACTCTTCGCCCAGGTATTTGGTGAGCACTTGCACGTTCACCGTGCGTGGGTTCTGCTGCTGCCACACGTTGTAGGCTTGAAGCGCCTCGGCGCTGGGTTGCGCCAGTTTTTGGTTGTTGCGGCGCAGATACTCCACGAAGTCCACCTGTTGGATGCCAGCATAGTTGTAGGTGCTCTCAGCGCGGAAGCCCTGAAACTCGCGCCAATCGGCCAGCGCCATTGAGATTGCGATGACCCCTCCTAGGGCGAGGATGGTGAAGGCGACCAAGCCGACCAGCTCACCGCGCAGGATCTCGCGCTGGCGCTCGTCATAAACCGCTACAGCACCGGGTGGGGGAGCGGGGAAGTTCTCATTCTCTACCATAGCGACCCTCCTTTAGGGTGCACATGCCGCTTGAGCAGCCGGGGTGATGCCGGCACGGCATGCCCAGTCATACCAGTTTGGCTCCACTGGGCCGCTCAAGAGCACACCGATCGCGCCGGCAACGGCTGTCAGAGTTGCAAACCCCAATGCCCACTGGTGGATGCTATACGCTGTGGCGTTGAAGCCCATTATCCAGCGCCAGAACAACTGTGCGCGATGGGTGCCCTCGTCGCTCTTCTCGATCTCGTCAATCTCACGATGAGCCCCATAGGCAAGCGTGGCCAGGATTGTGGCCCCGTGCATGGCTAGGAGCAGCGTGCTGCCCAGCAAGCCATAAATTGAAAGCATGTGGAACGGGTTGTAGTAGAAGTTGCCATACTTGACGCTGAAGTGATTGGTCCACAGCAGGATGCCGCGCAACCCATGCGGCGGCGCTTCGTTCCATGAGTTCACCCAAATCGGGTGGATGATGTAGATCGCAGCGTAGAGGAACAACGCCGCGCTAAAGGCGATCGGCACCATCGGGCGCAGACCGTTTGCTACGGCGCGCGTCCAGATGCGGATGGTCCAGAACACCAGCGTCAGCGAAAGGAACAGCGTCGCAAGTTGCCAATAGCCGCCTTCTTGCAAGGGCGCCATGCGCAACCCATACGACGGCGGGGGCGGATAGAGGGTGAGCACAGGGAGCTCGCGCAGGAAGCGAATTGGGTTATAGCCCACCTGCTCGCCAAAGCCGATCGCGGTGATGAACACGCAGAGCAGATAGGAGAAGAACGCCAACGCGCCCCACATGCCCAGGTAAATCGGGCCAACTTGGGTATCCGCCAGCCCCTCCAGAAAGCGGATGTATCGCACCGTCTTGGTGCGCCGCTCAAAGCTTTCACGATAGACTTCCGTAGCCATAGCTTCTCCATTCATACGGGCGATGGCGAAACGCCAACGTCCACATCATGACTAGTTAAATCCGAAGCCCTTCCACCACGGCGCGTAATCCCAGAAGTTCCAGAACCCGCTCCAGTCCTGTACTACCGTCCCGGAGAGCACGAAACACAGGTTGCTCATCAGCACCGAAAGCACAGCCGCCCAGAAGGCCAGCCGGTGGATGCCGACCTCGCCAATGCTGTAGCCCAAGAAGTCCCAGTAGAAGCGGTTGATGTTCTCCTCGGTGACCCCTTCGCTCTTCTTGCGCGCTGCGCTGAGGATAGTTGCCCCGTGTAGGGAGAGCACGAAGGTGCTGCCAAACAGCAGGGTGATGCCGATGGCGTGGAACGGGTTGTAGAAGAAGTTGTAGTAGCGATACCCGAAGACGGAGAGCCAATCCAGGTGTGGGATCACGCCCAGCGGGAAGCCCTCTGACCAACTCCCGAGCAGGATCGGGCGCAGGATCTGGATGGTCACCCATGACGACAGCACTGCGCCAAAGGCGATCGGCACCTGATATCCCATCTTCAGCAGGCGTGCGATGTCGATCTGACGCATCATCCAGGCAAAGAACGTCACCGTGGCGCAGAAGACCACAAAGAGCCACCAAAAGCCCTTGCTCCCATCAAAGGTGATGCTTAGGCCGACTTCGGGCGGCGGCGGATAGATCTGTCCGCGGATGAAGTTCAGCAAGGGGTTGTTGGTTCGGTTGGGGTCCACGAACAGCACCTGCCAGAACCACACGCCCGAACCTAGCACGCCGAAGATCAGGGCCACTACGCCCCAGAAACCCAGATAAAAGCGCCCAATCCAGATTTTGAGCAGGCCGAAGGAGGCACGCGCAGGAACCTCCATCGCCTCTTGGCGATATTTCGCCTCGAACGACAACATAGACTCACCTCCTGAGGTACAGGGAGCGCGCCTGAAGGTGAGCTTGTCCTATGCTGACGTTGGCGAGGAAGGACAATAAATGAATGATGAATAACCTTTGTGAACTCCCTACGTCAGCACGACGCCATGCTGCACCTTACAGAACGTCGTTTCGCCTGACCCCTATGTAAAGAAACCGGTGGGGGCGCATCGCCGGCTGTCCCGCCGGCTCGCTACCGTATGCCCAGCGATGCTGACCCTCCACCGGCTAATAATGACTTACTTCAGCCAGAACGTGTTCCAACTCGAGCTCAAGAGCACGAAGTGGATCAGCAGCGTGGTCAGCACCGCTGCCACGACGTAGATCCCCAGTGCGGTCTTGAAGTCTATGAACTTCGGATCTCTCATGTTCGTTCACCTCCTGATGTCGCCTGCGCCCACTACGGGTTCGGTGAGATCCACGGCTTGTACATGGCGATGATGATGTGGATGATGCCGGCCAGGATGAAGAAGAGCCACGAACCCAGCACGACGAGCTGATGCTGTAGCCACTCCTCGTTAGTGAACAGTGGCCGCCAGCGCTCTGGAACCTTGTCGTTCATCTGCTTTGTCACCTCCTTTGTCTGAGATTCTCAAGCGAGCCTTTGGGCCAGCTATTTAAGATTGTATGAAAGCCGTGCCAGTTGTCAACTAGTCAATCGTCTAATTCTGGGTGGCGAGGGCGCGTCTGGGGGCAGCGCCAGTGCGCATAGCGCGCGCCAAGTTCACGAGGTCACCGAGGACACCGCTGGCGGTGACCTCTTGGCCAGCGCCGCGCCCACTCACAGCCAGCGGGTTATCGCTGAAGTAGCGAGTATGGAAGACGACGATGCTATCGCTGCTGCGAATCCGCCCCAGCTTGCTCTCGGGGTCAACGCCGACTAGACCCACCCGCAAGCGCCCATCTGCGATCTCAGCGGCGTAGCGCAAGCAGCGACCGCCGGCGGTCAGCTCGTCTAATCGCCGGCGCATGGGCGCGTCCAGCGCATCAACTGCGCGCAGGAACTCCTCGACGCTCAGCGCGTCCATCTCAGCCGGATAGAGCGACTCAACGCTCACATCAGCCATTGTGAGGCGATAACCCAACATGCGCGCCAGGATCAGCGCCTTGCGCGCTGCGTCCAGGCCGCCGAGGTCCTGTCTTGGATCAGGCTCGGTGTACCCCAGCGCCTTGGCCTCGCGCACAGCCTCGCCGAATGGCCGTCCGGCTTCGAGCTGGGCACACAGAAACCCCAGCGTGCCGCTCAGCGCGCCCTCGATCCGCAAAACATCATCGCCGTTATCTAATAAGGTGTTCAACGTGCTGATCACGGGCAGCGCCGCGCCGCAGGTGGTCTCCCAGCGCGATCGTTCGTCGGCCAGCGCATCCCACCACGCCAGTGGGCCGGCCAGGGGCAACTTATTAGCCAGCACGACGCCCATGCCGCGCGCTTTGGCCGCCAGCAAGAGGGGAAGGGTCGCCTCACTGGCGCTGGTATCTACGACAATAGTTTCGGCGGGCAAATCATCGGGCAGGCTGTGTAGTGGACCATCGCCCAGGCGCTCGCCTTGCGCTTTGCGCTCGATGAGGGTGATGAGGTGATCGTCGGCGAACCCAGCCGGCTCAAACAGCGATGAGGCGCTGTCCGCGAGGCCTACAATAACGAAGCGCAACCGATTGCGCTCGGCGTGGCGCGTGCGAGTGGCCACGATCTGGCGCACCAAGGCGCGCCCTACCCCGCCCAGGCCCAGAAGGAGCAAAGGTTGCTGTTGAAGTGTTGACATGTCGCTGGGCGAGTATAATTCCGCTGCAAGGTGCAAGGTCATTCCTGCGCTTCACAACTGTGCTTTCAGCGTATCGTTAGCGCTCCGAAGCGAGCGCGGCGCTCCACGCTACGATGAATGTTCAGGGCAACTGGATAGCCCCAACACACCACAGCACTGCGGCCATTCCCGTAGCATTTCCCCCTCTCGATAATCAGCCTGCACATCTATGTCAGCGAAGCCTTTGAAGTGGGTGCCTATCGGCGGTCTAGGCGAAGTCGGTAAGAACATGATGATGTTCGAGTACGACGACGAAATCCTGCTGATAGACGCTGGCATCATGTTCCCTGAATCGGACATGTTGGGGATAGACGCCGTGATCCCCGACTACGGCTTCTTGAAGCAACAGCGCGACCGTGTGCGGGCGATCATCATCACGCACGGTCACGAAGATCACACCGGCGCGATCACGCACGTCGTGCGCGACTTTCCCGGTGTGCCGATCTACACCACGCCGCTCACCCGTGGGCTGCTGGAGGTGAAGCTTAAAGATGCCAAGCTGCTCGACCGCTCTAAGCTTTACACCGTAGCGACCGAAGGTGAGTTTACTGTTGGCCCATTCAAGGTTGAGTTCTTCCGCATGTGCCACAGCATCCCGGATAACGTGGGGCTGGGGATCACCACACCAGCTGGCTTAGTGGTACACAGCGGGGACTTCAAGTTTGACCACACCCCGGTAGATGGCAAGCCGTCGAACTTTGCGAAGTTGGCGGAGTTCGCTGGTCGCGGGGTGCTGGCGCTGTTCGCCGATAGCACTAACGCGGAGATAGCCGGCACAACACCGAGCGAGCGCGCTATCGAGCCGACGTTCAACCACGTCTTCCAACACGCCGAAGGGCGCATCATCGTGGCGACCTTCGCCTCACTCATCTCCCGTATTCAGCAGGTGGTTAACGTGTGCGAAGCGCATGGCCGTCGGCTGGCGCTCGCCGGCGCCAGCATGATAGAGAACGTCAAGATGGCGCAGAAGATGGGCTATCTCAACATCCCAGAGGGGATGTTGGTGCGGCTGGAGGAAGCCAACAAGATGGAACCCCACAGCGTGGCGATCATGGCCACCGGCACGCAGGGCGAGCCGAGCGCAGTGCTTGGGCGCATGGCCGTGGGCAAGCACCCGATCATCAGCGTGAAGCCAGGCGATACGATTATCATGTCAGCGCATCCCATCCCCGGCAACGAAGAATACATTCATCGCATCATCAATCGCCTCTTCCAGAAAGGCGCAGAGGTGCTCTACGATCCAGTCGCCAAAGTCCATGTCTCCGGGCACGCTAGCCAAGAAGAACAAAAACTCCTGATCAGCTTGCTCCGACCGCGCTATTTCATCCCCATCCACGGCGAGCTAAGGATGCTAAAGGCTCACGCGCGCCTGGCATACGAACTGGGCTTTCCATCAGAGCGAGTGTTCGTCGTCGAGAACGGCACGCCAATTGAGTTTGTAGAGGGCCACGCCCGCCAGCTCAGTCGCATCCCCGGTGGCTACGTCTTTGTAGATGGGAGCGGCGTGGGAGATGTGGACAAAACGGTTATCCGCGACCGCGAGGTGCTCGCCCGCGATGGGTTCATCGTGACGGTGGTGCGCCGAGATAAAGACGGGCGGTTTACGACCCGCAAGCCCGAGATCATCACGCGCGGCTTTATCTACATGCGGGAAGCGGAATCGCTCACCAAGGTCATGTCACAGGCCGTGCTCAACGAGCTGCATCAGCTGAGCGAAGACGCCGCCGAAGAAACCATTCGCGGTCGCGTGACCGATGCGTTGAGCAGGGTCATCTACAACCAAACGCGGCGGCGGCCGATGATCATCGTGATTGTGGCCTGAGCTTGCCGTTAGGCGCTTGAGGAGCATCTTGAGCGGGGGGCTGACCTGTTGGGAGGAGCACCAATCCGATGCCGGCGCGGATTTGTAGATAGCGTGGATGAGCGGGGTTCGGCTCGATCTTCCGCCGCACGCGGTGAATCAGCTCATACAGGTTTTCCATCTGTTTAGGGACGTCCCACACCGCCTGAAGCACCTGCTTGTATTCACACACCTCGTTGGCGTGCTGCATAAGATAGCGCAGCAGGCGATACTCGGTGCGCGATAGCACGACCGGCAACGGTCTGCCATCCCGCCAGACGATCCCATTTGGGCTCAGCCAAAGTCCCACGGAAATTTCAGGCGTTTGCTCAAATGGGCTGCTTGGGGTAACCGCCCCCAGGCCGACCATCGAGAATTCCCCGGATTGGGTTGTCTCACTCAACGCACGAAAGACGACGCTGAACGAATGGCCTATCTTTATCCGGTCGCCATTGTTGAGTCGCACTTTTGCCTTGTGAATGACTCGGTCATTCACCCATGTGCCGTTGCGGCTACGGTCCTCTAAGAACCAGGCGCCGTTCTCATAGATTAGCAGCGCATGTTCCCGTGAGGCAGACAGGTCATCGTCGGGGAGTCGAATATCGTGTGGGCCCGACACGCTGCGACCAATGCGAATCAGTGGGACATCCAGCTGGTAGCGTGCTTCAGGCGAAGTACTCGATACCAGCGACGCTGTGATCAGGGTATTGATTTGCTCAGCCATGCACGCTCTCTAGAGCGAATTCTATACAGAGTTCTCAGTTCCTGCCAGCTTCTTCTAAGCCAAGGATAATTAACAGCAGCGGCCCATCACAAATCTTATCAAATACAGCGTAAGCGTTGAATTGACAGCGGCTCATGCAGAGCTGGTGCGCTCTTCGGCGCGGTCTGCGCGCTGGGCTGTGCTATAACCATGCTATGCAGCACGCGGACTTTCTCCTGATCGGTGGGACCGTCCTAACCATGGACGACGCCTTCCGCCAATATCCTCAGGGTGCCGTCGCCATCTGCGGCGACACCATCGCTGCAGTAGGCCCTGCCGATGACGTATCGGCCCATTACACGGCCAGTGAGGTGATCGATTGCACCGGCTGCTGTGTGATGCCTGGCCTTGTGAACTGTCACACCCATCTGCCCATGACCTTGTTGCGCGGGCTGGCCGACGATCTGCGGTTGGATGTATGGCTTTATGGCTACATGCTGCCCGTGGAGCGAAAGTTTGTCTCGCCGGAGTTCGTGGCATTGGGCACACAACTGGCGTGCGCCGAGATGATCCGCAGCGGCGTGACGTTCGTCAACGACATGTACTACTTCGAGGACACGATCGCGCGCACCATCGCAGAGGTCGGCCTGCGCGCCTTGTGCTCGCAAACGATCATGCAGTTCCCAACGCCCGACGCCAGCAGCGCAGACGAGAGCTTGGAGTTCACCGAGAAGTTCATCAGCACCTGGAAAGGTCACCCATTGATCGTGCCGGTCATCGCGCCCCATGCCCCCTATACTTGCAGCGGCCCTTTGATGCGCGCCTGTGCCGAGATTGCCATCCGCCACGACGTGCCGTTGCACATCCACATTAGCGAGACATATCAGGAGGTGGAAGACAGCCGGCGCGAACACGGCATGCCGGTGGTGAACTGGGTGAAGAAGAATGGCGTGCTGGAAGCGAAGGTGATCGCAGCGCACTGCGTGGCAATCGATGCCGGGGAGATGCGCACGCTGCGCAACGCCGGCGCGACGGTGGCCCACAACCCTTCCGCCAACCTGAAACTGGCCAGCGGCATCGCCAACGTCCAGCAAATGCTCAAAACCGGCCTGTGCGTCGGCATCGGCACCGATGGGCCGGCCAGCAACAACGACCTCGACCACTTCGAGGAGATACGACTGGCCGCGCTGTTGGCCAAAGGCAGCACGCGCGACCCGGTGGCCGTGCCGGCGCGCACTGCTCTACTGATGGCGACGCGCATGGGCGCAGCCGCGCTGCACATGGGCCATCTCACTGGCTCGCTGGAAGTTGGCAAGCGCGCCGATGTGATCGTGCTGGAGTTGGACCGTCTGCACACTACGCCGCGCTATGCCGACATTGCTATCGGCAGCGACGCGATCTACACGCAGATCGTGTATTCGAGCAAATCCACCGACGTGCGCGATGTCTTCGTCAACGGCAAGCCGCTCATGCGCGAGCGGACGCTGCTCACGCTGGACGAGGCGACGATCAAAACCCAGGCGCATCGCATGGCACAACAGATTCACTTCTTCCTGGTCGCGCGCGAGGGCGACGTGCTGCGCAAACTGGCCGCCATCGGTGGGGTGCAACAAGAAGAATCGTTCGAAGTCCAAGTCAAAGCCAGGATTGACGACCCGCAGCCGGTCATTGACTTTATCAATCACAGCGGCGAGATCACCATCGTCCGCCACGTCCACTACCGGCAGTATGACACTTATTTCTTCTTTGCCGATGAACCCTCGCGCTTGCGCTACCGGGAGGACGAACGGTTGGACGAGACAGGCAAGGTTGTCGGCAGCCGCTATCGGTTGACGCTGGTGAGCGGCCAGAGCGAACGCGAATATCCCCACTCGATCCTGCTCAGCCGCGTTCGCTTCATGTCGCCGGCTGACCGCAGCCTACGCTTCTATCGCGAATACTTCCGACCCGCCCGCGAGGTCGAAATCCAGAAGGACCGCCTGCGCTGGGAGGTGTTCTACGAGGACGAAGAGTTTTTTATTAACATCGATCGCCTGGTAAACCCACCCCACGAAGGCTACTTCCTGGAAGTGAAGAGCCGCACGTGGAGCAGGCGCGACGCCGAGCGGAAAGCCGAGGTGATCGGCAAATTGCTATCCCGCTTGGGCATTAGCGACGACGCCGTGTTGAGACAGGAATACGTTCAAATTGTGGAGGAGAGCCATGTCCAAGCTGAACGATGAACAGGTGCAGGCACGATTGGCACAGCTCGATGGTTGGCAGCGCAACGCTGCGGGAGAGATCACCAAGACCTACACGTTCGCTGGCTTCCCGCAAGCGCTGATGTTCGCCACCGCCGTGGGCGTGCTGGCCGAGGCAGCCCAACACCACCCCGACATCATCATCAGGTGGAATAAGGTGACGCTCAATCTGGTCACCCACGATGCCGGCGGGCTGACCGAGAAGGATTTTGCCCTGGCTCAGCAGATTGACACCGCCCTGCCCCATTAAGTGCTGTGAGCACTCACCTTA
>JAGHYX010000129.1 GCA_017743375.1 Chloroflexota bacterium
CCGCTCAGCCGCTCGCTCTCGCCGCGCAGCGGATCGTCCCGGCCCACCGCCAGGATGATGTCCATCCGGCGCAGCGCCGCCAGCCGGCCCGGCTCGTGCTCGTGTTGGATGAAGTCCATCGGGTTGTTGAAATACACGTTATCGTCGCTGTAGCCGTCGGTGAAGCGCTTGATGTCGTAGAGGCCGCTCATCCCGATCACCCGGCCGACCAGGTGCGGGAACTTGAAGGCGAAGCAGACGGCGTGATACGCGCCGAAGCTGGCCCCCAGGACGATCAAAAACGGGTTGCCGTTCTTGACCTGGGTGAACGGCACGACCTCGCCGACGACGTAGTTCATGTATTGCGTCTGCCGCCAGCCGCGATGGCCGGGGTGCGCGGCGTAGTCGTACCAGCTCTCGGCGTCAATGCTATCCACGCAGAAGACCTGTAGCCAGCCCTGGGCGATGTGATGGCCCAGCCCATGCGGCCCGAACATGCCGCGGTCCTCCCACTCGTAGAACCGCCCGCGCGAGGTGGGGAAGACCAGGACGCGCGCGCCGTGATGGCCAAAGACCAGCAGCTCCATCTGCCGGCCCAGCGCCGGACTCCACCAGGCGTGATATTCACGGTTCATGCCTTGTCGAGGGCGGCGCGCCTGTGCCGGCGCGCGCGGACCTGAAGCGCGCGCTCGACGGCCGCGCCGGCGCGCAGCATACCAGCGCCCTGGCGCTCAGGCGGCGCAGCGGGCAGCGGCTCGGCCGTCTCCATCAGGATTTGCTTGACCTGGTCCGGCGTCAGCGCCGGGTTGGCCTCCAGCATCTGCGCGACGGCCGCCGAGACGATCGCCGCGGCGAACGAGGTGCCGTCCACGTGCTGGTAGTGCGGGTGGATGAACTTCTGGTCGTTGATGCGCTGGCGCACGATCCGGCGGACCTCGCCCAGCGGCTTATCGAGCGCCTCGCTGCCCAGCCGGCGGCGCGCCTCCGCCGTGCGCAGGATGCGCGCCAGCTCGCGATCGGTCGCCCGCTCCAGCCGCCAGAGGAACTGCGCCTCGTTGTGCACGCGGGTGCGCGGCAGCATCGGCGCGGCGATCCAGCGCGCCGGCGCGATCAGCTCCGGCTTGGGGACGCCGCCCGCGCCGTGGCCGTAGTTGGCGTGGTAGAGCGCCCAGCGCGCGGGGTCGAGCGAATTGTGGTCGTCCAGCCCGCCCACCGTGATCGCCGACGGCGCGCTGGCCGGCGGGGTCAGCCGCCGCGCGCCGCT
This sequence comes from Chloroflexota bacterium, assembly GCA_017743375.1. Lineage (GTDB taxonomy): Bacteria > Chloroflexota > Anaerolineae > J036 > Brachytrichaceae > JAAFGM01. Next base: position 1,244 of record JAGHYX010000129.1, read on the forward strand.
GTTGCCGGACGCGCACACCACGACGATGCCGCGCGCGACGGCGTCCTCCACCAGCGCGTCCAGGGCGGCTAGCCGGCCGTCGCAGGGATGGTCGCCGCCCAGGGAGATGTTGACGATCCGCACGTTAAAGCGCTCGGCGTTCTCCGCCACCCAACGCAGGGCGCGCGCGATGTCGCGCTCGCGGATGTGCGCGTTGCGCAGGTTGCCGGTCTTCACCAGCACCACGCGCGCGTCGGGGGCCAGGCCGGCGTAGCGATAGACGCTCATGAAGCCGTTGCCGGCGCAGACGCAGGAGGTCATTGTGCCGTGCCAGCTCGAGCGATGCGGGATGCTGAAGCCGACGCCCTCGCGGATCGGGTGGCCCTCCTCCGGGTCGCCGCGCACGTCCACGAAGTGCGCGATGCGGTTGGTCGGCTGGGTGAGGTCAGGGTGCGGATAAAAGCCCGAATCGAGGAAGGCGATCGTCACGCCGTGGCCGGTGTAGCGCGTGCTGGCGCGCACGCGCAGCGGCGTGGGGATCACCAGCTCGACATCGCGGAGGTCGTTGACAAAGGGCAGTTGCACTAATGCTTCACCCAGTATGCATCGGAGACCAGGCACACGCCACCGCGCCGCCGGAGGATGGGCCGGATCGCCTCCACCAGCGCCTCTAACTGATCGGCCTGACAGGTGGTAAGCAGGTAGCTGTTCTTGAAGACGTCGGTCAGCTCGTCGCCCATGCGCACGCCGCGCTCGCCCTTGCCGATCACGTCGCGGATGATGGTGTAGCCGGTCACCCCGTGCGCCTCCAGCACGCGGCACAGCTCGCGCATCTCCAGTGCATCGGTGATGATCTCAATTCGCTTGACGGCTTGCATCGCTTATCCAGTCCAGAGCAGGTTCACCGCCGTGGTGTAGAGCGGGATGCCCAGGGTCACATTGAACGGAAAGGTAAAGGCCAGCGGCATCGAGACATACAGGCCGGGGTTCGCCTCCGGCAGGACCAGCCGGATCGCGGCTGGGACGGCAATATACGACGCGCTGGCGCAGAGCACCACGAACAAGATGGCGTCCCCCGCGCTCATGCCGACCAGGCGCGCGACGCCCAATCCGAGCGCGGCGTTTAACAAAGGGAAGAGCACGGCGAAGGCCAGCGGGAAGGCGCCCATCGCCAACAGCGGCCCGACGCGGCGGGCGCTGACCAGCCCCATGTCGAGCAGGAACAAGCACAGCGCGCCGGTGAAGATCTCGTTGGTGAACGGGTAGAGCGCCTCCTTGCCGGCGCTGCCGGTGATCGCGCCGATGATCAGGCTACCGACCAGCACCAACACCGAGCCGTTGAACAGCGCCTCGCGCAGGAATTCGTCCCAGGCGATCCTCGCCTGGCCGTTGGCGGCGCCCCGCTGCATCCGCGCAAGCATAACGCCGATGACGATGGCCGGCGATTCCATCAGCGCCAGGCAGGCCACCATGTAGCCGCCAAACGGCACGCCGATGCGCCTCAGGAAGGCGCTGGCGGTGATGAACGTCACCGCGCTGACCGAGCCGTAGGCGGCGGCGAGCGCCGCCGCGTTATTCGCATCCAGCCGGCGGCGCAGAAAGGCGAACGCATAGAGCGGCACGACGATAGACATCACGATGGCCGCCAGCAGCGCCGTCAGGGCGCCGCCGTCGCCGCCGCTCTCGCGCAGCTCCACGCCGCCCTTGAAGCCGATCGAGAGCAGCAAGTAGAGCGAGAGCAGCTTGGGGATCGGCTGCGGTACCTCCAGGTCGGAGCGAACAGCGACTGCCAGCGCGCCCAGGAAGAAGAACAGGACGGGCGGGCTGAGCAGATTGGCGATGAGCAGGCTGGCGTCCATGTGGCGATTGACGAGCTCAAGGCCGACCTGGCTGCCGGCGGGCTAGCGCAGCAGGCCGTGCAGCCACGAAGCAAGCTGGTAATACACCGGCAGGCCGATCAGCAGATTAAACGGGAAGGTGATGCCGAGCGAGCTGGTCAGGTAGATGCTGGGGTTGGCCTGCGGCAGCGCGGCGCGCACGGCCGCCGGCGCGTCAATATACGAGGCGCTGGCGGTGATCGCCCCCAGCACAACACCAAGGACGCCGTTGACGATCGGCATGCCGATGCCGAAGGCCAGCAGGCGCAGCCCTAGGCGGAAGAACTCGCGCAACTGTCGGGCGGCCACCATGCCCATCTCCAGCAGGAACAGCGTGAGCACACCGCGGAAGGCGTCTTCGAAGAAGGGCTTGATCGGCTTAAACCCTGGCTCGCCGACGACGTAGCCGATGAACAGCCCGCCCAGCAGCAGGATGACGCTGCGCCCGCGCAGGGTGTCAATGACGATCTCGCGGATCGGCACAATGGCACTGGACTGGCTGCGGCGCATCCGCCAGCGGGCGATGAAGAGCGCGACCAGGATGCCCCATTCCATCAGGCTGACCAGCGCCGGCATAAACGGCTCGGCTGGGTCACCGAGCCTATCGGCCAGCGAGAGCGCCGCCAAAAAGGTCACCGATGACACCGACCCATACAGCGCGGCAATGCCCGCGGCATTTGGGATGTCGAGGCCGATGAATCGGCGCGCCAGGACGTAGCACGCCGAGGGCACGAAGACCACCAGCGCCAGCGTCGCCAGGACCGGCTGCCAGATCGCCCCAAAGCCGACCGCCGACAGCTCAGTGCCGCCCTTCAGCGCGATCGAGAACACCAGGTAGATAGAGATGGCGTTCAACACCGGCTGCGGAAATTCGAGTTCGCTCTTGATCAGCGTGGCGGCCATCCCGACGAGAAAGGCCAGCACAAGCGGGGAGAGGAAGCTGGTTCGGATGATTTCAACGGTGTCCATCGTGTGGGTGATCCTCGGTCAGGTAGCATCGGCAGGCGCCCGCGATGCCGGTCGGTTGCTCGAGCGGGCGCGCGGTCGAGGACGCGGCTGGGGCGCGCGCTACCTGCCGGCGGCGGCCACGCTCAGCGCGCGCTGGCGCAAGCCCAGCAGGTCGCGCTCGAACCAGGCCACCACCAGCGGCACGGCGATGAAGATGGATGAGTAAGTGCCGGCGAACATGCCCACCAACAGCACGGCGACGAACTGCTTGATGCTCGCCCCGCCGAAGAGCAGGAGCGCGGTCAGCACCAGGATGTTGATCAGCGACGTGGTGAGCGAGCGGTTGAGCGTCTCCAGCAGGCTGCGGGTGACGATCGTCTCGAAGGTCTCGCCGCGCCGGCGGGCCAGGTTCTCGCGGATGCGGTCATACACCACGATCGTGTCCTGGATCGAGAAGCCCATCACGGTGAGCATCGCGGTGAGGAACAGCGCGTCTATCTCCCAGTTGAAGAGCGCCGAGAAGATCGCCGTGATGCCGGCGGCGATGCCGATGTCGTGGATCAGGGCGACGATGGCGCAGATGCTGTAGCGGAAGGCGTGCTCCGCCCTGCGAAACGACCACCAGATAAAGAGCAGAATGGCAAACGTCGCCACCACCACCGCAATCAATGCCGCCTGCGTCACCTGGGCGGCCACCGTCGGGCTGACCGACTGAATCTGCGTGCTGCTCTCATCCAGCGGAGCGATGCGGTTCAGCGCGGCGCGGATCTCCTGGGCGCGCTGGCCCTCGATGAACACCGTGCGCACCTGCCAGGTGTTCTCCGCCGGGTCGCCCAGGCGGGTGATGGCCGGGTTGGTGATGCCGAAGGCCTGGAAGGTGCTGCGGATCTGGTCCTCGCTCACCGGCTGGGTGAACTTCAGCTCGAAGCGGTTGCCGGGCAGGAAGTCCACGCTCAGCCGCCAGGGCGTGCGGGTGGGCAGCGTGGCGACGTTGTAGCCCATCGCTGCGACGCCGAGCGCGATGACGACGAGCGAGACGAGGAAGTAATAGCGGCGGTTCTCGATGATGCGAAACAGGTTGAACATGCTCACACTCCCAGCAGAACGGCGCGGCGCGCCTCGATCGTCTCGGGCTGCTCGCTCAAGACCAGGCGCATCATCGTGCGCGTGACGAACATGGCCGAGAACAGGCTGACCAGGATGCCCAGCGAGAGGGTGATGGCGAAGCCGCGCACGGCGCTGGCGCCGAAGGTGTTGCCGAACACAAAGAGGATGGCGCAGGTGATGAGGGTGCTGATGTTGGCGTCGCGGATGGAGGGCCAGGCGCGCTGAAAGGCGGCCTCAACCGCGCCGCGCATGGTGCGCCCGCCGCGCAGCTCCTCGCGGAAGCGCTCGAAGATCAGCACGTTCGCATCCACCGCCGCGGCCACCGAGAGCAGAAAGCCGGCGATGCCCGGCAGCGTCAGCGTCACCGGGATCAGCACGAACAGCGCCAGCGAGGCCAGGACGAAGAAGGCCAGCGAGAAGGCCGAGAGCGCGCCGGGCAGGCGATAGCGCGCAATCATGAAGCTCAGCATAGCGACCAGCGCGATCGCACCGGCCACCAGGCTGCGCCGGATCGAGTCCGCGCCGAGCGTCGCGCCGATGTCGCGGGTGGTCTCGATCTTCAGCGGGACGGGCAGCGCGCCGTAGCTCAGCACCAGCGCCAGGCTGTTGGCCCCTTCGCGCGTGAAGGCGCCGCTGATCGTGCCCTCGCCGCTCAGGACGCCGCGGATGATCGGACAGGAGATCACCCGCTGGTCGAGCACGATGCACAACGCCTGGTTGAGCTTCTGGCTGGTGTAGGTCTGGAAGTCGCTCTGAAACTGCGGCTTGATGGTGAAGTTGACCACGTTGCGGCCCAGGTTGTCAATGGCCGGCGTGGCCGACTGCAAGATCTCGCCGGTGAAGGCGGTCTTATACACGCGCCCGCCGGCCTGCGCGTCCAGCGTCTCGCTGATCGGTTTGCCGGTGGGCAGCGTCTGCGGGAAGAGCAAGCCGCCGTAGAGGCTGTAGGTCGTGGAGATGAGCGCGCCCTCCGAGGGCGGGTTGAAGCCGGCGTCCACGAACTCGAGTTGGCCGGTCTGCTTGATCAGGTCTATAGCCAGGTTGCGATCGGTGACGCCCGGCAGCTCAACCAGGATGCGGTCCTCGCCCTGGAGCTGGATGACCGGCTCGGCGACGCCCAGGCCGTTGACGCGGTCCTCGATGATGCGCCGCGCCGACTCCATCTGCTCCGGCGTGGGCGGCGCGCCGCCGGGCAGGTTGGCGGCGAGCAAGACCTGCAGTCCGCCCTTCAGGTCGAGGCCCTGCTTGAGTTGCAAGTCGCGCCCGCGCACCTCTTGCCAAAAGACCAGGTTGCGCACGAAGTCAGGCTTGGGCAGCGGCAGCGCGATGTAGGCCGAGATGACGAGCAAGGTGAGGATGATCA
>JAGHYX010000017.1 GCA_017743375.1 Chloroflexota bacterium
TAGACTCTCTTTTGTATTTGCCTAGTCTGAGAGTGGAGTAGTCGTTATGGAAGAGCGGATGACGAATCCTCCCCCAGAGCCGGATGGCGAACATTCTGGCTTTCAACCGCGCGGCATCGTCCTTTTTGTCTTTCTGATGTTGTTGGGATATGGCCTGTATTGGGCCTATCTGTGGTTCATCACCGTGATCGAGCGCGGCACAGGCGGTTAAGCGCGAAGGAGCGTTGCGTATGGAGATCAACAAGTTCGAGCGCTATTGGTTGATCGCTGTTGGGCTGACCTTGGGCGCGTTCATTGCGGCAACGATCGTGGCTGTCACCGTCTTCGGCATCCGGTTGCCGTCGCCTGTGGAGCGCGTCAATCCACAGCGGCTGGATCAAACCATCTTCGCCAGCCCAGGCGTGCGCAAGATCGCCGACAACCGCTACGAGGCAGTGATCGTCGCCAAGTCGTGGGCGTTTAACGCTGGCCCGGAGGCGGGCAGTCCTCCTGTGTTGCGCTTCCCGCGCCGCTCGCAGGTGACGTTTTACGTGACCAGCCAGGACGTAATGCACGGCTTTCAGATCGAGGGGCACACGATTAACTTGGAGCTGGTGCCCGGCCAAGTGGCGCGCGCCACGGTCAACTTCAATCGCCCTGGTGAATACAACATCATCTGTAATCACTATTGCGGGGCCGGCCATCACGTGATGTACGGCACCATCATTGTTGAGTGAATATCCTATGGCAAGCATTACCCTTCCCCAGCTCATCGAGGTTCCAGGGACGCCTGGGACGTTGAAATTGGTTCAGCGCGAACGGCTGATGATCGGCGCGCACATCATCACAGCGATGTTGGCGCTGATGTCGGGCATCTTCATGGGGCCGTTCCAAGCCTTCCACCGCTCGCCAACGTTCATCCAGTACTTCCCCACCATCCCGGTCTTCACCTACTACTACCAGGCGGTGACGGTACACGGGGTGATGAACGCGCTGTTCTTCACCACGTTCTTCATCATCGGCTTTTGTTACTTCGTGGTGGAGCGCTCGCTGCAGCGGCCGATCAAGTCGGTGCTTGTAGGGTGGGCCGCTTATGCCTTGATGACGATTGGTCTCGTGATCATGCTGATCACCATCCTGGGAGCGCCCCAGCAATCGGCCGTCCTCTACACGTTCTATCCACCGAACATCGCGCCAGCGCTGTTCTACATCGGGCTGGTGCTATTAGTCGTGGGGTCGTGGTTGGCTTCAGCCAATATCTTCTTGACCTATCGGGACTGGAAGCGCGAGCACCCGAACGAGCGCGTCCCGCTGGCGGTGTTTGCCATCTTGGTGAACTTTATCGTATGGTGCGTGGCGACGATCGGCGTAGCCGTAGAGGTGCTCTTCATGCTGTTGCCGGCCTCGCTGGGCATTTTAAAGACGACCGATCCGCAGCTCGCGCGCACGCTGTTCTGGTTCTTTGGCCACCCACTGGTCTACTTCTGGCTGTTGCCGGCCTATGTATCGTGGTACACCATGCTGCCGCGCCAGGCTGGCGGCAGGCTGTTTAGCGAACCGTTGGCCCGCGTCGCCTTCCTGATGTTCCTGGTGTTCTCCGTGCCGGTCGGGCTGCACCATCAATTCAGCGACCCAGGCGTCAGCGCCTCGTCGAAGGGCATTCACACGCTGCTCACCTTGATCGTCAGCGTCCCCAGCTTCATGACGGCCTTCAACGTGGGCGCGGCGCTGGAGAGCGCCGCACGCAACCGCGGAGCGAAGACGTTGTTCGACTGGCCGTTCAAGCAAAAGTGGGGCGATCCGGTCGTGGCCGCGCAGCTAGCCGGCATGCTGCTGTTCATCGCCGGCGGCTTCAGCGGTTTGATCAACGCCTCGGCCCAGCTTAACGCCACCATCCACAACACCTCCTGGGTGCCGGCCCACTTCCATCAGACGCTGGGCGGCGGCGTCACGCTCACATATATCGCTATCTTGTATTGGCTGCTGCCGGCCATCCGCGGGCGCGCGCTCTTCAGCAAGCCGCTCGCCCTGGCCCAGGTCTTCACGTGGCTGATCGGCATGACGCTGTTTGGCTTGGCGATGGGCGAGGCCGGCCTGCAGGGCGCGCCGCGCCGCGCCATCACCGGCCAAGCGCCGTATCTCTCGCCGGCTGCCGCCTTCTGGCTGGACATGACCGCTGTATCCGGCGTCATCTTGATGATCAGCTCGGTCCTGCTCTACGTCAACTTCTTCGGCACACTCTTCCTCTCTCGCCAGCCGGCGCCGGCGGGCGAAGTGCCAATCGAGACGGTCAGCAGCGACCGCACCTCGCCGCTCTGGCTGGAGCGCTGGGGCATCTGGCTGGGCGCGTTGGGCGTGCTCTTGCTGATCGCCTATGGACCGGTGTTTGCCGAGGTGCTGGACTTCCAGGAGGGCTGGAACATCCTGCGTTATATGCCGACCAGTAACGCGCCGATGCCCTGATGTGACAGGGGTGTAGTGGTTTAGATCAGACCACTACACCCCTTAAAAGCCTGCTTATGGTTACCGCGAACGCTGCTCTCTCTCAGGCCGCCCCCAAGCTTGCGCTCGTTAGGTTAATCGCAGCGTCTGTCTTGGCTGGCTTCGGGGCGGTGATGACTTTCCTGGGCGCAGCCTATCTGCAAGACGTGCGCCTGCTGGCCGAAGCGCCGGCCGCTTTCTGGGAGTTTCTCTGTGGCCAGCCGCTGGCCGATGGCATGACGGCGCCGTTGATCCTGATCGCTGGGGCGCTTGGCTTGCTCTCCGCGAGCCTGTTGTTGATTCGCCCATCAACCAGGCTCAGCCTGGCCACTGCCGGCCTCGTGGCGCTCACCTTTCCGGCCATGGCCGGCGCAGGCTACCTCATGGGCGAGGCGAACCGCACGGCCATCCAATCTTCCGTACCGGTCGCCTACCTCACCCCGCCACGCCCCATGCCGGACTTCGCGCTGACCAACGCTCAGGGCGGCGTGACCCGCCTGAGCGATCTGCGGGGCAAGGTTGTGTTGATCTTCTTCGGATACACCAATTGTCCTGACATCTGCCCGCTGGCGCTCAGCGAGATGCGCAAGGTCAAGGTTGCGCTGGGCCGGGACGCTGAGCGCGTTGCCTTCGTCTTCATCAGCGTTGACGGGACGCGCGACACGCCGGAGCAACTGCGACGTCACCTGCGCATCTTCGACCCGACCTTCATCGGCCTCACCGGACCAGAAGACCAAGTGCGCCTGATCGCGCTGGAGTATGGCGCGCACTTCCGGTCTAACCGCGTGGGCAACGAGGAGCGCTACACGGTGGACCACAGCGGCGATACCTTCGTCCTGGACGCGCAGGGGCGCTGGCGGCTGGTCTATGGCATAAACACACCCACCGACGTGGTGGTGCGTGAGGTGCGCCGCGTCATCAAAGGGCAATAGAGGTGAACGCCCTCTTCCCTCCGTGATGCAGATCCATCATCATGCCGAGCGAGCAAAGCATCCAGGTAACTGGCCGCGCCAACGATTAGGGCGTGCGTTCAGATGCTTCGCTCACGCCGTGCTGTTTGTCGTAGTGCACGCATCCCAGGCACATGGATGCGTGCACTACCTAAGAGCAACTGCTAACAGACCGCTGGTCAGCAAGCGTACCTAGTTCGTGCTGGCTTCCTTCGCAGCGTTCTCGTATTTGGTCGGGCACTGAAGCAGCAGCGAATCCGGTGAGTTGCCCGCGTAGAACTTGCCGTCGCTGTTGAGTTTGCCGGTCACGATGGCGCGCGCTTCGTTGACCAACGTATCCGGCTTCACCCCGCGATAGACCACCCGCACGCGTTCAGTGTTTGAAGTGACCTTGAATAATTCCTCACGCGTCTGAACCAGGTCGAACTCCAGATGCAGCGAGTTGGGGTCATATACGATGCTGTCGCCGACCACCCACCCAATCAGTTTGAGCGAACGGTCAGGCGTAATCTGACCTGCGCGCTGCTTGGCGAGCAGTTCGTTGACTTGAACCTCCATGCTGCTGTTGCCGGCGATGGTGAATGCCATGACCGCGATCACAGCCGTCAAAATGAGGCTGATCCCGAGCATAAATTTGGGCTTCATACTCCCTACACCTCTTAGGAGATTCTATCTAGCCTGAATGAAGCGCAAGTGAGCTTGATCACCCCGTCAGCAGTATGTTCGGCATTTAAGGGCGCCAGAGTGTGCCGTCCGGCAGCCGGCTCTGCGTCCAGCGCACCACGCCGCCCTTGAACTGGCTCATCTCGTCGTGGAGCGGATATTTGGCCGCCAAGGATTCGTTGATGTCAATGCCCAGGCCGGGGCGGTCACTCACGTAGAGGTAGCCATTGCGCAGCTCTGGGCAGCCCGGAAAAACCTCCGGCAGCGGATCGGGCAGGCCGCTGAACTCCTGGATGCCGAAGTTATGTAGATGGAGATCGAGATGCACGTTAGCCGCGTGGCCAACCGGTGAGACGTCCCCCGGTCCGTGCCAGGCGGTGCGCACGCCGAAAGCTTCGCATAGTGCGGCCAGCTTGCGCGCCGGCGTGATTCCACCGATGGCGCTGATGTGGACGCGGATGAAGTCTATCAGCTGCTCGGTGATCAGCGGCTTCCACTCCAGCGGATGGGTGAACAGCTCGCCCATTGCCAAGGGCACGGCTGCGTGTTGCCGAATGCGGCGGAACCACTCGATATGCTCAGGCGGCAGCGGATCTTCCAGGAAGAACAGTCGGTAGGGCTCCAGCAACTTGGCAAAGCGCACCGCCTCGATGGGCGGCAGCCGCTCATGCACGTCGTGAAGCAGCGGCGTCTCGAAGCCAAGCTTGCTGCGCAGAAAATCAAACATCTCGATCACGGAGCGCATGTATGCGTCCGGGTCGTAGTATTCGCCCTCAAGCGCGCCTTCTGGGCTGCGCACTTGCCCTTTGATCCCGCCATAAACGCCCACGTTGTCGTAAGGTCGCGCGTCGGCGCGGCGGGCCGGCCCGCCGTACCCGCCAAGCTGACAGCGGATATACATAATCCCCTGCGCTTTCAAGCGGTAAACGTTGTCCAGCACTTCCTGAGGGTCGCGCCCATCGGCGTGGCGATAGACGGCGACCCCATCGCGGCTCTTGCCGCCAAGCAGGTCGTACAAGGGCAGGTTGGCCTGTTTGCCTTTGATGTCCCAGAGGGCTTGATCCACTCCGCTGATGGCATTGTTGAGCACTGGGCTGTTGCGCCAGTAGCTGTTTTGGTAGCACAACTGCCAGATGTCTTCGATGCGCGCGACGTCTCGGCCAATCAGCAACGGATGGAGGTAATCCTCAACCGCAGCTTTGACTGCGGTCAAGCGCTGGGTAAACGTGGCGCAGCCTAAGCCGTAGAGGCCGGCATCGGAAGTCTCGACCTTGACGATGGCCAAGCCGATGCCCGCCGGCGCGGTCAGGATGCAACGCACGTTGGTGATCGTGACGGCCACTGCTCGTTCCTTATCCCTTGTCCAGTTTATCTTCTGCGCGCAGCCCCCTCTCGTCCTCCTGCACCCAGCGGAGAGGACAAGAGGGGGCACACGCCGAGGAAACAAGGGGCAACCTCAGATAAAGATGATCTGCGCGCCCTCGGTCATGTCAATGAAGTCGCTGGCAGTGACGATGTCAATCACGCCATCCACCAGGTCCTCCTTCTTCAGGCCCATCATGTCCACCGAGAGCTTGCACGCATAGAGCTTTGCGCCGCCATCCACCAGCATCTGAAGGTACTCGCTCACCGGCGGCACGCCGAGCGCGCGCATCTTGTCCTTCATGAGCTTGGTGGCCAGCGCGGTCATCCCCGGCAGCACGCCGACCAGGTTGGGGATGCCGACGTTGTCGGCATGGACGCCCATCATGCTCACCTTCATGCTGGTGTTGCCCACCGGCGCGATCTCAAGGTGATCTTGGCGGGATTTGCGGATGATGTCCAGCCCCCAGAAGGTGAAGAAGATGGTGACATCCACACCGTTGCCCAAGGCGGCCCAGCCCATCACCAGGGCGGGGTAGGCCATATCGAGCGTGCCCTTAGAGCAGATAAAGGCCATCTTGCGGGTATCTTCGCCCATGGTTGTTCCTCCTTCACACGCATCCCTCCGGCTTGCCCAAGCCGGCGATGCGGGCGACCTTCTTGGCCGGCCCTTTGGGAAACAGCGCAAACATCTCCTTTGTGCTGATGCCCGTGCCTTCGGTGATCTGGCGCAGGGTGGGCGAGCGGCCGTTCACCGCATGCGCGCGACACCACTCGATCACCTTCCAATGGGCCGGCGTCAGTTCTGCGATCCCCTCTTCTCTGGCGATCTCTTCAGCGATCTCTCTGGTCCACTCCTCCGATGCGGTGAGGAACCCTTCCTCGTTCACATGGACAGTCTGACCTGCGATTGAACGTATCATCGTATTTATCCTCCTTACACCACATACGAATACGCAATACGTAATACGCAATACGTAATACGTATTCCGTATTTCGTATTTCATATTACGTCTTATGTGCCTCTCCTTGTTCTGCGCCGATCTTGCTGAGCGTGCGCAGGATGAGCGCCAGCCCGCGGCGGACGTTGGGATCGCGCAGTTGCGCGAGCAGGGCGCGGTAAGAGATGTCCACCGGCGCGCCGGCTTGCTCTTCAACCGTCACAATCGTCCGGCGGAGGAAGTTCATGACCTCCGGTTGCGTCATCTGTTTGATGGTCTGTAGGATGAGCACGATGTTGTCCCCAAGCTGCTTGATGTCCTCCTCGCCGAAGGAGGTGACGATCTCATCCAGAATGCGCAGGCCACCACGGGCGAAGACGAAGTAGCCTCGTCGCTCTGCCTCGCTGAGGCTGGCGGTGAGCTTGGCGAACGCTTCGCTGCCGATGGGCGCGAGCACATCGGCGAACTCGAACAAGGCCTCCATGAGGTCAAGCAAACGCTCGATGTTTTGCCGATTGCGCGCCAACCGCTTGAGCAGGCGGACCAAATCGGGCAGTTGCACATCGGCCTGCACCTCGGCCAGTTGCTCGCCGGTGAGCCGCAGCGCGTCGTTGAGGATCGGCATCAAGGTGTCGAACAGTTCATCGCGCGCTTGTCGCTCTTGCTTGGCCTGTTCGGCCAGATACTGCACCTGGGCGGCCAGCGCATCGAGCTTCTGATGTAGCTCCGCCAACATCTGTGGCGGCGCGTCGTGAGCGGCATAGCCATTCGAGGCGATAGGCGGGTTCATATTTCCTCCTCAGTTGTGTTGCCACTTGCCGGCCATGCTCATCAGCGCCGGCAGCGGCAGCGGCCTGCCCTTGAGCAGGACATGCCAATACACCCAACGGAACATCAGCTTGCCCCAGTGGTTCGCCTCCGACTCCTTGAGCAAGGTGAGCGGCCCAATCCCCGGCAAAGGATAGTGTCCGGGCAGCGGTTCTACGTCGTAGTTAAAGTCAATCAACAGCGCCTTGCCAAAGCCGGATTCGATGAAGCAGTTGGCATGTCCGTCGAACTTGTGCGGCATCTCCAACCCTTCCACGTAATGCACAAAGTTCTCGGCAAAGCATTCCACCGCGAAATGCGCCACCGAGCCGGCTTTCGAAGTAGGCAGGGCTGCTGCGTCGCCCAGCGCGAAGATCTCGGGGTACTTCGGCGAGACAAACGTGTGTTTATCCACTGCGACGTAGTTCAACGAATCCCCGAGGCCGGAGCGGGCGATCACCTCCGCGCCCATGTTGAGCGGCACGCTCACCAACAGGTCATACGCCACCTCCTGCTCGTCATAGGAGATCAGCTTCTTGGCGTCTGGGTCCACGCGCTCGACCATGAAATCGGGCACGACCTGAATCTCTTTCTCCTGGAGCAGATTGCTCAGGTGCTTGGCCGCGATCGGCTTGGTGAACGCGCCCGAGAGCGGCGTGGCGTAGATGAGCTCGACGCGGTCGCGCATGCCGCGCTCGCGGAAGAACCAGTCGGCCAGCATCAAGAATTCCAGTGGCGCCACCGGGCACTTGATCGGGTTATCCACGACGTTCACCACCAGCCGGCCGCCCTTCCATATGCGCAGGTGCTTGGCCAGCGCCACAGCGCCCTCCAGCGTGTAGAAGTCGAAGATTGACCGCCGCCACTCATGCTCGGCCAGGCCAGGGGTTTGATCCGGGCGGATGTGCGTGCCGGTGGCGATCACCAAGAAGTCGTAGTCCAGCGAACGCCCGTCCTTGCTCAACCGCACGCGCCGGCGTTCCGGCTCGATCAGCTCAATCGGCGAGACGACGAACTCCACCCCCGGCGGGACGAAGTCGCGCTCTGGCTTGACCACGTCGCGCTGGCTATAGATGCCGAACGGGATGAACAAAAAGCCGGGTTGGTAGTAGTGCGTCTCGCTCTGATCGACCAGCGTGATGCGCCAGTCGTCTGCGAGCGTGCGCCTGAGGCGGTTAGCGACCATTGTGCCGGCGGTGCCGGCGCCTAAAATAACCAACTGTTTCATCTTGCTAACTCCTTAACCAAAGTGAGCAGTCGTCTGCAATCCAATCGCGTTGTCCATTTGCCGGATGGCGGCGACGTGTGAGAAGATATCGGCCACGCGCTGAACAGTGCGCAATACTTTCGTGCGCTGGTCGGCATCCAGGCGATAGACGCCGTCCAAGTTGGCGTGGACGGCTGCCTCGTCGGCACCGAAGCGTCGCGCCCAGCTCCGCCACTCGCGCTCAGCAGGCGGCCAGTCCGCCGGCGCTGCCCCGCCGGCGATGACCATGCCTATCAGCTTGTCACCTACGCGAATGAGGCCGCGCGCAAACAGCAGCCCGATCTCGCTGCGCAGGAAGCGAGGTTCCAACGCCGGCTCAATGGCGAGCTGCTGCCACGTGCCGATGAGCGCATCAGCCTTGCCCACCAGCGCGCCAAAGAAGCCGCACGGCCGACTGAGCGCGGTGAACGGCTGACCGCTCATGTCGGTTGTGAGCATCATGACCTCCAGCGCTTCGGCGAAGGCGTCTTGGATCATTTGCACGCACCCCAAGGGGAGCAGCGCGGCCAGCCCGGACGCTGGCTGGGTGGGTGCGCTCAAGGTGGCTAAGATGGCCCGCTCGCTGAGCCAACGGTGCAACTGTTCTGAGTCGAATCGCCACTGCTTGCCGACGCGGATGGCCGGCAGCCGCCCCGCTTCCACCATCCGGTAGATCGTGGACCGATCAACCTTGAGCAGGTCTTGCACCTGATGCGTCGTCAGTAACTCGCTCATGCAGCGCCTCTTGCACTCACCGTTGATTCATATGATGCACATGATGCGTCCGCGCACATCCCCTTCGTGACCGATTTCACAACTGGCCAATCAGCTAGGTCGTTCGTTACAATCGGCCAGACAAACTATGCTGAAGATTTTGAACGTGGAGCAAGCGCGCACAACCCTGCTGCGCCGGCCAGATGTGGACGAGATCGTGGTCACTGAGAGCATGCGCCGGCGCACGCTGGCTGCCTTTGGAGAAGACTTACCCCCAGAGGAGGCCGTGCGGCGCATCCTGCGCGACGTGCGCAGCGAGGGCGATGCCGCGCTGATCACATGGACGCATAAGCTGGACGGGGTCGCGCTCGCTGCTGAACAGATCGCCGTGCGCAAGGCCGATGTTGCCGCAGCCTACGACAGGGTGGACGAGAAGGTGGTGCTGGCCCTCAGACAGGCTGCTGAGCGCATCACCCGCTTTCACGCCCGTCCGGTAGCGCAGACTTGGATGACCACAGAACTCGGCGGGGTGCTGGGACAAGTTGTCCGCCCGCTGCGCCGGGTTGGCGTGTACATCCCCGGCGGCAGCGCGCCGCTGGCCTCGACGCTGCTGATGACGGTGATCCCGGCGCGTCAGGCCGGCGTAAAGGAGGTGATCGTCTGCGCGCCGCCGAGCAGCACCCGACCGCCTTTGCCGCATCCCGTCATCCTGGTCGCCGCCGACATCGCCCAAGTGGACGAGATATACGCCGTCGGCGGGGCGCAGGCCATCGGCGCGATGGCCTATGGCACGGCGACGATCAGACGGGTGGACAAGATCTGCGGACCGGGCAATACCTTCGTCGTGCTCGCCAAGCGCCAGGTCTTTGGCGTCTGCGGGATAGATTCACTGCCCGGCCCGACCGAGACGGTGGTCATCGCCGACGAGAGCGCCAACCCGACCTGGGTCGCGGCTGATCTATTGGCGCAGGCCGAGCACCTCGGCGGCACGGCGCTGCTGCTCACGCCGTCGCGCCCGTTGGCCGAAGCGGTGAGCGCGGCAGTGGCCGCGCAGCTCGCCGATTTGCCCCAACCCAACCGAGAGGCGGTGACCGAATCGCTCGCCCAGCGCAGCGGCGCGGTGGTCACGCAGGACTTGGCGGAGGCCGTCGCACTGGCCAACGACTTCGCCCCTGAGCATCTGTGCTTGTCGGTCAAGGACCCCTGGGCCTGGGTAGACGCGATCCACAACGCAGGCGGAATCTTCGTCGGTGAGCACTCGTACGAAGTATTAGGGGATTATGTCGCCGGCCCCAGCCATGTGATGCCGACCGGCGGCACAGCGCGCTTTGCCTCGCCGCTCAGCGCGCTCGACTTCGTGCGCGTGACGAACGTGGTCGCGCTCGACGAGGCCACTGCCCAACGGCTTGCGCCGGCAGCGGTCAAATTGGCTGAGGCAGAAGACCTCCACGCACACGCCAACGCAGCCCGACGACGGATGAACGCCAATGGATGAGCGCGCAAACAGCAGGCGAACCTTTAGATAGGTGCACTCACCCAATAGAGGCGGTTCGCCGTGTCAGTCCATCACACGAGTGGCGGCGAAACAAGCGCCCGACTGCTTGTCAGCGAACAACAAAGGAGGCGACGCGATAGCCTCGCCTCTGTGTTTGGTAAACGCCCCCACCTAGCACGTCATCAGCGTGACTCAGGGCAGCGGCGGGAAGAAGGGCGGCGGCGAGGACAAGGCCGAAGCGCGCGGCCCGCCGGGGTCCCCCAAGAAGTCCCAGTAGAGCGAGAGGTTTGATTGCCCGCCATACTGGACATACTCGACGATGAGGGAGTGATTGCCGGCCCCCAGATTGGCGTTCGCCACGAACGTCCGAGCCGACTGCTCGCGAAACTCATTGATGAGCAACTGTCCATCCAGGAAGAGCCGGACGCCGTCGTCGGCGCGCACGACGAACTGATATACGCCGGCGGGGAAGTAGCGCACCTGGCTAAAGCGCGCCGAGAAGAACGTGGCTGGCACACCAGCCACCGGAGGGGCTCCGCGCCAGTCGAATTGCAGACAACACACCACCCGCGAGACCGCCGGCGGACTGGCGAGATTGGGGTTGGGGAAGAAATCCACCTGCCACGGGCCGTTGTTGAAGCCCCCACCTGCCGGCGGTGGCGGCGGCGCGGTGGGCTGCGGCAGGTTGCTCACCCGCGTGATGGTCAAGCGCGCGAGCGCGCGCTGCGTCTGCTCCACATAGTCCACCCGAACGGTGTAGCGCCCTTGATTAAGCGGCACATCCACGCTGGGCGTTTGCAACCCGACGAAGTCGTAAGCGTCAATGATCGCCTGATCGTTAATGAATACCCGGATGCCATCATCGGCCTGTACCGCAAAGCGCCACACGCCGGCCGAGAGGTTGAACGTGCGCGTCCAGCGGGCCGAGAAGAAATCCGGTTGGACGCGCTGGAGATCGGGAGAGCCGAAGCCCCAGTCGAAGTTGATGGCCGACTCATTGCGCGTCAGGGCAGGCGGCCCAGATTGGATGGTGTTGTTCCAATACTCAGCCCGCCACGGGCCGGCTGGCTGAGAGGGCGGCGCACTCACTGGCTGCGGGACGCACAAGCGCTGGCCAACGTAGATGCGCGTGTCGCGCAGGCCGTTGACCCGGCGCAGCTCGATCACTGTGACTCCATAGCGTTGGGCGATGGCGTTCAGCGTATCGCCGGCGCGGACGGTGTACCAAAGGCAAGTGTAGTTGGCTGCGCTCCCGCGCTCGGGCGCACTCGCCTGAGCCGGCGCGCCCATCGCCAATAAGCCTACGAGCGCGCTCACCGTCAGGGCGACGACGGCTCGCGCGCCCAGCCCTCTGGGTCGCCCGTGTTGACCGATGTTCCCATCACTCATCGTTGATGACATACTTGCTAAAGTATAATCTGACAGCTAAACTCTGCATGCCCCATGGATCAACGGCCCTCGCTTTGCCAGTTTGTCTGCCACTCTTGTCAGGAAGCGCAGAGAAGCTCAGGAGGTTTTGGTGATTAGAAATCGTTTTGCGCCTTTGGCGTGGTCTGTGGTCGCAGCATTCGCGTTGTCGGCGTGTGGCGCACAGCCGGCAAATCTGCCAACCTCTACGCCATTCACCGCACCCTCGGCCGATGCTCAGCCGACTCAACCTATCCCCACACAACAGCAGCCTGCCAGCCGTCCATTCGCCCAACTTCCGCCCGAACAGCGCACGCGCGTGGGCAGCGCCCCCCCACCGCTGACGATAGACACGAGCAAGAAATACATCGCCACGATCAAGACGCGCAAGGGAGATATCGTCGTAGAACTTGATCCCAGCGCTGCCCCGCAAACTGTCAACAACTTCGTTTATCTCTCCCAAAATGGCTTTTACGACGGACTGACCTTCCATCGCGTGGAGCCGGGGTTTGTCATCCAGGGTGGTGACCCGCTGGGCAACGGCACCGGTGGACCTGGCTACGACCTGCCGCCGGAGATCAAGCTAACGCACGTGGACGGGGCGATCGCCATGGCGCGCCGGGGCGGCCCGCCGGAGACGACCCCAAGCAGCGGCAGCCAGTTCTACATCACGATCGGCCCGCAGCCGAACCTCGACAATAACTACACCGTGTTTGGCGTCACCATCCGCGGCAAAGAGGTGGTGCGCGCCATTCAGGTCGGCGATGTGATCGAGCGCATCGAGGTGACGACAGCCGATGGCGGAGCGGTGGCCGCAGCGCCGTTACAGCCGACGGCAGCGCCTTCGCCCACGCCCGTGCCGAAGCCGGCCACCTGTGCCCCCTTCCCCCTCAACGTCCGCGCGGATGACCACATCAAGGGCAACCCGCAGGCGACCACGACGATCATCGAATATGCCGACTTCCAGTGCCCAGCGTGCGCAAGGTTTGCGCCGCAGATGAAAGCACTGATGACGGCTGTGAGCGATACCGTGCGGCTGGTCTATCGCCACTTTCCGCTTCCCCAGCACAATAAGGCGCGCATTGCGGCCCAAGCTGCCGAGGCCGCCGCGCTCCAGGACAAGTTCTGGGAGATGCACGACCTGCTTTATGAGAAGCAAGGTGAATGGAAGGACAAACCGGTTGCGGAGATCACCACGACCTTCAAGGCTTACGCGCAGCAGCTCGGCCTCGATCTGGCTCGCTTCGAGCGCGACCTGGCCAGCAGCGCGGTGGCCGCGCGCGTCCAGCGCGATCTGGAGAGTGGCGAAGCTGCCGGCGTCAATGGCACGCCGTTTACGTTCCTAGACGGCAACCCAATCGAGCCTCAGGTCTTTCAAGGCCAGGAGAGCGGGACAGGGCTACGTAACTACGCTGCGCAGCGCGCGCAAGCTGCGGCCAGCCTGAGCAACAAAGTATTCAGCTTTGACCGCCCTGAGCAGGTGATTGACAAAGCTGCCAAGTATGTCATGACGGTGAAGACCACGCGCGGCGACATCGTGGCCGAGCTCGACCCGGCGATCGCTCCGGTCAACGTCAACGCGATTGTCTTCCTCATCCAGAAGGGTTACTTCGAGAACGCGCCGGTGCTGTTGAACGACACGCGGCTGGGTGCCGTGCTGACGGGCAGCCCAATTGTGACGGGCAATCCCGGCTTCGAGTGCAGCGTGGAAACCAGGCCCGGATTGATGGCGCAGCCGGGGGTCGTCGCGCTCTTCGGCGACAACGATAGCAGCATTGCGCAGTTCATCTTCACCTACTCACCCACCCAGGCGCTCGACAACCAGTTCTCGGTCATCGGGCGCATCACCAGCGGCCTGGACGTGGTTCGGGCGCTGACGGCAGCCGAGGGCGACAAGCAGGGCGATAAGATCACGGCGATCAGCGTGGCAGAGAAGAAGTAAGCATGTTCGTCCATAGCTTGCGGGTGCGCTTTCGCGATCTGGACGCCTATAACCACGTCAACAACGCGGTGTATCTGACCTACTTCGAGGAGGCGCGCATCGCGTTCATCACCGCCATCGGCTTACGCGACCTATTCTCGCCGGAGCGCAGCACGGTGATCGCCCACGCAGAGGTGGACTACCGCGCGCCGGCCCTGCTCGGCGACCAGCTTGACATAGAGGTGACCGTCGGCGAAGTGCGCAACTCTTCATACGCGCTGCATTACCGGATCATCCGGCGTAGCGATGGCAAGCTGATCGCAACCGGCAAAACGGTCCAAGTGTGCTTTAACTTCGCCCTGAACGCGCCGACGCGCCTGCCCGAAGCATGGCGCACCCTGCTGCGTAACGGCGCATCTGCGGACGCGCCGCTCTCCAACATCGCTTGACATCCACTATGAAACGCCCTCCTGCGCTCCTCGTCCTCGAAGATGGCACGGTGTGGCCGGGCTTTGGCTTCGGCCACCTTGGTGAGACGACCGGCGAGGTGGTCTTCAACACATCTATGACCGGTTACCAGGAGGTGATCACCGATCCGTCCTACTACGGCCAGATCGTGGTGATGACCGCCCCGCAGATCGGGAACGTGGGCACCAACCCCGACGATGACGAGTCACATCGCGCCTGGGTCGCCGGCTTTGTGGTGCGCGACCTCAGCCCAATCGTCAGCAACTATCGCAGCCGCCAGCCGCTGGATGAGTATCTGGCCGAGCGCGGTGTGGTCGGCGTCACCGGCCTGAGCACGCGCGCCTTGGTGAAACACATTCGGGAGAAGGGCGCCATGCGCGGCGCGATTTCAACGGTGAACCTAGACCCCGATCGCCTGCTGGCGATGGCGCGCGCCAGCCGCGACATGAACGGGGCAGACCTGGCGCGCGAGGTGACCTGCGACGAGCCATATCGCTGGACGAGCGGCGTGGACCCGCAATGGTATGTGGGGTTGCCCGCGCCGTCGAGCGCGCCAACGCCCGAACAGCCCCATATCGTGGCCTATGATTTCGGGGTCAAACGCAACATCCTGCGCCTGCTCACTTCGCGCGGTTGTCGGGTAACTGTGGTGCCGGCCACCACGCCGGCCGACGAGGTGTTGGCGCTACAGCCGGACGGGGTCTTCCTCTCCAACGGCCCTGGCGATCCGGCTGCCTGCACCTATGCCATTGAGGCGACCCGCCAGTTATTGGGCCGCGTGCCGCTGTTCGGCATCTGCCTGGGTCATCAGATCCTCGGTCTAGCGCTGGGCGGACGCACCTACAAGATGAAGTTCGGCCATCGCGGCGGCAATCAGCCCGTGCTCGCCGGCGGCCACGTCGAGATCAGCAGCCACAACCACGGCTTTGCGGTGCGCGCCGAGAGCTTACCCGCAGATGTCGAGGTCACCCACGTCAACTTAAACGACGGATGTGTAGAGGGATTGCGCGTTCCAAGGCTGCGCGCCTTTGGCGTCCAGTATCACCCAGAGGCATCGCCCGGCCCGCATGATGCCATCCATCTCTTTGACGAATTTGTGGAGGCTGCGCGCGAAAAAATGCGTCTTCGTGATTAGCGGCTACAATTCTGCTTATCAGCGAATACACAACCCTGTTGGCGTTTGCCCTGCTCGCACCTTTGGGGTTGGCCTTCGTGCGCAGCCGCGATCAGCGCCTCTTCTCTGCTGCGCTGTTCATCGCTGGGTCAGCGATGTTAGCAGGGCGCGCGGCGTATGTGCTTATTCACTGGGAATACTTCAGCGAACATCGCGCTGAGGTCATCGGATTCGCTGGCCTGTCTGAGCATGGGGCAATCGCCGGCGGGATGGCGGCCTATTTGATCCTGCGCCGCGCCGTTCACCCGCCTCCTGCGCACCTGGGATCAGTATGTTTGGCTGCCTTCGTGCTGGTTGCGATTGCTGCTTCGCTTGGGTGCATCGAGGCCGGCTGTGCCTATGGGCGCGAGGTGTTCTGGCAAACTGATGGCGAAGCCTCGTTAGCCTGGCAGATGCGGGTGGACTGGCCAGACGCTTATCAGGTGCGCAACCCGCGTTGGCCGACCCAGGTGCTTATGGCGGCCTGGATGGCCGGCTGTGGGACCGTCCTCTGGCTGGCCAAGGTGCGCGTGCCGGAAGTATTAGTGCCCTGCTTCGCCATCGGCGACTTCGGCTGGCAATTCCTGCGCGGCGATTCAGCCGCTCTGCTCGGCCCCTTTCGCATCTATCAATGGCTTGATTTGGTGTTTATTGCAATAAGTGTACTTAAAGTAATTATTTTTATGTCCAGGCCGAAGCGCGTTACACTCAGCTCTCGCTGACCTATGCGACGCACGCGCCAGTTGCTGTTTCAGACCGAGACGCTCAAGCTGGAGCTGCTCAATACGCCGATCAACCAGCTCGACCTCAAAATCGAAGGGACGATCTTCGCCCAAGCCATCCCGCTGGTTAAAGAGGAGCTGCGGCGTGCCGGCATCCGACGGTTGGAGCCGATCTTCTATATTTCCACTGGTTATGGGTGCATCGCCGGCCAGCCGATCATCTCGTTGGGGTTCTACGACTTTCACCCCCTGTTGAAAGAGTTGAACGAGGAGTTTCGCGGTTGGCGCTACAGCGACGCGGACATCATTGACCTGCTGCGCCACGAATGCGGCCACGCATTCTGCTATTCGTATAAGCTCTATCGGCGCAAGGACTTTCGCGAGCTGTTCGACGTGCATGGTCACTTCTTCCACACGTATCCAGAGGACGACCGATACACTTACAACCCGTGGAGCCGCAGCTACGTGAACCCGAACGGGGATTACTACGCCCAGAAACATCCCGATGAGGATTTCGCCGAGACATTCACTGTGTGGCTCACGCCACGCTCAAATTGGCGGCGGACCTATAAGCACTATCCGCGCGCGCTACAAAAGCTGCGTTACACCGAGCGCATTGTGAAGGAACTTGGGCCATGCCCGCCCTTGGTCGAGGCCGACGAGAGCTGGAAGATCGAACCCTATGAGGAGGTCAAGATAACGGTAGCCCAGTTCATGAAGGCCAAGCCGAGCCACTACTACAAAAAGGCCACCGGCTACGTCGATCCGAGCCTGAAGGAGATGTTCCGCGCCCAGCCGAAGCGCCTGAATCGCCGTGAGCTGTTTGGCCGGTTCATGCGCGCTGAGACCTTCTTGAAGGCGCACAAGCAGCAGCTTATCTCGCGCGTTGCGCATTGGGTTGGGGTGGATTCAACCGTGGTCTATGATTTGATGGACAAACTGATCACGCGCGCGAAGGCGCTGAACCTGTGGCTGGAGAAGGCGCAGGCGGAGAAAAAGCTGGTTGAGTTGACGACCTTCGTCGCCGCGCGATGCACGGACTATAAGAACACGGGGTGCTACTTGCGCCCTCCTGTCTGAGAAGGGCGTGAGTGTCTCGCCCGCCGCGCCGTTAGAATTATCGCGCCGATTAGAGAGATTAGGGAGAGAAGCGATGTCAGAAGAGATGACCAATCCCGCGGCGGCCGCCAAGCCTGCGGCTGCTGCGAAGCCGACGCCGGCCAAGCCGGCAGCCCAAAAAGCGCCACCCTTGGCAACCCTGACCCCAGAACTCCTACAGCTTCAGCAGCACTTTGGCGAAGCGGTGATCGCGCCAGCGCCATACGTGGGCGTCCTGGTGAACGACCTGGGCAAACTGCGCGAGGTGATGACTTATGTGCGCGACCAATTGGGCTATGACATGCTGGCCAACGCCACAGCGGTGGACTACATCAAGGAAGGCTACATCGAGGTCGTCTATCATCCGCAGCGCTCACGCGGCGGCGAGCCACTGACCCTTAAGGTGCGCGTGCCGCGCGGCGATGACCCAGTTGCGCCCGCGCCTGTGGCGGTGCCTTCGCTGGTGCCGGTGTATGCCGGCGCGGAGTTCCAGGAGCGAGAGATTTACGACATGTTCGGCGTGCGCTTCGAGGGGCATCCTGACCTGCGCCGCATCCTCACCTGGGAAGGCTTCTACGGCTGGCCGCTGCGTAAGGATTGGCACGAGCCATATTACGAGGGCGACACCAAGCCCTTCGACTCGCGCTGGCCCGGCGGCCATCATCAGCTCGCCGAAGAGCGCGTGCCCTGGCACGACAACGTCAACTATCCACCCGGCTTCGACCCGCTGAATTACCAAGCAAACCCCGATGCTGGGCTATACGATACGATGCGCAGCGGCGTGCCCGGACTCGACGACGGCAGCGCGTCCAACGGACACGCCCAGGTCGCCGGCGTGGGGGCAGCGGTCTCCGTCCTAGACCGCAATAGCAACCTGCTGGTTGACGAAGAGGAACTGCGCACTGATCAGATCATCGTCAACATGGGGCCGCAGCATCCTTCCACCCACGGCGTGCTGCGCATGGTGGTCAAGCTCGACGGCGAAACGGTGACTGACCTGAAACTGGTGCTGGGGTATCTCCACCGCAACCACGAGAAGATCGGCGAGCGCAACACCTGGCTTCACAACATCCCTTACACCGACCGTCTGGATTACATCTGCGGTTTGGCCAACGAGCTTGGCTATGTGATCACCGTCGAGAAGATGATGGGGATCAAGCCGCCGGAGCGCGCGGAGTACCTGCGCGTGATCATGGCCGAACTGACGCGCATCGAATCGCACTTCTGGGCGATCGGCTTCCTGCTGAACGACCTAGGTGCCTTCTACACGCCGGCGCTGTACTTCATCACCGAGCGCGACCTGATCTTGGACCTGTTCGAGGCAGTGACCGGCAGCCGGCTGATGTGCAACTACATGCGCTTCGGCGGGGTCAGCCGCGACTTCACCGAGGATCAGATCATGCGCGCGCGCGAGCTGGCTTTCGAGCGCATCCCGCGCAAGATAGATGAGCTGGAGCAACTGCTGACCGACAACGAGATCATCAAGGCGCGCACCGTCGGCGTAGGGTATCTGCCGGCGGAGCGGAGCATTAACTACAGCCTCACCGGTCCTTGCCTGCGCGCTGCTGGCGTGCCCTACGACATCCGCCGCGCTGATCCTTACAGCATCTATGACCGCTTTGACTTCGATATTCCGGTCTTCTATGGCGCGGACGTATATGATCGCTATCGCGTGCGGGTGGCTGAGATGCGCCAGTCGGTGCGGATCGTCCAGCAAGCGCTGAATCAGCTCGACCAGACCAAGCCAGGGGATATCCAGGCGGGCAAGAAGGCCTATAACCATCGTGTCCCCGCCGGACAGGCCTACGGCCGCGTGGAGACGCCCAAGGGTGAGCTGGGCTTCTATCTGGTGAGCGATGGCGGTCAGAACCCTTACCGTTACCATGTGCGCTCCAGCTCGTTCATCAATTTGAACTCGCTTAAGGAAATGGTGGTGGGACACAAGGTCGCCGATGCGGTGGTGATCCTTGGGTCGCTGGACATCGTGTTAGGAGAAGTGGACAGGTAGCCTTCCGTATATCAGGAGTCAAACCATGGGTTTGCTGGGAACTGGAATCTTGAAGGGCCTTGGCGTGACGCTGCGGCACTTCATTGACACCTACGCTGAGGATTTGAAATACATGCTCAACAAGAGCGGGGTCCAACAGCCGCGCCCGCTGCGCCGGCAAAGCCCCAAGGTCAGAGGGCTGGTCACCGTTGAATATCCTAAAGAGCGCCTGCCGCTGCCGGAGAACTTCCGCTACGTGCCCTTCTTGGTCTATGATACTGAGAAGCAAGACGACAAGTGCACCTCGTGCGGCATTTGCGCCAAAGTCTGCCCGCCGCAGTGTATCTGGATCGTGCGGACGGAGGACCCGGTGACCAAGCGCCCGATCCCGCAGCCAAAAGAGTTCTACATAGACACGACCATCTGCATGAACTGCGGGTATTGCGCGGAGTTTTGCCCCTTCGACGCTATTAAGATGGACCACGACTACGAGTTGAGCTACTACCCGGAGCAGGAACCAAGCGCGCGGCTGGTGCACGACAAGGCGCGGCTGACCAAGCCCGACACCTATCACGCTTCGATCCATCCGACCGATTGGCAGCGCGAGCTGAACGAGCGAGCAGCGGAAGAGGCCAAGAAGAAGGCGGCTGCTGAAGCCAAGGCCAAGCCGGCAGTTGCCGGCAAGCACTCAGAAGGCAACAGCGCGGCTCAGTAAGATCATCCGAGTCCAATGGGTAATATCTTCGACTTCTTCATCGTCAACCCGATGACGAACGCGCTGATGGTGCTATACGGGTTGCTCTTCAACCAGTATGTGCTCGCCATCATCGCGCTCACCCTGATCATCCGCTTGCTGACCCTGCCGCTCACCATCAAGCAACAGATCAGCAGCTTTAAGATGCAGGCGCTGCAACCGCAAATCAAGGCGCTTCAGGAGAAATACAAGAATGACCCCCAGCGTTTGCAGGCCGAGATGCGCAAACTGGGGTTTAACCCGTTCAGCGGCTGTTTGCCTTTGCTGATCCAGCTTCCCATCCTGCTGGGGCTATATCAGGCCATCATCCGCACGCTCGCAGTCACCCCGCTCAGCACGCTGGAGCTGGGCAGTCACCTCTATAGTTTTTTGCCCGGCCTGTCCACGCTGGTGCCGATTGATTCGCGCTTCCTCATCTGGGACCTCGGCCAAGCCGATTCCTTTCTCATCATCCCGATCTTGGTGGTGGTGAGCACTTACTTTGCGAATAAGCTGATGACCCCGCCCACCACCGACCCAGCGATGCGACAGACAAACCAGATGATGCAGTTGATGATGCCGATGATGTTCGGCTTCTTCATGCTCAGCACGCCGGTTGGCCTGGGGATATACTGGATCGTGTCCAATTTAGTGGGGATAGTGCAGTACTTCATCACCAAGCCCAGCCTGGATCGCGCGCGCGCGCTGCATCTGGGGCCGGCTGCTGCGGTCAGCTCGACCCAACCCGCGAACGCAGAGGTGAGCGATAAACCACTCTTCGAGCCGCCAAAGACCAAGGTGAAGATGAAGTCCACTGGTCGAGTCAACCGCTCCGCATCCAAACTGAAGCCTATGCCCGGCGGCAAGGGTGAGAGGCTCATCCCCCCCTCTTAGTTCGTTTGAACATCTTTCTGTTTGCGATACAAGATGCCCGCCATCGAAGTCCAAGCACCTGATGTCGAGAGCGCAATTGCGCAAGGTCTTAGCCAGCTTAATCTGATTCGCGCCGAAGTCAAGATCGAGATCCTCGACGAGGGCAGCCGAGGCGTGTTCGGCATAGGCAGCCGACCAGCGCGGGTTCGCCTAACGCCGTTTGCCGAGCTGGCTCAGCCATCAGCAACAGAGACCGCATCAGCAGCGCCGGAGAGCTTGGTGATAGCAGCGCCGGCGGAGCACAGCGTGCAATCGTCCGCCTCGGTGGATAATGTGCCGTCACAACCTGCGCCCGAGCAAACAGCAGACGAGCCATCGCCGAAGATCGAAGGGGAAGAGCTGGCCCGCACATTGGTAGAGGCGCTGCTGCAGCGCATGGGCATGCGCCCATCAAAGGCGACGGCGCGCAGCGTCTTCCCCGCCAACGGCCAGGAAGAACCTTACCTCTGGGTCGAGGTTGCGCTCGGCAAACAGGAAGAAGCGCTGCTGCTGGGCCATCAGCGCGAGGGGTTGAAAGCGCTGCAAGCGATCGCACAAGTGATGTGGTCGCACCAAACCAAGAGCAGCGCACGCCTGAACGTTGATGTCAATGGTCGGCGGCAGCGGCGTGAACAGCAGTTGACCAACATGGCGCGGCGGCTGGCGGAGAAGGTGATCGCCAGCGGCAGAGCGATCACCCTTGAACCAATGCCAGCCGACGAACGCCGCATCGTGCATCTGGCCCTGCGCGACTACGCTGGGGTGTTCACCGAGAGCATCGGCGAGGGCGAATCCCGCAAGGTGCAGATCAAGCCGCGCAGCCAAGACGCCTCCGCCGCGCGAATGTAGAGCATGCCGCCTGACTACCTGGCTATTGGGCACGTCACGGCGGACGTTTGGCGCGACGGACGGATTACCCCAGGGGGCACAGCCTGGTTCTCTGCATTGGCAGCGCGGCGCATGGTGGAGAACGTCAGCGTGCTCACCGCAGCCGGTGAGGATTACGACGTCGCGCGTCACCTGCCCGGTATTTGCGCTTATCGCTTGGCATCTCCCACCACGACGCAGTTTGAGAACATCTACACACCCGCCGGCCGAATTCAATACACGCGGCCCAGCCCGGTGCGTTTGACGCCGGCCCATCTCACGGCAGAGCTTCGCCAGAGCCATATTGTGCATTTAGCGCCGGTCTGCGACGAAGTCAGCCCCGATTTTGTTGATGCCTTTCCGCCCGACGTGTTTATCGGCGTGACCCCACAGGGATGGCTGCGGCGCTGGGATGAGACGGGCCGCGTCCACCCTAAGCCCTGGGACGCTGCGCCGCGTGTGCTGAGGCGTGCGAACGCCACGGTGATCAGCATTGATGACGTTGCCGGCGAATGGCCGCTGGCGCTCACGTGGGCCGCCCAGACAGCGCTGTTCGTGGTCACCGAGAGCGCCGACGGCTGCACTCTGTTTCTAAAAGGCAAGCCCTATCGCATCCCCGCGCCGGCGGTTGAAGAGGTTGACCCCACGGGCGCGGGGGATATCTTCGCCGCAACGCTGTTCATCGCGCTACGGCGTGGGCTTCACCCGATCACTGCGTGCGAATTCGCCAACTGCATCGCCGCGCAGTCCGTCACCCGCAGCGGGCTGGACAGCCTGCCCACCCCGGCAGATCTGGCGCGGTGCAGTACAATCTTGCCACCAGGGTGGCTATAGAAATCCTCGTCGGGCTTTTTTACAAGCGGTAGCAATGGCGCACATTTACGCAATCGCCAACCAGAAGGGCGGCGTGGGCAAGACCACCACGGCAGTGAACCTGAGCGCTTACCTTGCGCTGGCCGGCCGGCAGGTGCTGCTGCTCGATTTGGATCCACAATGCAACGCCAGCAGCAGCCTGGGCCTCGACAAGAACAAGATCGCAGTCTCCACATACGAGGTGCTGCTCGGCACTGCCCCCCCCAGCAAGGCGCTGCTGAGAAACGCCAAGCTCAACCTCACCGTGCTGCCAGCGTCGCCCAGCTTGGCTGCCGCTGAAGTTGAGCTGGTTGGCGAGCTGGCCCGCGAGTATCGCCTGCGCCAGGCGCTGGCCGCCGAAGCCAGCAAATACGACTACGTGCTGATTGATTGCCCGCCGTCGCTTGGCCTGCTCACCGTCAACGCGCTCACCGCCGCGACCGGTGTGCTGGTGCCTGTGCAGTGCGAATATCTTGCCCTGGAGGGCCTATCGCAGCTCATGCGCACCATCCAACTGGTGCGCCAACGCTTGAATCCGCAGTTAGAAATCCGTGGGTTGCTGATGACGATGTACGATCCGCGCACTGCGCTCGCCCAGCAGGTGGTGAGCGAAGTGGAACAATTCTTCGGCGAGAAAGTCTTTCGCACCCGCATCCCGCGCAACGTTCGGCTGAGCGAAGCGCCGAGTTACGGCCAACCCATCGTGACCTACGCGCCAACCTCGCCAGGTGGGCTGGCGTATAAGAGCTTGGCCGAGGAATTGCTGCTTCAAGATCAGGCTGCCAGGGTCAACGGCGCCATTCCGGTGAGTTGAGCAAACCAGGGCAAAGATGGCACCCAAACCGGGACTTGGGAGAGGCTTAGGCGCGCTGATACCAGGGGCGAACGAGATCGAGGCATCTCGCGCCGGCGTCGTCGAGATCGCGGTAACCGACATCCGGGCCAACCCGCGCCAGCCTCGCCTGGTGCGCAGCCAAGAGGCGCTACAACTGGAAGAGCTGGCCGCCAGCATCAAAGAACACGGCGTCATCCAGCCGCTGATCGTCACCCGCACGGAAGGGCCGGGCGCGCCCTACACGTTGGTGGCGGGCGAGCGACGCTGGCGCGCGGCGCAGTTGGCCGGCCTGGCCCGCGTGCCGGCCATCATCAAAGAAGTCACCCCCCAAGAGATGCTGGAGATCGCGCTGGTCGAGAACATCCAGCGCAACGACCTCAGCCCGCTCGAGGAAGCGGCGGCCTTCCAGCAGCTCATTAACGAGTTCGGGCTTACGCCCGACGCGGTGGCAGAGCGGGTGGGCAAGAGCCGCGTCGCCATCTACAACACGCTGCGCTTGCTCAAGCTCCCTGGCCAAATTCAGGCCGCGCTGATGCAGGGCGAGATCAGCGAGGGGCACGCACGCGCGCTGCTGAGCTTGAGTTCAGCAGTTGACCAACTGGCCGTCCTCAACGAGATCAAAGCACACGATCTAAACGTGCGCCAGACCGAAGAGCTGATCCGCCGCCTGAACAGCCCAAAGACTACCGAGAAGAAAGCGCAGCGTGACCAACGCTGGCAAGGGGCAAAAGAGTACGAGTCGCGGCTGCGCGAGGCGCTGGGCACCAAGGTCGCGCTCGTGCGCAGCCGCAAAGGTGGGCGCATCATCATTGAGTTCTACTCGGAAGAGGAATTTGAAGCCATCTATGAGAAGCTCATCGGCAGCGGACGATGAGCTGGGCGTGCTTGAGCTGCCCGGTGGCCGGCTCTTCTGCGGCGATAACGTCCGCGTCCTGCGCGCCCACGTCCCAGATGCCTCGGTTGACCTGATCTACGCCGATCCTCCCTTCAACTCCGGCCACGCTTACTACTTCACCGGCAGGCGCGCCGAGGGCCCGCGCTTCCTGGACGTCTGGCGCTGGGATGCACGGGCATACGAGGAGACGCTGGCTGGTTTATCAACCGCTCTGGTGGACGCCCTGGAAGCACTGCGTCGCATTCTGGGAGAGAGCGGCGACCTGATCTACTGCGCCAAGCTGGCCGAGAGCCTGAGCGAAATGCGGCGCGTGCTCAAGCCCACCGGCAGCCTCTATCTGCATTGCGATGTGCGCATGAGCCACTATCTGCGCCTCTTGTCCGACGCGCTGTTTGGCCGCGCGCGGTTTCGGAACGAGATCGTCTGGGCCTATCGAACAGGCGGAGCCGGCAAACGACACTTCGCGCGCAAGCACGACGCCATCCTCTTTTACACCGCCTCCGACAACTACACCTTTCACCCACAGCGCGAGCGGGTGCGCTATCGCAAGCCGTTCTTCGGGGCGCAGCGAGACGAGCACGGCTTCTACGCCGATGTATTCATGCGCGACGTGTGGGAGATCCCGGCTGTTATTAACGTCTCGGCGGAGCGCACGGGCTATCCAACCCAGAAGCCGATGGCGCTGTTGGAGCGCATCATCCGCGCCTCGTCCAACGAAGCCGACCTGGTGCTCGATCCATTCTGTGGCAGCGGCACGGCGCTGCTCGCCGCTCAAAGGCTGGGCCGGCGCTGGATCGGGATTGACATCAGTGTGGACGCCCTGCGCGTGGCGCACGCGCGGCTGGTCGCTGCGTCAGCTCAACCGCTCGAAGCGCTCTACGTCCAGCACGAAGATGGTCGCCCCGCCCACCTCCACCTCTAGAGGCTGCGGGCTATACGCGCCCGTCATTTCGCCCGGAACGTTGACATACGTCATGCGCCGCTGGGCGGTCTGGCGCAAAACGCGCAGGGCCTCCGCCACCTGATCGTCGTTCACCCCCACCAGCAGGGTGACGTTCTCACGGCGCAGCCACGCGCCCTGTGTGGCCATGCGGGTCACCCGAAAGCCGGCCTCATTGAGCATCTGGGAAGTGCGCAGAGCATCGTCCGGTTGGACGATGGCCATGATCATCTTCATCGTATTGTGCTTAGGAAGAGCCGGCTGTGAATCGAAGCCGTCTGGCGGCGATTATCTCATGAGCGACGCTGGGGGGAAGGTCTGGGGTCTGGGCTACATTCTTGATTTGGGGCGCATACGCTTGACACAAGCAGTGCGGAGGGTTGAGATGCCTTGCGCAGGGGTGTAGCATCACTACGCCCATTGCATGACTGTAGTGAGGCAGGCATTGAGTGAGCGACCAGCATGACAGATCGGCGTGGCGGAGCGGGCGGCCCTGGCCTCGATTGGTGAACGCTCACTTCGCCTGGTGTGCTGATCTATACTTTTATAAGCAGTCGGCTGATCTCACACATAGCTAATATAGCTGCGCTAGAGTCTGGGTTGTGGAGCAAGTTCAAATCGCCCGCTGCTCCGCCCATCTGTTCAGAGGACTGAGCAATGCCTAAGAGCTTACGGAACAACATTATCCCGATCATCCTCATCACGCTCGTTATCGCCTACGCCGTGATGCAGTTTGCGAGCACCTCTCGCCGCGCTGAGAACTCAAACCTCACTGAGCTGGTGCGCCAGATCAACGCCGGGAACATCAGCGAACTCGTGATCTCCGCCGATGGGTCTACCATCCGTGCGCGGCGCAAAGATGTCCCGAACGTCCCTATCGTCGTCAACAAAGAGACCAACGTAGATGCCAGCGCCCTGCTGAGAAACTTCGGGGTACCCCCTGAGAAGCTCAACAGCCTGACTTACTCCGTCGAAGCTGTGCCCTTCCTCACACAGCTATCCAGCATCATCCTCTATCTTCTGCCGGTGCTGCTGATCGGTGGCTTCTTCTTATTCAGCATGCGGCGTGCACAGAGCGGCGCCGATCAGGCCTTCTCGTTTGGCCGCAGCCGCGCGCGGCGCATCACCAGTGAGCATCCGGTGGTCACCTTCGCCGACGTGGCAGGATGCGACGAGGCCAAACAAGAGCTGGTCGAGATAGTGGAGTTTCTGAAGAACCCGGAGAAGTTCATCCAGCTCGGCGCGCGCATTCCCAAAGGCGTCCTCTTGGTCGGCCCACCGGGTTCGGGCAAAACGCTGCTAGCGAAAGCGGTCGCTGGCGAGGCCGGTGTGCCTTTCTTCAGCCTGTCAGGCTCTGAGTTCGTCGAGCTATTCGTCGGCGTCGGCGCCAGTCGCGTGCGCGACTTGTTCGATCAAGCCAAGAAGGCTGCGCCGTGCATCGTCTTCATTGACGAGATAGACGCTGTCGGTCGGCAGCGCG
This sequence comes from Chloroflexota bacterium, assembly GCA_017743375.1. Taxonomy (GTDB): domain Bacteria; phylum Chloroflexota; class Anaerolineae; order J036; family Brachytrichaceae; genus JAAFGM01. The sequence goes on from JAGHYX010000017.1 coordinate 26,909, forward strand.
GCGCTGGCCTGGGTGGTGGCAACGACGAGCGAGAGCAGACCCTCAACCAGATGCTGGTGGAGATGGATGGGTTCAACACCGATACCAACGTGATCGTCACCGCAGCGACCAACCGCCCCGACATCCTGGACCCAGCATTGTTGCGCCCTGGACGCTTCGACCGCCGCGTGGTCGTTGACGCACCGGACGTCAAAGGGCGCGAGGCGATCCTCAAGGTGCACACCCGCGGCAAGCCGCTCAAGTCGGACGTTGACCTCGCCCTCATCGCGCGCCAGACGCCCGGGTTCACCGGCGCTGATCTAGAGAACCTGGTCAATGAGGCGGCGATCTTGGCCGCCAGAGCCGGCAAGACAGAGATCGGCCAAGAAGAGCTCCAGGCAGCCATCGAGAAAGTCGCGCTAGGGCCTGAGCGCCGCAGCCGGCTGATGACGCCGCGTGAGAAGGAGATCGTGGCCTATCACGAGGCCGGTCACGCCGTCGCTGCCGCGCTCACCCCTGAAGCCGAAATCACGGTACAGAAGGTCACCATCGTGCCGCGCGGCATGGCAGGCGGCGTCACCTGGCTAACGCCGGAGAAGGATGAGACAGCGCTCTCGATGACCCGCAAGCGCCTAGAAGCGCAGCTCGTCTACATGCTCGCTGGTCGCGCCGCAGAGGAGATCATCTTTGAGGATGTGACCGCCGGCGCGATGAACGACCTAGAACGCGCATCTCAGATCGCCCGCTCGATGGTGCGGCAATATGGTATGAGCGATGAACTCGGACCGGTGTCCTATGGCGAGCGCAGCGATCTGATCTTCCTGGGCCGCGAGCTGGCCGAGGGGCGCAACTACAGCGAGAAGATCGCAGAGAAGATCGACAATGAGGTGACCAAGATCATCACCCGCGCCTACAACCGAGCCAAGCAGCTCCTGAGCGATAACCGCGACAAGCTGGTTGCAGTGGCCAAGGCGCTGCTTGAGCGGGAGACGCTGGACGGCAACGAGTTCAAGGCAATTATAGGGTTAAGCCCTGCGCCGGCTGCGCTGCCCTCACCCAACGGTGTCTCGGCTTAGCGCTCCCAAGCAGCGCAGCGTTCGTAA